>JAFUST010000012.1 GCA_017467535.1 Prevotella sp. | reverse complement strand
GGCCAGCCTTACGGGTTGCGTCGAGGTTCTCGTAGGTCTTCGAGGCGTAGATCATGCGGCCGTTCTCGAGGTGAGGCCCTTCCAGGTCGACGCTCTCCGAGTTGGGCGCAATGATATTGGCAGCCACGTCGCCTGTGATGTCGAGAATCTGCTTGTAGTTCTCGATGGCATCGCCCAGGTCGACGGGAGCGTAGTCATATTCCTTTGCGACAGCAAAGCCTTTTTCCTTCAACTCGACGATACGAGCCATCAGGGGGTGGTTCAAGTAGAACCCGATCTCAGGATGATCGCTATAATAGTTTGCCATAATTACTTCGAATTTTGCTTATAGTATTTAATGAGTTTGGGAACTACCTCTTCCACGGTGCCAACGATGACGTAGTCGGCGATGCGGTTGATGGGAGCATCGGGGTCGGAGTTGACGCTGATGATGATGCCCGAATCCTGCATACCGGCGATGTGCTGAATCTGTCCGCTGATGCCGCAGGCGATGTACACCTTCGGATGGACGGTGACACCCGTCTGACCGATCTGACGATCGTGGTCGAGCCAGCCGGCATCGACGGCGGCACGAGAACCGCCCACCTCGCCGTGCAGCACCTTGGCCAACTGGAACAGCATGTCGAAGTTCTCCTTCGAGCCCATGCCATAGCCACCGGCCACCACGATGGGTGCACCCTTCAGGTTGTGCTTGGCAGCCTCCACATGGTGGTCGAGCACCTTGACGACACCGGCCACGGCCATGTCGACATATTTCGATACCTCAGGATATACCACCTCGTTCTTGGCCTGACCCTCGTAGACGGCCTTCTGCATCACGCCGCTGCGGACGGTAGCCATCTGTGGGCGGTGGTCGGGGTTCACGATGGTAGCCACGATGTTGCCACCGAAGGCAGGACGAATCTGATAGAGCAGGTTGTCGTAGTGCTTGCCGCTCTTGGCGTCGTCATACGGGCCGATCTCCAGTTCGGTGCAGTCGGCAGTCAGACCGCTGGTCAGCGACGACGACACACGGGGGCCGAGGTCACGGCCGATGACGGTAGCACCCATCAGGCAAATCTGCGGCTGCTCCTCCTTGAAGAGGTTGACGAGAATGTCGGTGTGGGGAGCCGAGGTGTAGGGGAACAGGCCCTCTGCATCGAAGACAAACAGTTTGTCGACGCCGTAAGGCAGAATCTGATCCTCCACCTTGCCCTTGATGCCGGTACCGGCAACGACGGCGTGGAGTTCTACTCCCAGTTCATTGGCGAGTTTGCGACCCTTGGTCAGCAACTCCTGAGATACCTCCTGCACGGTTGTGCTTTCTATCTCTACATAAACAAATACGTTGTTCATAATCTTCTTGTTATAGGACAGAAATTAAATAAGATATATTTGGACAGAAATTAAATCAGATAATATTTGGACAGAAATTAGTATAATTAAAATAATTATTTATCGTTAGATGGTCAATATAAGAATTATGATAATTTCTGTCAGTTATATTCCTCATTATATTTCTGTCAGTTCTATTTCTCATTATATTTCTGTCGATTCATTTTAGCCAATGATCTTTTCGTCCAACAATTCTTTGATCATTCCCTCGACATCAGCATCAGAAGCCGTCAAAGTTTTCGACTCCTTTGCCTGGAACACGATGTTCTTGATAGCCTTCACCTTGGTGGGCGAGCCCGAGAGACCGCACTGGTTCACGTCGCCGTTCACGTCGGCCACGCTCCACTGGTTGAGGTTCAGTTCGGGACGCTCCTCGTACAGATAGTCATAGGGGGTGCCATCGGCAGGACGTTCCATCGGACAGGTGGCGCGCTTGTACTTCATCACCAACTTGGCGTTCTGCGGACGACAGGGAGCCGCACTTCCGTTCACCGTGATTACCACGGGCAGCGGAGCCTCCACCGTCTCCACGCCACCGTCGATGACGCGCTTGATGGTAGCCTTTCCATCCTTCACGCTGAGCACTTCTTCAGCGTAGGTCACCTGGTTGAGGCCCAGTTTCTGAGCCACCTGCGGACCCACCTGGGCGGTATCGCCGTCGATAGCCTGACGGCCGCCGATGACGATGTCCACGTCGCCAATCTTCTTGATGGCCGTGGCCAGGGCGTATGAGGTGGCCAGCGTGTCGGCACCGGCAAACAGACGGTCGGTCAGCAGCCAGCCCGTATCGGCACCACGATAAAGTCCCTGACGAATGATCTCACCTGCACGTGGAGGACCCATCGTGAGGATTCCTACTGTAGAGCCTGGGTTCTGCTCCTTCAGACGAAGGGCCTGCTCCAGGGCGTTCAAATCTTCTGGGTTGAAGATGGCGGGTAGGGCAGCGCGGTTCACCGTACCTTCGGCGGTCATGGCGTCCTTACCTACGTTTCTGGTGTCTGGCACTTGCTTGGCCAGCACTACAATCTTTAAAGCCATATTATTATAATAATGTATATAAATGTTTGCTTAGTAAAAAAGCGGTGCAAAGGTACGGCTTTTTGTTCGATTGACAAAAGAAAACGTGTAAAAAATGCACAAAAGGCCTCCCAACGTGCACAAAATTAGAGATTTGTGTAATAATCCTTTCGTGTTTCGAGTATTTTTTTGTACTTTTGCAAGCCAAAGCATATCTTAACTTAATTATGAAACGACTACTCTCTATTTTAACGATGGCGGCACTGGTGCTCGGGGCGTGGGCACAGGGCTTCGACAACCTGCCTGATCCCATTGAGGATGTGAACAAGGTGGTGGACAATACGCCCGACTCGATTGCCAAGGCACTCATGTCGCGGCCTAAGCCGGGCACGACCCGCAAGGGAAATCAGCCGGTGCTGTTCCTCGTGGGCAACAGCACGATGCGCAACGGCACCAAGGGCAACGGCAGCAACGGCCAGTGGGGCTGGGGCTACTTTGCCAACAAGTATTTCGACGAGGCGAAGATTGCCGTGGAGAACCAGGCCCTGGGCGGTATGTCGACCCGTACGTTCTACACCGATCTGTGGCCAGCCGTCCGTGAGGCGTTGCTGCCCGGCGACTGGGTCATCGTGTCCATCGGACATAACGACAACGGCGAGTTCTTCGACCAGCGTCGTGCCCGTGCCGTGATTCCCGGCGTGGATCCCGACACCTGCTATGTGGGCTTCAACCAGCGCACTCAGAAGCAGGACACGGTATATAGTTATGGTACGTATCTGCGTAAGTATATCAGTGAGATCCGGGCCAAGGGTGCCAACCCCATCCTGATGTCGCTGACGCCTCGCGATGCCTATGACGACAAGGGTAAGATTGTGCGCAAACCCCAGACGGAGTGGGCGGCCTACGTGGCTGCCATCGAGGGCGTACCCTTTGTTGACCTGAACGAGCGCAGCGGGCAGAAACTCGACTCCTACAGCCATTGGAAGGAGCAGTACCACTTCCTGGGCGACAAGATCCACACCTCGAAGTTCGGTGCGGAGATGAATGCCCTGAGTGCTGCCGAAGGACTGTGGGAAAGCAGCAATCCGCAACTGAAACCCCTGCAGGCCATGATGAAGAATGTGCCTGCCGACCGCTGGAACGTGAAGCGGGAAGAGGGCAAGCCGGTAGTCTTCTTCACCGGCGACTCCACGGTGAAGAATGCCGACAAGGAGGATGATGGCATGTGGGGCTGGGCCTCGCAGGCATCGACCGTCTTCGACGAGTCGAAGATCACGCTCTGCAATGCCGCCCGTGCCGGTCGTTCCACCCGTTCCTTCGTTCGCGAAGGCCTGTGGGACAAGGTGTACAACTCGCTGCAGCCGGGCGACTTCGTCACCATCCAGTTCGGCCATAACGACATCTGCCCCATCACCGACCAGAAAGCCCGCGGTGTCATCCCCGGCACGAAGGACACCCTGCACGTCTACCATCTGGACAACGATACCTACGAGGTGGTCTATTCCTTTGGATGGTATCTGAAGAAGATGATTGACGATGTGCGGGAGAAGGGCGCCACACCCATCCTCGTCTCGCTGACGCCGCGCAACGAGTGGCCCGGCGGCAAGGTGGAGCGTCGCGATGATTCCTACGGCAAGTGGTACCGTGAGGTGGTGGCCGAGACGGGCGTCGAGTTCATCGACATGCACAATATCTCTGCCGACTTCCTCGACAAGAAGTTTGCCGTGAAGAAACTGCCGGAGGACAAGGAGAAGGCCAAGGCCAAGATAGCCGAGATCAAGGAGAAGGCCGGTGCCGTCTATTTCAAGAAAGACCACACCCACGCCTCCAAGGCCGGTGCTCAGATGAATGCCCAGAGTTTCGCCAAGGGCCTGAAGGCCAACAAGAGCGAACTGGCCAAGTACCTGAAGAAATAAGCATGATAGACAGGGCGACTGTTGACAAGATCATGGACGCGGCACGCATCGTCGATGTCGTGGGAGAGTTCGTCACGCTGAAGAAGAGCGGGGTGAACTACAAGGGTCTGTGCCCCTTCCACGACGACCGCAACCCATCGTTCATGGTGTCGCCCTCGAAGAATATCTGTCACTGCTTCGTCTGCGGCAAGGGTGGTACGCCCGCCAGTTTCCTGATGGAGCACGAGCAGATCACCTATCCCGAGGCCCTGCGCTGGTTGGCGCGGAAGTACAATATCGAGATTGTCGAGAAGGAGATGACCGACGAGGAGCGCGAAGCCCAGAGCGAGCGCGAGTCGATGTTCATCGTCAACGAATGGGCCAAGGACTGGTTCCACAAGATTCTGCTCGAAGATCCTGATGGCATTGCCATCGGCAAGCAGTATTTCCGCAGCCGCGGCATCCGCGACGACATCATCGAGAAGTTTCAGTTGGGTTATGCTCCCCAGCGTCGCGATGCCCTGTCGTCGGCCGCCCTGGCCAAAGGCTACAAGGCCGAGTTCCTGGTGAAGACGGGACTCTGTTTCTCGAGGAATGAGGAAGGAGGACTGGTCGACCGCTATTCCGGCCGTGCCATCTTCCCTTGGTTCAATGTCAGCGGCAAGGTGGTGGCCTTCGGCGGCCGAGTGCTCGACAGCCGTACCAAGGGCGTGGCGCAGAAATACGTCAACTCGCCCGACTCCGACATCTACCACAAGGAGCGTGAACTCTATGGCATCTTCCAAGCCAAGAAGGCCATCGTCAAGGAAGACCGTGTGTTTATGGTCGAGGGCTATACCGACGTTATTGCCATGCATCAGGCCGGCATCGAGAATGTGGTAGCCAACAGCGGCACGGCGCTGAGCATCTATCAGATTCGCATGCTGCACCGCTTCACCTCCAACATCACCCTGCTCTACGATGGCGACGAGGCCGGCATCCATGCTGCCATGCGAGGCACCGATATGCTGCTGGAGGAGGGCATGAACATCAAGGTGCTCCTGCTGCCCGACGGCGACGACCCCGACTCGTTTGCCCGCAAGCACTCCACCGAGGAACTGAAGCGCTATATTGAGGACCACCAGACGGACTTCATCACCTTCAAGAGCCGGCTGACGGTGGAGAATGTCACCGACCCCGTGAAGCGTTCCGAGGCCATTGGTGGCATCGTGAAGAGCATCTCCGTCATCCCCGACCAGATTCTGCGCTCCACCTATCTCTCCGACTTTGCCCATCGTGTCAATATGAAGGAGCAGACCCTCATTGCCGAGATGAACAAATACATCCGTCAGAGCATTGAGGACAAGGAGAAAGATAGGGAACGAGAACAGCGGAGCCAACAGGCTCCGCCCCAGCAGACCCTCCCCAAAAAGACTCTCCCCCAGCAGACTCTCCCCCAACCCCTCCCTGAAGGGAGGGGAGTAGATAGTACCGTTGCCACAGAAGGTAACTACTCCCCTCCCTCACAGGGAGGGGCCGGGGGAGAGTCTTTCTCAGTGGAACTACTTCTCATCCGCGAGATTATCCGCAACGGCGAGAAGATCATCTTCGACAACGTGGAGACAGACGACGGTCAGATGGTGTCGCTGACTGTGGCGGAGTATATCACCTTCGACCTCTCGCAGGACGGACTTCTCTTCGCCAATCCGTTGAGCAATCAGATACTGAACGAGGCCGTGACGCATGTCCACGAACCTGATTTCAAGGCCGAGACCTACTTCTGCAGCCATCCCGACCTGCAGGTCAGCCAGTTGGCCACCAGTCTGGCCATCGACCGCCACCAACTGGGCGGTCGCTTCGTCGTCGAGGATACGGAGAGCACGCTCCGACAGCGGGTGCTCCATCTGGTCATGGACTACCGTCTCGACATCGTGGAGGCCCGACTGAAAGAGATACAGCGCGAGTTGCAGCAGGTGGGCAGCGACCAGGAACGCATGATGAAACTATTGAAAGAACATAAGGAGACCAAGGAACTCCGCGACGCCCTGGCCAAACGGCTGGGCAGCGACCTCCTTGTTTAAAACGGAAATATGTATTACATTCAGAAAAAACTAGAGATTTCAGCCAGTCACCATCTGGTGCTGGACTATGAGAGTAAGTGTTCGCAACTGCACGGCCACAACTGGGTCATCACCATCTACTGCAAGGCAGAGACGCTGAACCAGAACGGGATGGTGGTCGACTTCACCGAGATCAAGCGTAAGATCAAGGGCACGCTGGATCACCAGAACCTCAACGAGGTGCTGCCCTTCAATCCGACGGCTGAGAACATAGCCCGCTGGTGTGTGGAGCAGATTCCCACCTGCTATAAGGCCACCGTGCAGGAGAGCGAAGGAAACTGTGCATCTTACGATGCAAGTGAATAGTTAATAGTTAATAGTTTGCTACCGCCATACCATGTTTAGGGTAAACGACATCTTCTATTCGCTGCAGGGCGAGGGACGTAACACGGGGCGTGCGGCGGTGTTCATCCGTTTCGCGGGCTGCAACCTGCGCTGCCCGTTCTGCGACACAGATTTCGACGCCTATCGTGAGATGACCGATGCCGACATCCTCTCCGCTATTGCCGCCTATCCCTCTCGCTTCATCGTGCTCACCGGTGGCGAACCAACGCTGCAGGTGGATGAGGCCTTTGTCGACCTGCTCCATCAGCACGGCTACGAAGTGGCTATGGAGAGCAACGGCACCCGTCCTGCTCCCCACAACCTCGACTGGCTGACGGTGTCGCCGAAAAGTTTTTCGAGGAGCGAGGGGCGAGGGGCGAGGAAGGAGGAAGGAGGAACGAGGAGCGAGGTCAGAACTGCGGACGAAATAAAGATTGTGTTCGATGAAAACACTGATGTCGATTCTATCCTCGCTCCTCGTTCCTCCTTCCTCCTTCCTCGCCCCTCGCTACTCCCTCCTCGAAAAACACCCCTCCTCTATCTTCAGCCCTGCGACACTGGCGACCCTCAGCGCAATGCCCGCATCGTGGCGGCCTGCGTGGCGTATATCAAGCAGCATCCCCAGTGGCGGCTCTCACTGCAAACCCATAAACTCATCGACATCCCATGAACTGGCAGACCATCGTCATCATCATCAACCAGGTGATAGTCATTGCGGCTATCATCCATGTGGTGATGGACAATCGTCAGCCCGCCAAGACGCTGGCCTGGGCGATGGTCATCTATTTCTTCCCCGTGGTGGGCATCGTGGCCTACCTCGTGCTGGGTGTCAACACCCGTCGCGAGCGGATGGTCAGCCAGCGTTCCATGGACCAACTCACCAAACGCTCCATGCTGGAGTTCGTCGAACAGCGCGACCTGCTACTCCCCGAGGCTCACAAGCCCGTCATCGACCTCTTTGTCAACCAGAGTTTCTCGCTCCCCTTTAATAATAATAAGGTGGACGTGCTCTGCGACGGCTATGCCTTCTTCCCCTCGCTGTTGCGCGACATTGCCTCGGCCCGCAGCCATATCCACATCGACATCTATATCTTCGAGGACGATGCCGTGGGTCGGCTGGTGTCCGATGCGCTCATTGCCAAAGCCCGCGAGGGCGTGGAGGTCCGTGTGGTCTATGACGATGTGGGCTGCTGGGGCGTGAAGAACCGTTTCTTTGAACGGATGCGTGTCGAGGGTATTGAGGTAGTGCCCTTCCTGCCAGTGCGCTTCCCCACGTTTGCCCGCAAGGTCAACTACCGCAACCACCGCAAGATCATCGTCATCGACGGTAGGGTGGGCTATATTGGCGGCATGAATATCGCTCTGCGCTATGTGAAGGGCCGCGCTGGCCGGGGCTGGCGCGACACGATGATGCGTATCGAGGGTCTGGGCGTCTACTCCCTGCAGCGCGCCTTCCTCATCGACTGGTACTTCGTCGACCGCACGCTCATCTCCGACCGCAAGTACTATCCTGCCGCTGAGGGCGAGGGAACGCGGGGCCCCGTGCAGATCGTCACCAGCAGCCCGGCCACGCCATTCCCCGAAATGATGCAGG
>JAFUST010000066.1 GCA_017467535.1 Prevotella sp. | reverse complement strand
GTATCTGAATCTGGTGGAATTGGGAGAGAAATTCCCCATCCAAGACCAACTGGGCACCAATGTCGAGACTCCTGCCGAGGGTGCCACGGTGAATGTCGTGGGCTATATCTATTCCGTCCTTGGTACGCAGGCTTTCCAGCCTGTCAGCATTGAGGTCGTTCCCGAGGAGCCCGTAGTCGACGGTATCGCCACGCTGAAGACCGCTACCGAACAGGGCACGGTCTACAACCTGAGCGGCCGGAAGGTGCAGAAGGCTCAGAAGAAGGGTCTCTACATCATCAACGGCAAGAAGGTTGTCGTGAAGTAGTCCGCAAGCACTACCTATAGCATCGAGGATGTGTCAAAATTGGCACATCCTCTTTTTAATTTTCATTTTCAGCAGTCAATTTGGGTAGTAAAAATATGTTAATTGTGGAAGGGTGCGGCGAGCCAGAAAGTCCGTAAACAGGGCATATTCCGCGTTACAGTGGCATCTGAGCAGCGCGTATATGCTTACACAAAACATGGTGCACTTACTGCACTTACTGCACCCAAAACGGTGGACAATAACCAATAAACAATAACCAATAAACAATAACCAATAAACACTAACCGTTAATTGTTGGCCTATAACCAATATCCAAGAACCGGTAAGCAAGAGGTGGGGGAACTGCGGAGTGCACAAACACTTTGCAGATTCTTGCCGGAGCGTTTTACAAAACAGGATTTCGCGTCCAGATTTGTCAAATCTTTGTCACGATTTTCACCGCGATGAGGGGTATTCTGATAACTCACAGAGATATTTTCATAACTAACGGAGATATTTTTTTATCTCTGTGAGATATTTTCATAACTCGGTACCTTTTTAAGTGCAGTTAGTGCAGTTAGTGCACCTTGTTTTTGTTAAGTAGTCAATTGGCCGCGCCCGCGTGTGATATCCCCTGTACATCGGCTTTTCGATGTTTTCTGTGCCATCCTTATTAACATATTTTATCACCCAAATATTTTTTTGCTGTGCTTGTCTTTATTGCAGGCGCTTCCTCACGCTGCCGTCGGCGCGACGCTCAATGACGAGGCCCTTGGAGGCGGGGCTCACGGCGCGACCGTCGAGGCGATAGAGATGCGGGGCGGTAAGCCCTTTGGCACCCTCCAGCGTGGCGGTGGCAATGCCGGAATGCTCGCTGCCCGTGACATGGGCCTTGCCCGCATTGACGATCTGACCCGTCACGGTGTCGATGAGCAGGGCCACCACGCTCAGGCGGTCAGGATCCTGCACGAGCACGTTGTCCGAAGTGTCGAAACGCTGTACGTAGGTCTGCGCCTTGCCGCACGTGAGGGGCAGGCTGATGCTGCCCTGCAGGCCGTTGTCGATGCCCGCCACGTCGATGGCCACATGGTCGTAGGGGCCGTAGAGATAACGCCCGCTCTCGACCAGGGGCTGCATGGGCTCGTCCCAGTCCGTGGCACCCGAATAGGGGTTGTACTGCTCCCAGCCCTTTTCCGTGCCCGTCAGACCGTCGGCCACGAGCACGAAGGCCAGTTGATGGTGGGCCGTGGCAGCGGTGTACCAGAAGGTGGTGGCGGCCTGCGCCGTGATGGTGTGGCCGTCGGCCTCCCATGCGGCTTCCACGGCCACGTCGGCCTCCACCTTGTGCTGTAGGGCGTCGCTCACCACCCGGTCGGTCAGAAACTCCTTGGCGAAGAGGTCAAGCCCCAGGTAAGGGTCGCAGGCTATGAGCCGGTCGATGGCGCACGAGGGGTAGCCGTCCAGAAAGCGTAACTTCGCCGGGCTGGTGTCGTAGTCCGGGGTGGTCATGGGGTCGTCGTGGTGGATGGATATGCCGATGAAGCGGTCGCCGAACTGGCTGTCCAGCAGGTGCAGGCCCAGGTCGCCGCGCGGACAGTTGGGGCACCACGTGCCCGTGTATTCCTCCATCACTGCGCGCTTCAGGCCGTACTGCTGCAGGAGCACCTGCGGGGTGCTGGCCTGCGGGGTGTCACTCAGGTTGTCGACCCCATTTACGCGGGTGACGCTGACCGTCAGGTCGTGGAGCGCAGCCTCGGTGGGCATGTTGACGGGCAGGCTCACGCTGAAGGTGGCTCCCAGTTCGTCGATGGGGGAGGGGAGGTCGGCATGGGCGTTGGCCACTGTGTGTGCGCCTACGCTCACGGTATAGTCGATGCTCTCCACGGCCTGCAGGCCGTCGTTGCGCATGCCCAACTGCAGCGTGGCTGCGTCGCCGGCAATCAGCATGGGCTGCTCAGCAAGTTGTGGACTGACCGACGTGGCTCCGAGTTGACCGCCGGAGACGAGCAACTGCAGGGCCAGGGGCCCCTGTGAGCCGCTGCGGTCGGCATTGGCAATGAAGCACGAGTTGGGCACCGACTGCTCCTTGGAGGCCGACAGCAACTGACAGGGGTGCTGGGCGGCCAGCGTCGCGTCGACACTGATGAGCACGCCCACGTAGATGCTGGCATAGCGGTTGTTGGCGGGCAGGATGTCTATAGGCTCGTCGAAGATCACCTCGGTGGCCTGTCCGTCGTTGTTCACGTCGCGCAGGTCGGCTGCGGCGGCCTCCTTCTGCTGGCGGTCGGGCTGTGCCGAGGTCCAGTTGACGGCACCCACCGAGGCCCACGCCTTGACGCCCGTGACGGCCGTCTTGTCGCTCAGATAGATGCGCACGCCGTGCAGGCTGGTGCCCGTGAGCAGGTCGTTGGGGGCCACCAGGCGCACGTAG
Source organism: Prevotella sp. (assembly GCA_017467535.1). GTDB lineage: Bacteria > Bacteroidota > Bacteroidia > Bacteroidales > Bacteroidaceae > Prevotella. The sequence continues at coordinate 17,066 of JAFUST010000066.1, read as the reverse complement.
CAGTTGGTCTGGCCGCCAGATAGCGTGGTCTGCACGTCAGTGCCCATGCTGCTGTTCCAGTATCCCCACCATGCCTGGCTGTTGTCGGCAGTAGCGGTGGCAATGAGCAGCAGGAGTGCCGTTAAAAGTGAGAAGCAGCGGTTAGTCATGTTGTTTGTTGATGTAAGTATGGTTGGAAATGGTTATTTCTGACTGTCCTTTTCGCGGATTTCCACGCGGCGTATCTTGCCGCTGATGGTCTTCGGCAGTTCGTCGACGAACTCGACGATGCGAGGATATTTGTAGGGGGCCGTCTCACGCTTCACGTGCTGCTGCAGTTCCTTCACCAGATCGTCGCCGGCCTTGTCCTTCCACTCCTTGCCCAGCACGACGGTGGCCTTGACCACCATGCCGCGGATGTCGTCGGGCACGCCGGTGATGGCGCACTCCACGACGGCGGGGTGGGTCATCAGGGCACTCTCCACCTCGAACGGGCCGATGCGGTAGCCGCTGGACTTGATGACATCGTCGATGCGGCCCTCAAACCAGTAGTAGCCGTCCTCGTCGCGCCACGCCATGTCGCCTGTGTGGTAGATGCCGTCGTGCCATGCCTCGCGGGTCAGTTCTGCGTCGCGGTAGTACTCCTTGAAGAGGCCCAGGGGAAGCCCCCTCCCAGCCTCCCCCTTGGGGGAGGAGCCATTAGCAAGACTATCAGTCTTCCCCCCAAGGGGGGATAAGAGGGGGGCTTTTATCACAATCTCGCCTTTCTCGCCGTCCTCGCAGGGCGTGCCGTCGGGCTTCAGCAGGTCGATGTCGTACTGTGCATTGGGCATGCCCATCGAGCCGGGCTTGGGCTTCATCCACGGCATGGTGCCCAGCGTCATGGTGGTCTCGGTCTGGCCGAAGCCCTCCATGAGCCGGATGCCCGTCAACTCGTGGAACTTCTCGAAGACGGCAGGGTTCAGTGCCTCGCCGGCTGTGGTGCAGTATTCCAGTGCCGACAGGTCATATTTGGAAAGGTCTTCGCGGATCATGAAGCGATAGATGGTGGGCGGTGCACAGAACGACGTGACGCGGTATTTCTCCATCTGGCGCAGCATGGTGTCGGCATTAAACTTCTCGTGGTCGAAGACGAAGACCGTTGCACCGGCAAACCACTGGCCGTAGAACTTGCCCCACACAGCCTTGCCCCAGCCCGTGTCGGCCACGGTGAGGTGGAGCGAACCCTCGTGCAGGTTGTGCCAGAAGACACCCGTGGTCAGATGGCCCATGGCGTAGAGGTAGTCGTGGGCCACCATCTTCGGCTCGCCACTGGTGCCGCTGGTGAAGTACATCAGCATCGTGTCGTCGTTGGTGTTGACGAAGGCGGGCCGCTGGAACTGCGGCGCACTGCCGATCTCCTTCAGATAGTCGCGGAACCCCTCGGGCACGTTGTCGCCGATGGCGATATAGTTCTTGACCGTGGGGCTCTCGTCTTTAGCCAGCATGATCTGGCTGGTCACGTAAGGATCGTCGACGCAGATGATGGCCTTCACCGAGGCGCGGGTGTTGCGATACACGATGTCGTGCTTGGTCAGCATGTGGGTGGCGGGGATGACCACGGCGCCTATCTTGCAGAGGGCCAGCATGACCACCCACCACTCGTAGCGGCGCTTCAGGATGAGCATCACGGGGTCGTTCTTGCCGATGCCCAGCGACAGCAGATAGGCGGCGGCCTGGTCGCTCTGCTCTTTCAGTTCAGCGAAGGTGGTCTTGATCTCTGCGCCCAGGTCGTTGGTCCACAGCAGGGCCAGGCCGTCGGGCTTCTCCTGTGCCCAAGCGTCCATCACGTCGTAGGCAAAGTTGAAGTTCTCTGGAATGATGAACTCCAGGTTCTTGTTGTAATCCTCAACAGACTCAAAGTGGGTCTGCTTCAAAAATCTTTCTACCATAGTCTTTGTATTTGGACAGAAATTATTATAATTTCCTTTAGGCTATTCTACCGTAAAGGCCAGGAACTTCACGGCCTTGTCGCCTACGGCCAGCATGCCGTGGGGCTTGGTGGAGTCGAAATAGATAGAGTCGCCCTCCTCCAGGACGATGGTCTTGCCGCCGATATAGAGTTCCATCTTGCCCTCCAGCACGAGGTTGAACTCCTGGCCGGGGTGGGTGTTCTTGTAGATGGTGCGTGCGCCCGGCTTCGGCTCGACGGTGACGATGAACACGTCGGCCTTGTGGCTCACGAAGCCGCTCACCAGGCTCTGGTACTTGTATGCCTTCGTGCGCTCCACCGACATGCCCTGCCCCTTGCGCACCACGAAGTAGGACTTCATGTGCGGGGCCTCGGCAAAGATGAGTTCTTCGGTCGAGATGCCGTACTTGTGGGCGATCTTCATCAGGTTCGAGATGGTGATGTCGGCCTCGCCCAGTTCTATCTTCTCATATTTCTCCACAGCGATGCCGATGGTCTCAGCCATCTCGCTCACCGGTATGTCGAGCACGTCGCGCAGTCCGCGCAGTCGCTCGCCTATCTGTTTCAGTTGTTCGTCCATTTTTTTAAGGTAAAAGGTAAAAGTGAAAAGTGAAGAATTTGCTTCCGCTTTCCGTTGGTTATTTTCTTTCGCTGTTTTGTTTGGTTGTTTTTATTGATGATATGAGGAGCGCCAGTAGTTCTTGACAGTCCTTGTTGATGCTCTCAAATTCGCTCTCGTTCAGGAAGTCTGTATCCTTGAGGATGTTTAGCCAGTAAAGGGTCTCATTGCATTCTTTCAGGGCTATGGATAGTTTATTGATGAAGTCTGCCGGACTTTGTGCGTAGGTCGCCTCGCTTACCAGTGCCCCGACGGCGGTTCCTGAGCGTAATACCTGATTTGTCAAACCGTATTCCTTCGGGGTGCACTTGATGAATCTTATCATCTTAACAATTCTTACACCGAAGAGATAACTCTTCTTTGTTAATGGTGAACTGTTGTTTTGAATATAAGACATAAAGCGTATCAAATGAGTTAGTACACAAAAGCAGTATCAAATGAGTTAGCACATAAAAGCGGTAGCAAATTATTCACTTTTCACTTTTCCCTTTACCCTCCTCAAAGCCCTGCTTTCAGTCCGCGGATGACGGAAGACGTGAATCCGGCATGCTCCATCTCGTTCAGACCCTTGATGGTCAGGCCGCCGGGGGTGGTCACCAGGTCGATGGCCTGCTCGGGGTGCATGCCGCTGGCCTCCAGCAACTTCACGGCACCTAGCATCGTCTGCATCACGATCTCTTTGGCCTGGTCGGCCTTGAAGCCTAACTCCACGCCGCCCTCCGAGGCCGCACGGATGTAGCGCATGGCGTAGGCGATGCCGCACGAGGCGAGCGTCGTGCCGCTGGGCAGGTGCTTCTCGTCGGTGATGAGCGTGTGGCCCATCTCGTCGAAAATGGCCTGAACCAGTCCTGTCTGGTGCTCCAATGCCGCATCACACGGCACGATGAAGGTCATCGAAGCCAACTCGGCTATGGCGATGTTGGGGATGACGAGGAAGAGCGGCGGACACTGCTCGCCCAGCCATTCCTTGATGCTGGCCGAAGGCACGCCCGCGGCAATCACGATGAGCGTCTGCTTCTCGGGCACCAGCACCTCCTTGATGCCCTTGAGCACGGGTTCCACCAGCCAGGGCTTTACACAGACGCACACGATGTCGGCCGTGCTTGCTGCCACCTGGTTGTCGGTGGTCACCGACACGCCCTGTCTGGCAAACTTGTCGACGACGGCCTCCGACGGGTCGCTCACGGTGATGTCCTCGTTACGGAAGAAGTTGCTCTTGATCAATCCCTCCACGGTGGCGCCACCCATGGCGCCAGCCCCTATCATTGCTATTTTCATAATGCTTTCTGTAGTCGTTCAATAAATTCGTCGGCCAACTCCTTGGTGAAGGTCAGCGGCGGCAGCAGGCGGAGCACATTCTCGCCCGAACAGCCGGTGAAGACGTGCTGCTCGTAGACCAGACGCTGGCGCACGGGCTTCTGCGGGGTGTAGAGTTCGATGCCTATCATGAGGCCGCGGCCGCGCACCTCCTTGATCTTGTCGTTCTTCAGGCCGCGGATTTTCTCCATCAGGTAGTCACCCACCACGCGGGCGTTCTCCACTAGGTTCTCCTGCTCCATCACGTCGAGCACGGCCAGGGCAGCCGAGCAGGCCAGGTGGTTGCCGCCGAAGGTGGTGCCCAGTTGGCCGTAGACGGGCTGGAACTCGGGACTGATGAGCACGGCCGACATGGGGAAGCCGTTGGCGATGCCCTTGGCCACGGTGATGATGTCGGGCTTGATGCCCAGCCACTGGTGGGCAAAGAACTTGCCGCTGCGCCCATAGCCGCACTGTATCTCGTCGCAGATGAGCACGGCCCCGTAGCGCTTGCAGGCATAGGCCAGTTTCTGGGCAAACTCAGGCGTGGCCATCTGGATGCCGCCCACGCCCTGGATGCACTCCAGGATGACGGCGGCGATGCCCCCGCGGGTCAGTTCGCGCACCCACGGCTCGATGTCGTTCAGCGGCAGGAAGCGCACGTGGTGGTTGTCGTTGATCGGGGCCACGATCTTCGGGTTGTTGGTCACCTCTACGGCCAGACTCGTGCGGCCGTGGAACGACTTCTCGCACGACAGCACCCGGGTGTAGCCCGTCTTGAACGAAGCCAGTTTCAGGGCGTTCTCATTGGCCTCGGCACCGCTGTTCACCAGAAACAGTTGATAGTCCTCATAGCCGCTGATTTGGCCCAGCCGCTCGGCCAGTCCGGCCTGCAGTTTGTTCTGCACCGAGTTGGAATAAAAGCCTATCTGCTGCAACTGCTCTGTCACCTTGCTGATATAGTGCGGGTGGGAGTGGCCGATGGAGATGACCGCATGGCCGCCGTAGAGGTCCAGATACTCCTGTCCTTTCTCATCCCAGACCCTGCAGCCTTCGCCCTTGACGATGTTCACGTCGAAAAGGGGATACACGTCGAATAGTTTCATATTTGTTTGTCGTTAAATCGAGCGCAAAGTTACTAAAAAAAAGGTTGCTATACAAAAAATACTCCATCTTTTTGTGTAAAGATGGAGTAAAATGCATGGATATGCAAGTGATAACAGTAATTTCTTATTTATTTAACTTCTCCAATATGCTTTTCCTTTGTCTACCAACTGTGCCACAAGCGCCAATCGCTTGCCGACATGGAGATGAAGAATCCGTGATTGAAAGATTGGTCGGAAATGTCATCATGGAGACCTATCTTCTGGTGTGCCTTCATAATCTGGCTTCCTGATGCCTCGCGATAGCCAATAATCCGTCCGTCATTGTTCCTATTCAAATACCAGAGGAACTTACGCTTCTGAGCGTCGGTGAGCATGGCGGCCTTCGAAACACTTACATAGTCAGGATGGGCCTTCTCGTTGGTGATTTTCCAGTATTCAAGCCATGTGACAGGCGTTACGCATATATAGAAGTTGCCGCAGGGCTTCATTCGCTTGCCCTCATCAAAGAAGGTATGCTCGGTGTTCACTGCTTCGAATCCTTTATCATTCATTACGCCACCTTTTGTTCCTTCCCTCCTCCACAAAGTGTCGTACTTACCCGGTTTATATCTCTCAACTATTTGTGCGTCGGCACTGGCTCCAAATATTAAAAGGGCCACTAAAAATAACATGTACTTTTTCATAATTGCTCGTTTTGATTAAGTCATAAAATTTTGCGCAAAGTTAAGAAAAAACGCGGTGTGGAGACTCTCAAAATCGGTAATTCTACTTACAAATCAAACATTTGTTAGTCGATTGCGCTTTCTTTTCAGGTTGGAGGAAGTCTGTTTTAAAGAAAAAAGTTATAACTTTGCAGTCAGAAAACAAGATGTCATGACACCATGGATAAGAAATTTAGATATAGGCTAGGCGCGCTGATGCTGCTCTGGGTGGCGTTGGCCTTGCCGACGCTGGCCGATGATCCTGTGATAGATGTGCCTGCGTGCCCGGCCGAACGGATAGAGCCGTTGCGGCTGCCTGACCTGAACCTGCCCCGCGCCGCCCACTCCGTGTTTGTTGCCGGTGGCGAACTGGTGGCGGTGGGCGGCCACACGTCGGGCTTTGTGCTGACCGAGACGGCCGAGTATCTGAGCAACGGCGAGTGGCACGTGGTGCCCACGGCCTATTCTCACGATGCCGGTTTCTCGGTGGTGATGAAGTCGGGGCGGGTGCTGATAGGCGGCGGCTATGAGAAGAACCTGGGCATCGGCCAGATATTCTCGGTGGAATGGTACGACCCGGCGACCTATTCGTTCGAGGGCTTCGGCTGTCTGGACGCCAAGCGGGCCCAGGCGCAGGGCCTGGAGTTGGACAGCGGTCTGGTGCTGGTCAGCGGCAACTGGTATCACGATGACTCGATGGAGTTGTTCGACGGACAGAAGTTCTTCACCTTGGTCGACTCGGTGACGCTTCACCGCAGCATGCCCTACCTGTTCCTCACGGCGAAGGACAATGCCGTGATCATGGGCAGTTGGGACACGCGGGGATACCCGTATGAAGGCTATCCGACCACCGTCGACCGTCTGAAGGGCGGCCCCGTCGACGCCCCCTTCCTGTCGATGTGGATGCCCCTGCCTTGTCCGGCGGAGCATCGTGCGCAGGACAGTTTCATCGGCGACGAGGAGCGCGACATCTATGCCTACCTGATGGCGGTCTGCGATCTCAGCGGGACGAAGGCCATTGCCCTGGTGAGAAACGGCGAGGTGGAACGCCTGCCCACCGACTGCTTCATCCCGACGGAATGGGAGAACACGGAGTTGTCCTATATCTCCAGTGTGGTGGCTGACCGTCAGAATGCCCGTGGATATATGGTGGCCATGGACCGGAAGGGGCGTTTCTTTGTCTTGTGCGTAGACTATGCCGACGCTGTCGACGGCGACTGCCGGCTGACCGGTCGGCCCGCCAGACTGACGCTCCTCTATACTGATGTGCTCGGCTCCAGGGAAGATTGGCCCGGCTATACGACACCCGTGCTGACGCCCGACGGCGACCTGGTGCTGGTGGGAGGCGCGATCGACGATAACTTTGCGCCCAGTCGGGCGGTGTGGCTCTTCCCCGTGGGCAGCGGCGACCATGCGGCGCTGACGGGCTGTCCGTCGCTCTGGCCCTGGGTGGTGGCGGCAGTGGCTGTGCTCCTGTTGCTGGTCATTGTCGGCGTGGGCTGCTATTGGCTCGTCAGATGTCGGCGGACGAGTGCGGCTGCGTCTGCGGCTATGCCTGCCGTGGCACCGATGACGGGCAACGAGGAACTGATGCAGCGCATCTGCCAGGTGATGGAGCAGGAGCGGCTGTTTCTGAAGAGCGGCCTGAAGGTATCGGATGTCGCCGCAGCACTGGGCACCAACTCCCGTTATGTGACTGCCTGCATCAACAGCCTGCATGGCTGTTCGTTCTCGCAGTTTGTCAACGGCTACCGCATCGGCTATGCCCAGCAGTTGATGCGCAGCCATCCTGACAAGAAGATGACCGAGGTGTGGATATCGTCGGGCTTTGCCAACGAGACATCCTTCTTCCGCACCTTCAAGGCCGTGGTCGGCACCACGCCCAAGGAGTGGATGCAGCGTCTCGATGAAACAAAATAAATCTAAATAGAGAGAATATGATTGATTTCCTGAGTGATCTGATAGCATACCCCATCATCGGGTTCCTGTCGCTGCTCGACCATCTGGTGGCGTTCGGCGGCATGGATGTGTCTAACGAGGCAATCGATGCCATCGACGGTATGAACACGCCCAATATGGTGGCCCAGTGGCGCCATCGCATCAATCGGATGCTGGGCGGTTCGCGTCCCTACGAATACTACGCAGCCCAGCCCCATCAGGAACTCCTGAGTTGTGGCTGTGGCTGCGGATGTGGTTGTCTGATGGCCGCCCTGCTGATGGGGGCCTTTGTGTTGTTCTTGCTGACGCTTTAGAAGGCGGAGGCTTTCAGCCGGAGGCCTGCTGTCTCGTCGATGCCGAACATCAGGTTCATGTTCTGCACGGCCTGGCCTACGGCACCCTTCAGCAGGTTGTCGATGCATGAAATCATCAGGAGTTGGTCTTCGTATTTCTCCACGTAGACCACGGCTTTGTTGGTGTTGACAACCTGCTTGATGTCAGGACTCTTGGTGACCAAATGCGTGAAGGCTGCATCGCGGTAGTAGTCGGCGTAAATCTGTCGTACCTCCTCGATGGGCTTGTCGCACTTGGCATAGGCGGTGACAAAGATGCCTCGTGCAAAGCAGCCGCGCTGGGGGATAAAGAGCACACGACCGTCGTACCCGGGATGAAGTTCCTGCACCGTTTGGTTGATTTCCAGAAGATGCTGGTGGGTGAAGGTCTTGTAGACCGAACAGTTGTCGTTGCGCCAAGAGAAGTGGGTGGTGGCGCCAGGCTTCTGGCCTGCTCCTGTGCTACCCGTGATTCCGTTCACATGGATGTCGCCGCTGATGATGCCTGACTTCAGGGCAGGCAGCAGCGCCAACTGGATACACGTGGCAAAGCAGCCGGGATTGGCCAGATGCTGACAGCCGGCAATCGTGCTCTTGTGCGTTTCCGGCAGTCCGTAGACGAAGTCGTAATCCTTCACTCTTAATTCTTCACTCTTCACTCTAAAGTCCTGTGCCAGGTCGATAATCTTCACGTTCTCAGGGATGGTGTGCTCCTTGAGGAAGGCCTCGCTCTTGCCGTGGCCGAAGCAGAAGAACACCACGTCCACCTGGTCGAAGGGCATCTGGTCGGTGAAGCGCAAATCAGTCTCGCCGATGAGTCCTTCATGTACGTCGCTGACAGGGTTGCCGGCATTGGACTCAGAGTTGGCGAAGACAATCTCCGCCTCGGGGTGGTTCAGCAGCAGGCGGATGAGTTCACCGCCCGTATAGCCTGCTGCGCCTAATATTCCTACTTTAATCATTTTTTTATAACTAACCGCAGATTTCGCAGATTACGCAGATGTTGATGCCAGACAATAATAATCTGTGCAATCTGCGTAATCTGCGGTTTATATTACCGTTTCTCGTCTTTATGGATGCCGTAGTACACGCGGAGTGGGGTAGACGATACCTTGATGAAGCCCTTGGCCTCGTCGGCCGTCCAGCCAGTCTGCGTCTCGCCGTATTCGCCCAACTTGCTCTTCGTCAGGTCGTTGTCGCTGTCGATGCCCACGGTCTCGAAGCCGTAGGGGCGCAGTTTCAGGATCGAGGTGCCCGTCACGTTGCGCTGGCTGCTGGTGAGCATCGCCTCGATGTCGGGCATCACGGGTTCCAGATACTGGCTCTCGTGCAGGAACATGCCATACCAGTTGGCCACCTGGTCCTTCCAGTACTGCTGCCACTTGCTCAGCGTCGACTTCTCCAGCAGGCGGTGAGCCTCGATGATCAGTTTGGGAGCAGCGGCCTCGAAGCCCACACGGCCCTTGATGCCGATGATGGTGTCGCCCACGTTGGCGTCGCGGCCGATGGCATACGAGGCACCGATCTCCTCAATCTTCTGGATGGCCTTTACACGGTCGTCAAACTGCTCGCCGTTCACGGCCACGATCTCGCCCTTGTCGAAGGTGATCTTCAGCAGCGACTCCTCCTGCTGCGTGGCGTGCTTCAGATAGGCCTCCTCGGGCAGTCCCTGGGTGGGGTCGAGCAGTTCGCCGCCGCAGATGCTGGTTCCCCAGATGCCCACGTTGTACGAATACTTCAGTTTGGTGAAGTCGGCCGTGAAGCCGTGCTCGTTGAGATAGTCCACCTCCTCCTTGCGGGTCAGTTTCTGGTCGCGGGTCAGCGTGATGATCTCCACGCCGGGGGCCATCACCAGGAAGGTCATGTCGAAGCGTATCTGGTCGTTGCCGGCACCCGTCGAGCCGTGGGCGATGGCGTCGGCCCCGATCTCGTTGGCATAGCGGGCGATGGCGATGGCCTGGAAGATGCGCTCGCTGGAGACGGAGATGGGGTAGCAGTTGTTGCGCAGCACGTTGCCGAAGATCATATACTTCAGCGACTTCTCATAATACTCCTGCGTCACGTCGAGCGTCACATATTTCACGGCGCCCAGTTTGTAGGCGTTCTCCTCGTTCTTCTTCAACTGCTCAGCCGAGAAGCCGCCGGTGTTGGCGCAGGCTGCATATACGTCGTAACCCTCCTGGGTCAGTTTCATCACTGTGTAACTGGTGTCAAGTCCACCACTGAATGCTACTACTACTTTCTTCTTGCTCATTGTTTCTAAGCCCCCTAAGTTAGGGGGATGGGGGTCTGAACAAGCGTAAAATCAGACCTTTTTGTTGGTTTATTTAGATTGATGGGGTGTCTGCGCTTGTTCAGACCCCCAACCCCTCGCTCGGCTTTGCCACTTGGCTCTGCCAAGAACTTAGGGGGCTAAGACTCCTCCAGTTCCTCCAGATGCCGGATGCGCGAGATGACCTCGTCGGGAATCTTGGCGGGCAGGTGCTCCGTGGGGTCGTAGAGCATAGCCGTGCAGATGCAGTATTTGCGGCCGGTGCGGTGCAGCACGTCCACGTTGACGCAGCCCTCGCAGCCCCTCCAGAACGCCTCGTCCTCGGTCAGGTCGGCGAAGGTGACGGGCTGGTAGCCCAACTGCGTGTTCATGGCCATCACGGCAGCACCGCTGGTGAGTGAGAAAATCTTGGCGTGGGGCCAGCGGGTGCGGGCCAGCGTGAATGTCATGTCCTTGATGCGCTTGGCCAGGCCCAGGCCGCGGAAGTCGGGGTGGACGATCAGGCCCGAGGTGGTCACATACTGCTGGTTCTCCCAGGTCTCGATGTAACTGAATCCGGCAAAGCGGCCGTCGCTCTTCCTGAGGGCAATGACGGCTTTGGCCTCCATCATCTTCTTGGCCAGATACTCATGGGTGCGCTTGGCGATACCCGTTCCCCTGACCTTGGCAGCCTCAGCAATGGTGTCGAGAATAGTGTCCACGTAGGCCTCATGCTGAGGCTCTGCCACAAGTACTTCGATTTCTTCGTTTGTCTGTTCCATTTCAATGATGCGTTATGCATGGTAATTTACTTCAGGTTCGGCACGACCTTGCCCAGCGCCTCGGTCACGTCCTTGTGGCTGCTGCCCTCCCTGATGACGACGAAGATGTTGTCGTCGCCGGCAATGGTTCCCAGAATCTGGGGGATGTTGCTGCGGTCTATGTTCCAGGCGATGGCACTGGCATAGCCGGGACGGGTCTTGATGACACAGATGTTGCCGGAGAACTGGATGCTCACGAAGCCCGGTATCATCATCATCTCACGGACGGACGACGGCGTGCTGACACGCTTGTACATCGTCTCGTTGGGCAAGACATACACATAACTGCCGCCCATCGTGGCGGCCTTGGCCACCTTCAGTTGCTTCAGGTCGCGGCTCAGGGTGGCCTGCGTCAGTTTGAAGCCCTCCTTCTGCAGGGCCGTCAGCAGTTCTTCCTGACTGCCCAGTTGCTGACTGGAGATAATCAGGCGCAAGGCTTCAAGGCGTTGGTTCTTTTCTTTCATCTTGGTATATTTATTCAACTTGGGGCTGCAAAATTACGAATTATTCCGCATACGGCCAAATCTTTTTGCATATATTTGCACTAAGGACTTAAAAGTGCATGATTTCTTTGGCCGATTGCCTCTTTTTCATTAACTTTGCAAGCAGAAACGTGTAAACAGACAGAATTTATGGAGAATCAAGTGAATACGGCCCAGGAGGAGGTGTGGCAGTCGCTGCTGGCCGCCTTCGGGGGAAAGGGCCGGCTGATGGACGAACTGCTGCACAAGGAGCAGGACTTTGACAATCCTGTCAGCGAGGAGCAGATGCTGCGCCTGGCAGACCACCTGCGCTCGATGGTCCAGGTGTCGGCCTTGGAGAGCATCGTCGGCCCCCATGTCACCGAGGTGCGCCCGATGGCGCTAGAGTGCGACGTGGTGCGGTTCCAGAACAACAAGGAGAAGTGGGTGGCCCTCGTGGGCCTGCTCGACGGCTATCCCTATGAGATATTCACCGGTCTGCAGGACGACGACGAGGGCATCATGCTGCCTAAGTCGGTGACCAAGGGCAAGATCATCAAGCAGGTGAATGCCGACGGCACCAAGCGCTACGACTTCCAGTTTGTCAACACCCGCGGCTACAAGATCACCGTCGAGGGCCTGTCGGAGCGCTTCAATCCTGAGTATTGGAACTACGCCAAACTCATCTCCGGCGTGCTGCGCTACCGCATGCCGATAGCCCATGTCATCAAGTTGGTGGGCTCGCTGCAGTTGCAGAGCGAGAGCATCAACACCTGGAAAAACGGCGTGGAGCGTGCGCTGAAGAAGTACCTGCCCGGCAATGTCGATGCTGATGACGCTCAGCAGGAGGAGGCGGTATGATGCGCTGTGAGGATGGTGTCGTCTTTTTGCGCGATGTGCGGCTCTATGCCTTCCATGGCGTGCTGCCGCAGGAGCGCAGGGTGGGCGGCTGGTTTTTGGTCAGCCTTCGCGTACATTATTATAATGTGATGAAGGCCTGCTCGTCCGACGATGTGGACGACACGCTGAACTATGCCGTCCTGCTCGACATCGTCCGCCGCGAGATGCAGCAGCCCTCCTCGTTGCTGGAGCACGTGGCAGGGCGCATCGCGAGGAGCGTCTTCGACCGCTATCCCGATGCCGACTCCGTCGACGTGACCCTCACCAAGGAGAACCCGCCGATGGGGGGCAGTCTGCAGGGTGCGGGCGTCGAACTACACTTAATAAATGATAAAACTAGAGGCTGACTTGTCACATTTCCACTAAAAAAGCGTAATTTTGCATCCGATAGTAAGACGTATGGTAAAAAGAATCATTCCATTCCTGTTGTTATTGCTGTGCTGCATAGGGGCCAGTGCTGCCGATGCGCGTAAGTTCACGCTCGTCATCGACGCCGGCCACGGCGGCCAGGATGCAGGCGCCCTGGGCAAGCGGCTGAAGGAAAAGGACATCAACCTGAATGTGGCGTTGGCCTTCGGGCGCTACGTGGAGCGCAACTGCCCCGACGTGAAGGTCATCTATACCCGCAAGACCGATGTGTTCATCCCCCTGCACGAGCGGGCCGCCATCGCCAACAAGAACAAGGCCGACGTGTTCATCAGCATCCACACCAACTCGGTGGCCAGCAAGAAGCCCGTCAGCGGGCTGGAGACCTACACCATGGGCATGCGCCGCTCCGACGAGAAACTCAGTGCCGCCATGCGCGAGAACGACGTGGTGCTCATCGAGAGCGACTACAAGCAGCACTACTCCGGCTTCGACCCCCGCTCGCCGGAGAGTTACATCATCTTCGAGGTGCTCAACGATGCCAACATGGTGGAGAGCGTCGAACTGGCCAAGGCCATCCAGAAGCACGTGTGCCGCACGGCCAACCGCCCCGACAAGGGTGTCAAGCAGGATGCCTTCCTGGTGCTCCGCGAGACGTCGATGCCCGCCTGTCTGGTGGAGTTGGGCTATATCACCACGGCCTCGGAAGAGACCTATCTGGGCAACCGCCAGAATATCGACGCCCTGGGCCGTGGCATCTATCAGGCCTTCGTGGAATACAAGAACAAGCATAAGGGCACGCCGCCCAAGGCCACCCCTGTCAAGCAGGCCCCGCCGAAGCAGGAACCCGTAGCCCAGGAACCAGCCCCCGCGAAGCCTGCACCCAAGCAGGAAGTCCCTAAGCAGGAGCCCCCGAAACAGGACGTGGCAGAGCAGGCTCCCGTCGCTCCCGCCCCCGTGGAGGCCGATACGGCCAGGGTCGACGGCATGGAGCAGCAGGAGCCGGACATGCCTGCCCCTCAGGTGGAGGAGGCACCGGTCTTCAAGGTGCAGTTCATGACCAGCGACCGGCTGTTGAAGGCTGGCGACAGCCGAATGAAGGGCCTCACGGACGTGGATGCTTATAAGGATGGCAACATCTGGAAGTACACCGTCGGTGCCTCGACCGATTACAACGAGATACGCGCCCTGCGCCGCGAGGTGGCCCAGAAGTTCCCGCAGGCTTTCATCATCGCCTTCAAGAACGGGGAAAGGGTGAAGTGAGAAGGGTAAAGGGAAAAGTGAAAAGTGAATAATTTGCTACCGCTGGTTTTTAAGTGAATAATTTATTGTGATATGAAGTTTCTGACGAATGAAGTGAAGATTGCCCTGGTGGCTATTGTGGGTATCGTGATCCTGTTTTTCGGCATGCAGTTCCTCAAGGGGCTGACCATGTTCTCTTCCGACAACAACTACTACGCCCGCTTTGGCGACGTCAGCGGACTGTCGGCCTCCAGCCCCGTCTATGCCAACGGCTACAAGGTGGGCGTCGTAGAGGGCATCAACTACGACTATAACGACCCCAGTAATATCGTGGCCGTCATCGGTCTCGACAGCAAACTCAGTCTGCCCAAGGGCACGACGGCAGAGATCTCGAGCGACCTGCTCGGCAACGTGAAACTGGAACTGAAGTTCGGCCCCAACCCCGTCGACCTCATCAGCAAGGGCGACACCATCCAGGGCGGTGCCCAGCAGGGCCTGATGGCCAAGGCCGGCGAGATGATCCCGCAGGTGGAGCAGATGCTGCCCAAACTGGACTCCATCCTGGCCTCGCTCAACACGCTGATGGCCGACCCGGCCATCAAGAACTCGCTGCACAATGTCGACGAGATCACGGCCAACCTGACCACCACCACCAATGAACTCAACCAACTCTCGGCATCGCTCAACCGCCAGATGCCGCAGATGCTCACCAAAGCCGACGGCGTGCTGGCCAACACCGAGGGCCTCACCCGCCAACTGAACGACATGGACCTTGCCTCGACCATGCAGAAGGTGGACGCCACGATGCTCAACGTGGAGCAGGCCACGGCCCGCCTGAACAGCAACGAGGGCACGCTGGGCCTGCTGATGCGCGATCCCGGACTGTACAACAATCTGAATGCCACCATGCAAAGTGCTGACTCTCTGCTCATTGACCTCCGGCAGCATCCCAAGCGCTACGTCCACTTCTCCGTTTTCGGCAAAAAAGATAACTAAAATTGATTTTATCTAAATAGCAGACCCTCCCGAAAGGCCGATTCCCCGCTTCATAACTCTCTGAAAATGAGGATGAGGCACTCCTGCAAGGGCGCTCGTTTGCGAAAAATCGTGAAACATCCTAATCCCCCAAGACATAGCGAGTTACAAGGTTTGTAAACACAATTGGAGTTTTCAGACAATTTGCAGGATTCAAAAAAAAATCCGACCTTTGCAACTCGAAAACAATAACTAAGCCAAGCATCACCTTGTGCTTCAAACTGAATAAAGAGAAATAACGCCCGCGATGCAAAAGAGTCATAAGGCGCTCTGGGACAACTGCCTCCGTCTCATCCGGCAGAACGTCACTGAGCAGATATACAAAACGTGGTTCGAGCCCATTGTCTTCGAGTCCTACGACGAGCAGGAGAAGACAGTGCTGGTGCAGGTTCCAAGCCCGTACATCTACGAGTACTTGGAGCAGTACTACGTGCGCCTGATGGCCTGGGCTCTCTCCAACAGTTTCAAGGCCAATGTCCGCCTGACCTACCGGCTGGTCATCGACAGCGAGCACAAGAAGTATCAGGAGGTGGAGGGCGAGCGTCCCGACGACGTGGAGGCTCCGCGCCAGACCACCCGCGGCAACAAGACCCCCACGGTGCTCGACGCTGCCGTGCCGCAGGACCTGAACCCCCAACTCGACCCGAAGAAGACCTTCGAGGGCTTCATCGAGGGCGACTCCAACAAGTTGCCTCGCACGGTGGGCCTCTCCATCGCCGAGCATCCGGGCAAGTCGACCTTCAACCCCTTCTTCATCTTCGGCCCCTCGGGCTGTGGCAAGACCCATCTGGTCAATGCCATCGGCGTGCGCTGCAAGAAACTCTATCCGCAGAAGCGCGTGCTCTATGTGTCGGCCCGCCTCTTCCAGGTGCAGTTCACCGACTCCGTGCGGCAGAACACCACCAACGACTTCATCAACTTCTATCAGTCCATCGACGTGCTCATCGTCGACGACATCCAGGAGTGGGCCAGTTCGCCGAAGACCCTCGACACCTTCTTCCACATCTTCGACCACCTCTTCCGTCTGGGCAAGCAGATCATCCTGGCCAGCGACCGTCCGCCCGTGGACCTCTCCGGCGTGAAAGACCGCCTGCTCACCCGTTTCTCCTGCGGGCTCATTGCCGAGTTGGAGAAGCCCAACGTGCAACTGTGCATCGACATCCTCAATGCTAAGTGCCGTCGCGACGGCCTGAAAATTCCCGCCGAGGTCATCCAGTATATCGCCCAGACCGCCAACGGCTCCGTGCGCGACCTGGAGGGCGTGCTCAACTCGCTCATGGCCTACAGCATCGTCTACAACTCCAATGTCGACATGCATCTGGCCGAGCGCATCATCAAGCGTTCCGTCAAGGTCGACAATCGTCCGCTCACCGTCGATGACATCCTGGAGAAGGTCTGCCAGCACTTCGGCGTGTCCCAGCAGCACGTGTTCAGCAAGAGCCGCAAGCGCGAGTTCGTGCAGGTGCGTCAGGTGGCCATGTATCTGGCCCAGAAGCACACCAAGATGCCCGCCTCCCGCATCGGTCAACTCATCGGTGGCCGCGACCACAGCACCGTGCTCCACAGTTGCTCCGCCATCGAACAGCGCCTGAAGGTCGACAAGGCCTTCGTCGAGGATCTGAACAGCATCGAGCAATCCTTCAAGTTGAAGCAATAATGTTTGGTTGGAGGCTCCAAACGGTGTAAATGGAGGCTCCAAACGAGTCGTTTGGAGCCTTCAAACAGGTTGTTCCGATGGGTAGTCAGACTCGTTCCGATAGGACTTTACCATAGTAAACTGCCATACCTTACTCCCTAAAGTGCCATTGTTTGGCCCCGTAGATGACGCTCGGACACTCCGTAGATGACGTTTCTTGCCAGACCGTTGCAAGCATTTTTTTCGGATAATTGTTTGGCAGTGTGGGGATAAAGACGTATCTTTGCATCGACAAAGTGTGTCACGAGAACCAATCGACCGTTTGTAGGGTTGTAGTTCGTAACTTCAGATGAGATGGTAGTCGGCCTACCGCATACGGTGTACAGGCACTGTTTGCAAACCACTTCATGCTGCTCTGATGGAAACTGATGG
>JAFUST010000065.1 GCA_017467535.1 Prevotella sp. | reverse complement strand
TCTATCCCATGACCAAGGCCACCATCCAGAACGAGGGCACGCTCATCCCGTTCCTCGTGGAGAAGATGAAGAGCCTCGGCACGGCTGCCTGTCCGCCTTACCACATCGCCTTCGTCATCGGCGGCACCAGCGCAGAGAAGAACCTGCTGACGGTGAAACTGGCCTCCATCAAGTACTACGACTCGTTACCCACCACTGGCGACGAGACGGGCCGCGCCTTCCGCGACATAGACCTGGAGCAGAAACTGCTGGACGAGGCCCATAAGATTGGTCTCGGCGCCCAGTTCGGCGGCAAGTATCTGGCCCACGACATCCGCGTCGTCCGTCTGCCTCGTCATGGTGCCTCTTGCCCCATCGGTATGGGCGTCTCGTGCTCGGCTGACCGCAACATCAAGGCCAAGATCAACGCACAGGGTATCTGGCTGGAGAAGATGGACTCGAACCCCTCTGAACTCATTCCTGCCGAGTATGCCAAGGCCGGCGAGGGTCAAAACACTATTGAGATTGACCTGAACCAGGGCATCGATGCCGTGCGTAAGGAACTGACCAAGTACCCCGTTTCCACCCGCGTCAACCTGAAGGGCACCATCATCGTTGCCCGCGACATTGCCCACGCCAAACTGAAGGCCCGCATCGATGCTGGCGAGCCGATGCCTGAATACTTCAAGAAATATCCCGTGCTCTATGCCGGCCCTGCCAAGACACCCGAAGGCTACCCCTGCGGTTCGATGGGCCCCACCACGGCCAACCGTATGGATCCCTATGTGGACGAGTTCCAATCGTTGGGTGCCTCGCTGGTGATGATCGCCAAGGGCAACCGTTCGCAGGTGGTCACCGATGCCTGCCAGAAGCATGGCGGCTTCTATCTGGGCTCCATCGGTGGCGTGGCTGCCGTCCTGTCGCAGTCGAGCATCAAGTCCATCGAGTGCGTAGAATATCCTGAACTGGGCATGGAGGCCATCTGGAAGATTGATGTAGAGGACTTCCCCGCCTTCATCCTCGTCGACGACAAGGGCAACGACTTCTTCAAGCAACTGAAACCCTGGGCTCCATGCGGAAAGTAAGAGGCTACTTGCTTCTGAGCATTCTGACCTTTTGGCCTTTCGTCGCGTTTGCGCAGGCATTGAATGTGGTGAGGGGTGACTGCACGCCGCCGCCAGTTGGCGACGGCGTGGCAGAGACCCGTGGGGCTTCGCGGCCCGCACGCCTGACTCCAATGACTCATTGGGACCCCAGCAAGACCTACCGTCAGATGGTGGTCCTGGTTGAGTTCAAGGGAGACTCCACCTATTTCAGCATGGAGGACCCTCGCACGTTCTACGACAATCTCTTCAATACTCCAGGCTTCCACCAGCGGGAGGGCAAAGGCTGTGTGGCCGACTACTTCCGCGACCAGTCGCTGGGCATATTCAATCTCCAGTGCGACGTCTATGGCCCCTATCAGTTGGACAGGAAGGCCCAGCCCTACGACAGCCCTACGTCGAGCACGCGCAACTATGGTCGCGAGGCGATGGCAGAGGCCACCCGACTGCTGATTGAGCAGAATCCCACTGTGGACTTCCGTCAGTATGACTGGGATGGCAATGGCTCCGTGGAGCAGGTCGTCTATGTATTTGCCGGCGTGGGTGGCAATAGCGGGAGCAACGGCTATCTGTGGCCAAACACTAGTTCGTTTTCCACCATCACCACCCCTGATGGCGTCCGTATCAGCAACTATTCGGCCAGTGCCGAATGCTGGTCGAAGACGATGCTCTGTGGCATTGGCACCATCTGCCATGAGTACACCCACAGCCTTGGCCTGCCCGACATTTATCCGACGTCCTCTTCAGCCGGCTCTTTCTCTATGGCCGACGAGTGGGATCTGATGGATGGTGGTAATTTTACCAACTACGGCTGGTGCCCGCCTAACTACACTGCGCTGGAGCGAATGCTCCTGGGATGGTTGACGCCTGTGGAGTTGGCGGAGCCCACCACCATCGTCGACCTGAAACCCGTGGAGGATGGCGGTCAGGCCTATATCATCAGGCACACTGGCACGGAGTACCTGCTGCTGGAGAACCGCCAGTGGAGCGGGTGGGATGCCGGCTTGCCCGGTCAGGGGCTGGTCATCTATCATGTGGACTACCTGTCGTCGGCATGGACAGGCAATACCGTGAACAATGTCAAGGGGCATCCCCGCTTCGACCTTGTGCATGCCGACAATAAGAACTACAATGACTGGGATGCCATCGTGCCCTACGACAACAACCAGTGGGCAGCAGCGGGCAGGATGCACAACAAGCACCTGAGCACCTCGGCCTATCCGTGGACGGAGGACGAGCAGGTGCTGGACAGCCTGACAGACCATTCCGTGCCTGCCACAGTGATGTACACCAAGAATGCGGCTGACACCACGCTGCTGTCAAAGCCCGTCACCTGCATCCGCGTCACTAACGAAGGTCTCGCCTCGTTCGACTTCATGGGCGGCGACCCCACAGGCATCCGCACGGTGGTCTCCAGCCCCTCTGGTGGTATTGTCTGCGACTTGCAGGGGCGCCGTGTCGTGAACCCGCGGCGTGGTTTGTACATCGTTGGCGGAAAGAAAATCGTTATAAAATAGGTTTATCATACTACAAAACAAACACAACTATTATGAGAGTCATTATTGAACCGAACTATGATTTGATGTCCCAGTGGGCAGCAAATTATGTGGTGGCCAAGATCAATGCCGCCAACCCCACACCCGAAAAACCCTTCGTGCTGGGCCTGCCCACCGGCTCCAGCCCCATCGGTATGTATCAGGGCCTGGTGAAGGCCTGCAAGGAGGGCCGCGTGTCGTTCAAGAACGTGGTCACCTTCAATATGGACGAGTATGTCGGTCTGCCCGTGGAGCATCCTGAGAGTTATCACTCGTTCATGTTCACCAATCTGTTTAACCACATCGACTGCCCCAAGGAAAACATCCATATCCTCAACGGCAACGCCAAAGACCTGGCTGCCGAGTGCGCCAACTATGAGAAGGAAATTGAGAAGTTTGGCGGCATCGACCTCTTCCTGGGCGGCATCGGCCCCGATGGGCATATCGCCTTCAATGAGCCCGGCTCCAGCCTCTGCAGCCGCACTCGCCAGAAGACCCTGACCACCGACACCATCATTGCCAACAGCCGCTTCTTCGAGGGCGACATCAACAAGGTGCCCAAGACGGCCCTCACCGTAGGCGTAGACACGGTGATGGCTGCCCGCGAGGTGATGATCCTGGTCAACGGCCATGCCAAGTGCCGCGCCCTGCAGGCCGCTGTCGAGGGCAGTGTCAACCACATGTGGACCATCTCGGCCCTGCAGATGCACCCCCACGGCATCATCGTGGCCGACGATGCCGCCTGCGATGAACTGAAGGTCGGTACCTACCGCTACTTCAAGGACATCGAGCGTGACAACCTGCTGTGATGCATAAAAGAAAAGCGACCTGTTTGGGTCGCTTTTCTTTATGTCCTTTGTTCTTTATTTGTAGTCTCTGATTTTCACGTTGATGCCACTGCCATTCAGTTTGATGCGTACTTGGTTGATGGGCGTCTCGCTGTAGTGGTAGGGGAAGAGGACCTTGGGCTGGATCACCTTGGCCGCCCTGACCAGTTGGTCGATGGTCATCGTGTAGGGCTGGTTGCAGGGCAGGAAGGCAATGTCGATGTCCTTCAGGTCGCCCATCTCGGGAATGTCCTCTGTGTCGCCGGCAATGTAGATGCGCAGCCCGTCCAGCGAGAGGATGTAGCCGTTGTCGCGGCCCTTGGGGTGAAACTGCTCCCGACCCTCGGTGGTGTTGTAGGCAGGCACGGCCCATATCTTGATGTCCTGGGCATAGACGATACTGTCGCCGTTGCTCAGTGCGATGCCGCGGTGAATCTTCCCGTTCACGGCCTTGTTGGTGTAGACGGCCGTGGCCGGCGTGCACAGTTGAGGGATGGCCAACTGGTCGTAGTGGTCGAAGTGCTCGTGGGTGATTAGCAGGATGTTGGCCTTGGGATACAGCGAGAAGTCGGTCTTCGGCTCCAGGTTGCCTACGGGGTCGATGTAGATGTTACGGCCCTCATACTCTATGTGTATGCTGGCGTGCTTGATGTGGTTGATGGTCACCGTCTTGCCTCCCGGCGTGGTGAACGTGTCCTGTTTCTGTGCGGCCTGTGCCCATGTTGTCACGCAGAGCAGCAGTGCCATGAGGAGTGTCTTTGTCTTCATAATACGATGTCGTTTTAGTCCTTTCTGTGTGCAAAGGTACGAAAAACTCTTAACTTATATACATTTCCTTCAATTTTTTTTGTACCTTTGCCGCGTTATGGAGATAAAACCGATTGCATTTTACCATTCTGCGCTGACATCGAAGTTTGGCATTCCGCGCCAGAGTGGGCTGGCTGCCAGCCTGCAGGGGCGCATTGTGTTGGAACCGGAATACCGCAGGGAGGAGGCTGTGAGGGGGCTGGAGGACTTCGACTACCTGTGGCTCATCTGGGAGTTCAGTGCCAACCCGCACGAACAGCAGGGGCTGACGGTGCGCCCGCCGCGACTGGGCGGCAACGAGCGGGTGGGGGTGTTTGCCTCACGCTCGCCGTTCCGGCCGAATCGTCTGGGGCTCTCGTGCGCATATATTAGTAAGGTGGAGATGACGCAGGACCTGGGGCCCGTGATCCACGTCCGTGGGGCCGACCTGATGGACGGCACGCCGATATACGACATCAAGCCCTATGTGGCCTATGCCGACAGCCACGCCGAGGCGCGCAGCGGATTTGTGGACAGCCGTGAGTGGAGTCCGCTCAAGGTGGAGATGGGCGATGAGTGGCTGCGCTACTTCCAGCCGGAGGAGCGCGAGGGGCTGCTGCAGGTGCTGGCTCAAGATCCCCGGCCGCGTTATCATGATGACGGCGGACGCATCTACGGCATGCCCTTCGGCGGGCGCGACGTGCGTTTCAGGGTCAATGATGGAGTGCTGACGGTTGTGGAGGTAGTGGTCAGTACTGCTGCAGATAGTCCTGAAAAGTGATGCTGACGTGGGCGAAGCCCAGGGCCTGGAAGAACTGGCGCATCTGCGTCTCAGCCATTTGCTGCGCTAAGCGGATGTTCTCTGCGGTGAGCGCGCGCCTCTTCATCTGCTCCCTGGCGCGGCGGTAGAGGTCATCGTGGGCATAGGATGACCACTCGCCCTCCTCGTGGAAAATCTCCGTGCGGGCATCGTCGATAAAGTACTCGTCCAGCAGTTCTATCTGCGGCAGCAGGACGCTGATGCTGTCGCCCTGTGTCTGGAGGTCGGCTGCGCTCAGTTCCTGCATGTCAAGGCCCAGCCGGAGGGTGCCGCGGTAGATGCACACCAAGTGGTCGTCGAAGAGGATGCCTGGGCGCATGGTATCTACCAGTTCCTCGTCGTCTACGGACAGGAACTCCCACTGGCCAATGTCGCGTATGCTCTGTATCTGGGCGGGGGTGAGGGTCACTTCGCGCCGGTCGGTGATGGTGATGGCGGGGATGCTCTGCTCCATCTTGCGCCAGAGCCACGAGCCGGCCAGAAGGGCGGCGACGACGGCCACGACGATGACAGCGGCGGCAATGGAGCCACAGGTGATGAGGGTGGTGCGGGTGTTCTTGTCCATAGGAATCAAAAATGCGAATGTATCTAATCAAGATGACGGATCAGTTGGTCGCTGCTGAAGTCGCTGCGGAACTGTATGGTGATGTCCTGCTCTTGGAATCCCAGCGTGGTGAATAAGGGCATCAGCAGGCGGACGGCTGCCGTGCGGGCACTGCGGTCGATGCCCAGACGCGGTATTTCGTCGACGATGGCTTGCCGTCCCAGGGCGATGAGTTCGTTCTTCTCCTCGCTGCTGAAGCGGTCGCGATAGGGCGACACAAACTCCTGCAGGTGCTCATGGTCCACGCGGCTGCTGGTGAGCATGACCTCAGGGTCGGGTAGCGTGATGATGAGTCGGCCGTCGGCCTCCCGCTCGATGTTAGCCTCGCTGAAGCCGCCGAAGTCGATGTAGCCCTTCAGCGTAGCATCGATGGGCACCACCATCTTGCGGTGGCCGGGCTTGTCCAGTTCCAGATTGAACCCCAAGCCGCTGGCATCGATGGTGGAGCGGTCGTTGCAGGTGATGATCTTGTGCACACGGTATTCGGTGGTGTAGAGCCGTGAGCACTGCTGTATCTGCCTGACCGCGGTGGCGGTGGCGTCGGGCTGTGCTTCTGCCTCAGGCCCATCGTGACCAGAGCCGCAGGCGGCTGAAAGCGTCAGCGCAGCAAGGACGGAAAGTGCATAAAAAGTGTATCTGAGCGTCATAATCATGCTATTTTTTGCAAAAATAAGAAAAAAAGCCCATATAAGTGCAAAAAAGATGAACTTTTTTCTCGTTGGATTAAACTTTTTGATTATCTTTGCATCAGATTATTAGTTGCAACTCGAGAGAACCGTTAAACTGAAAGTTAATGCTCAAATAAAGTAACTAATATGAAGAAGATAGTTTTGGCCCTCGTGGCCGCCATCACAATGAGTGCTACAGCAGTGGCACAGGACGAGAACAAACAGAAGCGCGACCGCCAGCAGCCCGACAGGACAGAGATGGTGAAGCAGCGCACCGCCGAGACGGTGAAGACATACGGACTTAACGACACGCAAGCAGCCAAGTTGTTGGAATTGAACCTGCAGTATGCCGACAAAATGGGCCCCATGGGTGGCCCGCAGCGCGGAGGCCGTGACGGCCGCCGTCCGCAGGTGAACCGCGGTGACCGCCAGCAGGGCGACACGCTCAGGGCCGGAGGTCAGCAGCAGCGCCAGCGCCCCTCGAGGGAGGACATGGAGAAGCGCCGCGAGGAGATGAAGAAGCAGATGGAGGCCTATAACGCCGAACTGCAGAAGATCATGACCGAGGATCAGTACAAGGCTTATCAGGCCGATGCCCAGAAGCGGATGCAGCAAGGCCCGCGTGGAGGCCGACAGGGTCAGCGTCAACGTCCGAGCAGAAACAACGATTAAAAGGAAATATTAGTAAATTTTTCATAGTGATTTAGGTTAACATAGTGTTTTTTAGAGGCAAGCGTGCCTGCTTAATGGGATTCAAATCTTATTTTAGAAAGAATTTTGTTAATATGGTAACAGCGCCCACCCTAAAAAGTGGGCGCTTTTCTTTGGGCTTATCAAAAAAAATTGTAACTTTGTACCCTGCAATTATGAAACAGATACTTATATGTTTGTCGCTGGTGGCCGGCATGATGATGCTGGGCGCCTGCAAGGAGAAGAAGCAGACGGATGACATCATCACGTCGAAGTATGTGCCCAAGGCCCTCGTAGACCCTATCAGGATGGGAGAAGACCGCCAGACGAATACTGTCGTATGGCAGGGCAGCCCCTATCGGGTGGACATCCTGCGACAGCCGGCAGACAGCCTGCCCAAGTTGACGGATGACAACGGTCAGCAGTACGTGGACAATCTGGTAGACGTGAAGATCAGCCGCCAGGACGGCTCGGTGTTCTTCCACCGCTCGTTCATCAAGGCTGCATTCAGCGGTCATCTCGACGAGCCCTTCAGGCGCAACGGCCAGTTGGTGAGCATCCGCTTCCACGAGGTGGACAACTCGGCACTGGAGTTCAAGGTGGTGATTGGCATGCCCGATGCTCCCGATGACCTGTTTGTGCCCTTGGAGATGGTCGTCGACCGTCAGGGAGCCATCAGGGTGGAGAAGGATGACGACATGGATATGCTCGACTACAGTGATGACTTCGACGGTGATGACGTCGATGATGATGACGATGAATAGATGTCGGCCCATGCTTGGTTGAGGTCAGTCATCCGTGCATAGAGCAGGTTAGCCCCTTCCTGCAGCAGTGCTTCGTCGGGCAGGGGACCTGTGTTGACAGCGATGGTGAAGACCTGTGCAGCCACGCCGGCCCTGACCCCAAGAGGGGCATTCTCTACGATGAAGGCCTGCCAGGGCTGCAGTCCTCCCACTTTCCTGAGTCCGGCCAGATAGGGGTCTGGATTGGGCTTCCCACGTTTGACGTCGTAGGCCGTGATGATGTGGCTTGGGTCGAGATAGTCGCCAAAGTCGTGCAGCAGACGGTTGATGAGTGGCCGCTGTCCGCTGCCCGTCACCACGCCGATGGTCAGCCCGTCGGCCTTGATTTGTGCCATCAGTTCCTGAATGCCAGGCATGACGGGTGCCTCGGGTAGGACATGAAACTGGCGCGTCTTCTCGTCATACATCCGCTGTGCCTCCGCCTCGTCGATGTCGCGTCCCTGTTGCATCTTGACCATCTTGCGAATAGTGTCCACACCGCGTGCCCCCTCAGTGGCATAGGCGTCAGCCTGTGTCATGCGGATGCCGAAGGTCTGCATGGACCTCTGCCAGGCAATGGCGTGGTTGGGCATCGAGTCGTAGAGCACGCCGTCCATATCGAAGAGCACGGCCTTGGGGCGCAGTGCCTCAAAGCCGTGTCTTTCCAAGTATTTTTTAATAGCGAGTCTGTACACTATTCACTCTTCACTTTTCACTCTTCAGACGCTCCTTGATGGCCTTCGTCTCAGCCTCGTAGCCGGGCTTCTCGAGCAGGGCGAACATATTCTTCTTGTAGGCCTCCACGCCGGGCTGGTTGAAGGGATTCACGCCGAGCACGTTGCCGCTGATGCCGCAGGCAATCTCGAAGAAGTAGATGAGTTGTCCGATGTAGAACTCGTTCAGTTTGGGCACCGAGATGCGGATGTTGGGCACACCACCATCTACGTGAGCCAGACGGGTACCGAGTTCGGCCATCTTGTTCACCTCGTCCACACGCTTGCCGGCCAGGAAGTTCAGGCCGTCCAGGTTCTCCTCGTCGCTGGGGAACAGCAGTGAGCGGTTGGGCTTCTCGATAGAGATGA
>JAFUST010000064.1 GCA_017467535.1 Prevotella sp. | reverse complement strand
TAAACCCTCACATCGAGCAATCATCTCCCGATGCTAAAAGCCACTCTCTATAACCCGCCATCCCCCGCTCTCAACCAAGAGCGAGGGATGGTGTAAACAAAACAAGAATATGAAAAGAAAACTACTCTTTATCGTTGTGCTAATGGCACTCTCAATAGGCGTACATGCCGAGAAATATAAGGTGGCGATTGCGATGCCGAAGGCGCAGCAGACACAGTTTGAGCGCACGGCGCAGTGGGCACTCCAGACCATCGCCGCAGGACAGGCGGGCGCGAGCGACCCTGTGGAACTGGAACTGGTGTGGTACGACGAGGACGTGATGGCTAAGAAGGACTATCAGGCCATCGCCAACGACCCGGAGATCATCGCTATGATCGGCCCGAAAACCTCCGTCCACGCCAAGGTAGCCGCTACGGCCTTCAACTCGAAGCTGAAGACGCTGCTGCTGCCCGTAGCGACATCGACCGAACTGCAGCGCATCTACTCGGCCAAGCCCAACGTGTTCTTCCTCTCAGAGAGCGATATGACGCTGAGCTACCTTATGATAGGCGGCATACTGCTGCACGGTATGAACCACGTCAGCCTGATTACGAGCGATGATGTCTATGGCCAGTCGTTCTCCGACTGGTTTGGCTACACAATGACTGAAATCGGCATGAAGACCGATATGGTGGGCATCTACCGCTCGCAGGAAGAACTGAAGACCCTCATTGAGCAGTGGAAGGCCATCTACGACAGCAGCACCGAAGCCGCGAAGCCCGCACTCTTCTTCGCCCCAGGGTCGGAGGACGACGGCGTGCTGCTCGACGGGATGGTGAGCGACGCCCAGGCGGAGTTGGTCTATTGTTCCGACATGATGATGTCGGCCACGCTGCCCGCCAAGCTGTCGCATAAGTACAAGGGCCTGGCCCCAAGCCTCGCCCCCGGTGTAGGCTTCAGCGAGGCCTACCGCGAAAAGTTCAGCGACGAGCCTGTGAATACCGAGGCCGCCGTCTATGATGCGCTGTCGCTGGTTGCATACGCTGCCGTGGTACAGCAGCGAACAGGGGTGGGCCTGAACAAGGCGATGGTCGCCGCCATCGACGGCCGCGATGCCTGCACCTCCACTTGGAACGACATGACCGACGCGTTCGCTCAACTGCATGCCGGCGGCCATCCCGACGTGAAGGGCATCACCGGCGCACTCGACTTCGACATCCTGCACCACGCCGCACCGTTGTATTCCTACTATTCCATGTGGCATTTGGAGGACGGCCAGTACTGGATTGAACAGATTGTGAGCCGCAACCGCGCCGATGCCAACCCCGAGACGCTGCAGGAGTGGGACAAACTGCGCGCCAGCCAAGAGCAGCAACTGAACGAGGAGCAGGAGGACTTTAACTACCCGGAGTTGAAAGATAATTGGGCACTGGTTATCGGTGCCAGCGACACGTGGGACAACTACCGCCATCAGGCCGATGCACTGGCCATCTACCAGCTGCTGAAGCGTCACGGCTATGACGACGACCACATCGTGCTGGTATTGGCCGACAACATCGCCTACGACGAGAACAATATCTATCCCGGCGAGGTCTATGTGAAGCCGAAGTCAGAGGGCGGCGAGAACGTGTATCACGACGTGAAGGTCGATTATCGGCTGAACGACATTCCGTTGGGTAGCCTGCGCAAGATCATCCTCGGCGAGAGGTCGGCAGAGTTCCCCGAGGTGTTCGATGCCGACGAGCACTCCAACATCTTCATGTACTGGTGCGGCCATGCCAACCGGGGCAAGATGGCTTGGGGCAGCGACCAGCAGCTGACCACCGAGACGATGAAGGGGGGCTGGCAGGAGATTCTGGCCGCCAGGAAGTTCCGTAAGTTCTTTGCCGCCATCGACGCCTGCTACTCAGGCTCCATCGGCGAGGCCTTCGAGGGCATTCCTGGTCTGCTCTGTCTGACCGCTGCGAACGCCAGCGAGCCGTCGAAGGCCGATATGCTTGACCCCGACATGCAGATATGGCTCTCGAACGGATTCACTCGTGCTTTCGAGCAGATAATCAACCGCCAGCCCGACGTAAAGATGCGCGACCTCTACCAGGGCGTCGCCCGCCTCACCACCGGCTCTCACGCCTCCATCTACAACGAGGGCCACTACGGCAACCTGTTCCACAACACCATCGCCGAGTTTCTGCCCGACCAAGTGGCCAGTGGCATCAGGGAGGTTGTAAATGGCCAACCGGACTCCAGTTATTGGTTCGACTTGCAGGGCCGAAAGATAGCCAACCCCACGAGAAGCGGGGTGTACATCCGGAGTAATCGGAAATACTATTGGAGTAAATGAAAATACTTCTGGAGTAATCGGAAATAGTCTTGGAGTAATCAGGAATAGTCTTGAAAAGAAAAGAGGATGTGCACTGCAAAATGCACATCCTCTTGTTGTTGCTTGTTAATTCCTGAAAACTAAGCCGTCGCCGAACTCGTCGATGATGATAGGCTTTTCGCGATTGACCTCGTCGGCCAGTATCTTGCGCGACAGGTCGTTGAGTACCAACTGCTGGATAGCGCGCTTGACGGGACGGGCGCCGAAGTCGGGATCGTAGCCCTCCTGAGCCAGATAGCTGATGGCAGCCTCGGTGGTTTGCAGACGGATGCCCTGCGGTTCCAGCATGTCGGTCACCTTCTTCATTTGCAGGCGCACCACGTCGGCAATCTGTTGCTGCGTGAGTGGCTGGAAGGTGATGATTTCGTCGATACTGTTCAAGAACTCAGGACGCATGGTCAGTCGCAACTGTTCGCGCGTGGCATTGCTGGTCATGATAATGATCGTGTTCTTGAAGTTGGCTGTGCGCCCCTGATTGTCGGTCAGACGACCGTCGTCCAGCACCTGCAGCAGGATATTGAACACGTCGGGATGTGCCTTCTCTATTTCGTCGAACAGCAGTACCGAGTAGGGCTTGCGGCGCACGGCCTCCGTCAGTTGTCCGCCCTCGTCGTAGCCAACGTAGCCCGGAGGCGCACCAACCAGTCGCGAAACGGTATGCTTCTCCTGATACTCCGACATATCGATGCGCGTCATCATGCTTTCGTCGTTGAACAGGTATTCGGCCAGCGTCTTGGCCAGTTCAGTCTTACCGACACCCGTGGTGCCGAGGAAGATAAACGAGGCGATGGGGCGCTTGGGGTCTTGCAGTCCGGCACGCGAACGGCGTACGGCGTCACTGACGGCCGTGATGGCCTCGTCCTGTCCGATGACGCGACGGTGCAGTTCCTCCTCCAGGTGGAGTAGCTTTTCGCGTTCCGACTGCAGCATGCGGGTGACGGGAATGCCCGTCCAGCGGCTGACCACTTCGGCAATGTCGTCGGCGGTGACCTCTTCGCGGACGAGCGAGTTGGCACCTTGTGCGCTTACCAGCTGCGCCTGTATCTGGCGGATGTCATCCTCCAGGGCCTTCAACTTCGAGTAGCGTATCTCAGCCACGCGGCCGTAGTCGCCCTCGCGTTCGGCACGCTCGGCCTCGTACTTCAGGTTCTCCATCTCCTGTTTGTCCTGCTGGATTTTGTTCACCAGCTGGCGTTCGGCTTCCCACTTGGCGCGGAACTGCGTTTCCTGATCGCGGAGTTCTGCAATCTCTTTGTCGAGTTGGGCAATCTTGGGCTCGTCGCCCTCGCGCTTGATAGCCTCGCGTTCAATCTCCAGCTGAGCCAGTCGGCGCGTAATCTCGTCCAGTTCCTCAGGCACCGAGTCGCGCTCCATGCGCAGTTTGGCGGCCGCCTCGTCCATCAGGTCGATGGCCTTGTCGGGCAGGAACCGCTCGGTGATGTAGCGCTCAGAGAGTTGCACGGCGGCGATGCAGGCATCGTCCTGTATGCGCACCTTGTGGTGGTTCTCGTAGCGCTCCTTCAGGCCGCGCAGTATCGAGATGGCCGACAGTTCGTCGGGCTCGTCGACCATGACGGTCTGGAAGCGGCGCTCCAGGGCCTTGTCCTTCTCGAAGTACTTCTGGTATTCGTTGAGCGTCGTGGCACCTATGCTGCGCAGTTCGCCGCGTGCCAGTGCGGGCTTCAGTATGTTGGCTGCATCCATGGCTCCCTCGCCCTTGCCGGCACCCACGAGGGTGTGTATCTCGTCGATGAAGAGGATGATGCGCCCCTCAGCGGCGGTCACCTCGTTGATGACGCTCTTCAGTCGCTCCTCAAACTCGCCCTTATACTTGGCGCCGGCCACCAGCGCGCCCATGTCGAGCGAGTAGAGTTGCTTGTCCTTCAGGTTCTCCGGCACGTCGCCGCGCACGATGCGCTGAGCCAGTCCTTCGACGATGGCCGTCTTGCCCGTGCCGGGCTCGCCTATCAGGATGGGGGTGTTCTTAG
>JAFUST010000063.1 GCA_017467535.1 Prevotella sp. | reverse complement strand
CCAGCACAACGTCAACGTCCAACTTGCCCCAAGGCATTTCATCAGCGTTGGGAATAGCATAGATAGTAATCTTCTTGCCATCAACAACGATATAGTCCTCACCAGCCTCAACAGTGTGCTTGTTCTCACCGAACTTGCCGGCGAAACCACCCTGAGCGGTGTCATACTTCAGCAGATGAGCCAGCATCTTGGGGCTGGTCAAGTCGTTGATTGCTACTACCTCATAACCTTCAGCCTCGAACATCTGACGGAATGCGAGACGACCGATACGGCCAAAACCGTTAATTGCTACTTTTGTCATTTTCTTCTT
The DNA here is from genome assembly GCA_017467535.1 of Prevotella sp. GTDB lineage: Bacteria > Bacteroidota > Bacteroidia > Bacteroidales > Bacteroidaceae > Prevotella. The sequence continues at coordinate 4,420 of JAFUST010000063.1, read as the reverse complement.
AATTATTTAAAGGGTTTAAATACTAAATTCGAGTAATTTTTGCTTCTGAGAAGCATTTTTTTCTCTTTTCGCGTGCAAAGTTACGAAAAAATTCCTATATTTGCACCTGAATTCAAACTTAATTAATATTAAACGGGAAGCGCTGATCATTAAAAATGAGATAAATCAAGGCCGAACGGCTGCGATTGCAAAACGCAGATTACAAAACAAACAGAAAACAATAAACAACAAACGGTAAACAATAAACAGTAAAAACTATGGGATTTATTAAAGAATTCAAGGAATTTGCCATGCGTGGCAATGTGATGGACATGGCTATCGGTGTGATTATCGGCGGTGCCTTTGGTAAAATTGTGAGTTCACTTGTTGATGACATCATCATGCCTCTTGTCGGTAAGGCTGTGGGAAATGTCGACTTCACAGGTCTGTTCGTTAACCTCTCCGATGATAAAGTTTATGCCTCTCTGCAGGAAGCCAAGGATGCCGGTGCATCTATCTTCGCCTACGGCCAGTTCATCCAGAACACCGTGGACTTCTTGATTGTGGCCTTCTGTATCTTCCTGCTCATCAAGGGTATCAACAAACTGTCGAACCTGAAGAAGAAGGAAGAGGAAGCACCTGCTCCCGAGGCCCCGAAGGGCCCCACCCAGGAGGAACTGCTCGCCGAGATTCGCGACCTGCTGAAGCAGAAATAAATCAAGAATTTCACCTTATTTATAATATAAGGCGGCCCCGATGAAGGCTGCCTTATATTTTTTGTATAACTTTGCAGCCGGAAAAAGTAAAAAAGTAAAAAAAGGTAAAAAGAAGTGAAGACGTTAGATTTTAAGCCGAAAATGGTTTCGGCTCTCAAGAAGTACAACAAGCAAACCTTCATGGCCGACCTCATGGCAGGTGTCATCGTCGGCATTGTGGCCCTGCCACTGGCTATCGCCTTCGGCATCGCCTCGGGCGTATCGCCCGAGAAGGGTATCATCACTGCCATCGTGGCCGGTTTCGTCATCTCCGCCCTCGGCGGCAGCAAAGTGCAGATAGGCGGCCCCACGGGTGCGTTCATCGTCATCGTGGCCGGCATCATTAACCAGTATGGCATGCAGGGCCTGACCATCGACACCCTCATGGCCGGTGTGTTCCTCATCGGCTTTGGCCTGCTGCGATTGGGCACTATCATCAAGTACATCCCCTACCCCATCATCGTGGGCTTCACCAGCGGTATTGCTGTCACCATCTTCACCACCCAGGTGAAGGACCTGCTGGGCATGCAGATAGACGGCACCGTGCCGAGCGAATTCATTGAGAAGTGGATTGCCTACGCCCAGAACCTGACGCACATCGATCCGTGGAGCGCCGCCGTGGGACTGGCCAGCGTGGCTATCATCGCCGTGGCTCCCAAACTAAGCAAGCGCGTACCGGGCTCGCTCATCGCCATCATAGTGATGACCGTCACGGCCCTGCTGCTCAAGCAGTATGCTGGCGTGACCTCCATCGAGACCATCGGCGACCGCTTCAGCATCTCGTCGACGCTGCCCGACGCCGTGGTGCCCGAACTGACGTGGGAGACTGTGAAAGGACTGGTGGCGCCAGCCCTGACCATCGCCGTGCTGGGTGCCATCGAGAGCCTGCTCTCTGCCACTGTGGCCGACGGTGTCATCGGCGACCACCACAACTCCAACACCGAACTGATTGGCCAGGGCGTGGCCAACATCGTGTCGCCCATCTTTGGCGGCATTCCCGCCACCGGCGCCATCGCCCGCACCATGACCAACATCAACAACGGCGGCCGTACGCCTATCGCCGGCATCATCCATGCCGTGGTGCTACTGCTCATCTTCCTGTTCCTCATGCCGCTGGCCAAGTATATCCCCATGGCCTGTCTGGCCGGTGTGCTCGTGGTGGTGAGTTACGGCATGAGCGGCTGGCGCTCGTTCCTGGCCCTGATGCGCAACCCCAAGAGCGACATCACCGTGCTGCTGCTCACCTTCTTCCTCACCATCATCTTCGACCTGACCGTCGCCATCGAGGTGGGCATCATCTGTGCTTGCCTGTTGTTCATGAAGCGCATGTCGGAGACCACTGACGTGAAGGCCATCTACGACGAGATAGACCTGAATGAGGATGCCGATATGGAGCGCGGCAACCTGGAACACCTCACCATCCCCAAGGGTGTGGAAGTCTACGAAATCAACGGCCCCTACTTCTTCGGTGCCGGCAACAGGTTTGAGGACTTGATGGGCCGCTACGGCAACCGCCCCAAAGTGCGCATCATCCGCATGCGTAAGGTGCCCTTCATAGACTCCACTGGCCTGCATAACCTGGAGAACCTGTGTCGCATGAGTCAGAAGGAAGGCATCACAATCGTACTCTCGGGCGTAAACGAAAAAGTGGAAGCCGTGCTCAATCGCAACGGCTTCCAGAAACTGCTGGGCGAGGAGAATATCTGTAATCACATTGACCTCGCACTCGCCCGGTCAAAAGAGATTGTCGGCGCTTAGTCTATCTGAATGATCAGGAAGTTGCTGATGCCCCAGAAGCGCGACGGATTGGTCACCTTCAGCACACTGCTGTTGCCAGTCGTCATGATGGTGTAGGAGTCGCTGGGCATTTCGGTCAGTACCTTCACCTTCTTGCTGGGAATATTGAACTGCGTGGTCTCACGTATATCCACCTTGGTGAACTGCTCCTCTTCTATAGAGCCGTAGTTCACCTTCTTCTTTTTAAAGATGTTACCGCCCGAAACGAGACCCTTGCTCTTCAGTTCTCCCTTCGTGCCGATGACGTAGTAGCCCGTGTTGAGAGCCTCGTCCTGAGTCTGCATGGCCTCGCGCTGGGCGTTGATCTCGTCCTGCTGAGAGCCGATGGTAGTGGTCATGTCATTCATCTCGGCACGCATACGGTCGATGTTGGCGTTGGCGCTCTGCAGTTCCTCCTCCAGTTGGTTGATGCGGGCCTGCTTGGCCTCCAACTCCTGATTGAGGTGCTTCACCAGCGTGCTCAACTTAGCCAGTTCGTCAGTACGCCCAGCCAGGTTACGCTCCAGTTCTGCCAGACGCTCCTTGTTAGCAGCCAGCGTCTCCTTGAAGGCGGCGATGTTGTCCAGCATCTGACGTTTGGTCAGCACGGGACCTTCGTTCGACTCGCGCAGCATACCTTCGCCTACGGCGATAGAGTCGAGGCTCGACGACACCTCTACCAGCGTGGCCGTCAGGTCGTCCAACACTTGGCGCTGCTGCTCGTTCACATTCATCACGGAGTCTCTTTCCTCCTGCCAATTGCCGCTGCCGCTTCCACCGCAACCAGTCAGCACTGCCGTCACAGCGACAGCACACATGAAAAACAGAATCTTTCTCATTGCTTTTTTCGTGTTTATATTCTACATTTGCTAAATTTGATCTCGGTTCAGTTGCTTGTGCGGTTCACCTCCGACTCCACCTTCTGTTTGAAGTCATTGAAGTCCTGCACGCCGCCTTGCACGTACTCCCACTGCAACTGCTTGTTGTTGGGCAGTGCCAGAAACCACTTGAGCAGGTTCTGCTGGCTCTGGGAGAAGTCGGTAGAATAGAGCATATAGACATTGCGCAGGTTCTGCACCGTGTGGTTGTCGCGCATAAACTCGTTGGTATAGAGGTGCTTCAGGGCTATCAGGCGGCGGTTCAACTGCTCCTCGTCAGCAGCAGTACCAGTGTGCACCACATTTCTCTCTATCTCCTGAATGCGGGCCAGCGAAAGGTTGAGCCCCGATAGTTCGTCGAGAGCCTCTGCAGGCGAGTAGTCACGCTGCTCGACAGTTTCGGTTTCGGTTACGATGCCATCGAAGTCGAAGAACTTCGTCACGGCGAAATAGCCCACCACACCCAGGATGATGAACAGGATGAATACTACAGGAATCAACAGCAGCAGTTTATTGAAGCCTTTCTTCTTGGGCTGCTGGAACGATGGCCTCGGCTGGGCCATACGAGTAGCGTCAGCATCAGGAGCACTCGGCCGTGGCTGACTGAGTCTGGTCTGATTATCGTCTGTCATAATCTTCTGGTTTTTTATCTATATTATACATTATTCTATTATAGAGAGATCAGAGAGAACCTGGAGTGACCGTTGGGCCGATTACCGATTCATCCTCAACGGCACCGTCAACCGTTTCCTGTGTCGTCTCGGTCTCGGTCACCTCAGTGGGCGTCGCAGGGACGATTGTCGGTGTCGCCGGAGCAACAACCGGCTGTGATGGCGTGACCACGCTGTCGGCTGTAGTCTGGTTGTCTGGATTAGGCGTCTCACCTTTCTTATTGAAGAAGATCAAGATGCCTACGCCGATACCGATGAGCAGCATTAGGATGGCCAGCCCGCCCATGATACCATACGATAAAAGGCTCTTCTTAATGTCCTTGGCAGGCTTTTGGCTGTGGGCTGTGGGCTGTGGGCTGTG
>JAFUST010000062.1 GCA_017467535.1 Prevotella sp. | reverse complement strand
CCCTCTGTATGTGAATTGAACCAGGTGCCCAGGGCATACATGTAGAAGTCGTCGCCGGGCTTGACGGTCTTGTCCATCAATGCGTCGTTGATGAAGTGGTCTGGCACGGCGGGCTCTCCAGGCTCCGGCACTACCGGGTTGTCTACTGAATTGTCAACACACGATGTGAATACGCTTGCGCCGCTGATGAGGATGGCGGCGAGCACCCATTGCATGATTCTTCTCATACTTCTTTATTACATTGGTTAAAACTTCATTTGAAAATCTGCCCTCACGCCCCAGTTGAAGAAGCACCCTTTCATGCGGTTCTTCTGCATGGCATACTCATCGCCCATCAGGTAGCCGGGCTCGGGTGGAATGCCGAGCCAGCCGCCCGATATGTCGCGCAGGATGTCATAACTCTGCACGGTGTAGGTCACGCGCACCCGACCGTCCTTGAGGTGATGTCATCAGAAGGTGAACTTAAACTCTGAGATCAGGAGCCAAGGCTGATTGTCGGTGATTTCCAGACGGAAGTACTGGTATTCACCGTCGGCATTGCTGAGGTTGTACTTCACCTCCTTGTAACTTTCTGCGGGGAGATTCTGATTTGCGCGCTGGTCGATGAGCGTCCATTCGTCGCGCACCCTCTTCTTGCCGTAGAGTTTCCAGTTGTGGGGTCTGGGATTTTCGTCATTCCATAACTTGTACTTGGATGACGTGACGAAAACATAGCCTTTGGGCTTGATGAGGTCAGCAGCCTCAAACTCCACCCAGTAGAGGGGGTTGCTCTGGCTGGCCCACGTCAGATGGTTCGTGCCCCACCATGTGTCATTCAGTCCGTCGAAGAGGTTGTGGTAACTTCCTCTGACATCGCTAAAGGAATCGTCTGTGATTTCCGTGCCTGCCGTAGCACGGAGAGGCATATCGCCGTCCTTAATCCAGTCTATCTTTAGCAGGAAGTGATAAGTAATGCTGGCGACAGAATTATATATATCCGCTACCTTGACTCCCCAGGTGTAATCTGTGCCATAGACCATGACGTCATGGTATGTTGCCCAGCCGTTTGTATGCGTATGGTTGTACCAATAACTCTCGTTCTTGTTCAGTGCCCCATTACCAGCCTCGCGGAACTTGTCCTCAAAGAAGTCCCAATCGTTTCTCAGTATGCTGCCTATTGTCTCTGCCGTGGCTTGAGGCGGACAGTAATTGGATTCTCTGATATATTGCAATTGCCAATGTTTCCACATCGCTGGTGTCCGCAGTTCATATCCGTTGTTGGTGATGGCACACCATATAGGCTTTACGCCATTGCCGCCTTCGCGGATGAGTACGAAGTTGAGTTCTTTGTCGTTATTTTCCAGGTAGTAACCGCAATCGCCTGTCATGTGGAATTTGCGGATGTCGCCCTTATGCCACACGAGGGCCTCGGAGTTATAGGGCCATGCCGAGTTCTGCAGGAAGGTAATCTTGTCGATATACTTCAGATGCGTTTCAGGGCTGTAGGTCACCTCGGCCACGGTCGTGCCGCTGCCGGCACGGAAGTAGATGGTGCCCTGGGCCCGGCCCAGCGTGTCGGTGAGCTGGGCGGTGAGGTCGCTGACGGTGGGGGTGATGTCGGTCAACTCCACGTCGGGGGCCATCCAGCATCTGAACATCTTGGCGGCCTCCTCGATGTTATTGACACCGATGTAGAGGTGCTGCGGCTCGCTCTCGTAGAGGGCTTCGCCGATAAGGTAGTGTACCAGTTCGCCCGCGCTGTCGATGCGGCAGATGGCCTCTTGGAAGATGGCCAGGTCGTCGTACGTGGCGGCGACGCTGTCTGTCTGCTCCGTGCCGTTATTGCCCTTGCTGTCATCGTCGTCAGAGCAGGCGGTGAATGTCGGGGTGGCTGTGGTCAATAGCATCAGGCCCATCAGCCACGGTAAAATATTCTTTGTCTTCATATCTCCTTGAATTGTTTCTTTAATTGTTGTTTTTACCTTATTATAAAATATGCGTTAGTCGAAGACACGCTTCAGCATCCGGAGGGTCTTGCCGATGAGGATGTGGCCGCCGGGGTAGCGCACCGTAACACTCTTCTTGTTTTCCAGTGTGTTGACGGCCTCGTTCTGCTCACACTTCCTGGAGTAGTCCATCAGGCGGGCATATACCTTTTGCATCTCGTTGCTGTCCACCACCTTGACCTGCGGTATGTAGAGTTTGCTGAACTGGAAACCCTTGCGCTGGCCGTTGTCGTCGAGGGCGGTGAACTGCACATCTATGCGCACCACGAAGTCGGGGGCCGTGGGGTAACCGATGCCCGTGCAGTTACCCTTGTCGTCGGTGCTGTAGGGGATATAAACCTGCGGGTCCACAATAATCTGTTTGCCCGTCTCCTGCATATTGATGAGCCGCCCGTGGAAGCGCTGCCAGCCCTTGCCGTCGGCGGTCTTTTGGGTGACGACGCTGCAGTTGTCGGCAGTTTCGTAACTGCCGTCGGCCAGGTCGTTGAGGCCAATCTTCGTCACCAGCGGCGTGCTACGGCCGTCGAGGTCGATTGTGCCGCTGGTCTTGCCCTCTGCCAGGCTGAACTGCACGCGGTCGCCCAGCGTGAGCATCTGGCGGTAGGAATCAGTGTGGCCGTAGGAGTAGTTGGGGAACACGCCCACATTGGCTGTGACTGTCACGTCCTGAATGTCGCGGAAGAGTTCGTCGTTGATGTTCAGTTTCACGCTCGTGGGGTCGAAGGCATAGACGATGCGGGCATCATAACCCGCAAACGACGAGTTGGAGTAGCCGTCCTTGGTGCAGAGCAAGTGGAAACTGTTTTGTGCCGAGATAATGTCGTCCTTGTCGATATAGACCACGGGGTCTTCGGCCAGGCTCCACACGCCCTTGCCCACGTGGCCGTTGACGCCGTTGGCGGAGTAGACACCCTTGGCGCTGACGGAGAGTCCGCGCTGGCTGTTGCCCGTGGCGGAGCGGATGTAGCCGTCGAGGTTGAGCGTGGCATCGAGCGTCAGGTCTATCTTGCCGGGGATGGTGTCGTAGGTGATGGGTTCCGCATACATGTCATTCAGCTTGCCCAAGATATTAAACAGTCCTCCCGCTATGCTGCAAGCGAAGCCGCCCCAGTACTTTACGGGGTTCAGCCAACTGCCCATGCCTTCCGTGCCGCCGTTCTTCATCAGCGTGGCATAGGCAGCACCGCCGGCGATACTGCTGGAGGCCATACCACTGATGGTGCTAAATCCGCCGCCCAGGGCGTTGAAGATGCCGCTGGCGGCGTTGGCACCGCCGTGCTGTATAATCTCGGGGTTGGTGAAGGTACCGTCGATGCTGCCCTTGAGTGCGCCCTTCAGGTCGACGTTCTGGTTGTTCGTCGTCTCGGCGAAGAACTTGAAGCGCGGAGCGTCCTCGTCCTTCTTCAGCCAATCGACACCCTTGGGCACGTAGCCCGACATGTCGAACTCGAAGCAGTACCAGCCCGGCGTGATGCTCTGGCTGTAGCGGAAGGGCGTGAGCCACGTCTGGAAAGTCTGGCTCTGGCTGCTCACTATATTGGCGTTGCGCAACAGGTTGCGGCCCGGCACGTGGCAGGTGGGAATACCATACTCTAAGACATTGTAGAGCGGGTACATGTCGTTGTCGCGCGAGGTTCCGAAGTAGGCGTTAATCATCAGGTCGGAGCCCCAGCCGGTGGGGTTGACGATGTAGGTATAGACGCGCATCTGTCCGCTCCACTTGTTGTAGAGGGCGAAGTAGCGCACGTCGCGCAGCGACTCATCGTTCAGATAGCTGAAGGCCATCTCCCATCCCTGCGAGGGTGTCACCTGCAAGCGCACTTCCTCGGGAATGTGGTCGGCGCCCTCCGTTGTCCAGGGTGCCTTCTGGGCATACTCGAAACCTTGCAGTTCCACGGTCTTGAAGGTCCACCAGTCGGTGAGCCATCCGGCGTTGCCGCCGCTGTAGGCATCGCCGTTGCTCATAGAGCGGTGGCGTACGGTGACGGTGGCGTGGTCGCCCTTCTCGCTCACCACGTCGATGGTGGCCTGGGCACCGTCGGTCGAGGGCTGCGTACTCTCAATGCTGAGCATGGGGTGGCCGAAGCGGTCGAGGTCGGCCAGGGGTGTCACTTTGAGCCATGAGGCCGAGGTGGTGGCGCTGGTAAGGGCCGACGAGATGCTGTCGAGCGTCAACTGCTGGCTGTCGCTGCTGCCGAACACCATGGTGCTGTAACTGAACGTGCCAGGGGTGTAGGGCGTGTCGTTATCATCGTCGTGACAGGCCGTGAGCAGCAGGGCTGCCGTGATACAGCAGCATGCGGGACAGGCCAGTCGTGAAAGGAATCTGTTGTTCTTTTTCATTGTCATTTTGTTTTAATTGTGAAACATAATATATACCTTATTTATTGTTATAGCGTATGAACTCGGCGGGGCCGGTGGTGTAGAGGTTGCCGAAGTGCGCGGCGTTGACGATGCGGGCATGGGAGCCGAGCGTGTGCTGCGCACAGTAGAGGAAGAGGTCGCGGAAACTGGTGTCGGGATTGGCTGCGAGGCAGTTGACAAGGTTCTGCGAGAAGCGGTCGCACATCCAGACGTTGGCCATGTTGCTCCAGCAGTCGGCCCACGACTGCTCCTGACTGTTGGATGCCGAGATGGCCAGCACACCGGGGATGCCATCGACGACGCTGACGATGCACTCACCATAGCACGCCTCGACGGCAATGAGCAACTTCCGGAACTGCATCTGCCGTGCGGTCTGGCCCAGCAGGGCGTTGCTGAATCCTTTGCCCGAGCCGTAATCGCGCCATGCGAACTCGTCGGCACCGCCATGCGATGTGTTACGGCCGTGGCCGCTCCAGTAGAGGAGCACGTTGTTGCCTGCACCCTGCGGCACGACCACTGGCAGTCGGTCGGACTGGCGACCGGCAAGGATGTCGGCCACGTCGCTGGCGGTGAGGTCTGCACTATTGTAATCAACCTCAGCAGCGGAGAGGCCGCTGCCCGCCGTGGTACCGCTGAACAGGTCGGGGCCATTAGGGGCGGTGCGTATGATGCCCGGCTCGGGGTTCTGCGGGTTGGTGGCCAGGCTGCTGTCAAGGATGAGGATGATGTGGTCGTCGGGGAAGCCGCCACGACGCAGCGACTGATAGACGCTGAGCACGTCGGCCTGGTGGCGGTAGTTGATAAAGCCGTTGCTGCCCTGCACCAGCACGGCATACTGGTCGGTGAGCGCAGGATAGGAGAACTGGCGGTCGGCACCCTCGCCGGCCTGTTGCTGGAACTCGTCGCTGGCGCGCTGCTCATTGTAGAGGTATATCCACGCGGCCTTGGCATTGGCGGTGCGCCCGCTGCCCTTGCTACTGAAATAACTGCGGTGGTATATCTTGCCGTCCATGAGTTGCCAGAAGACGTAGGTGGTCTGGGTGGCGGCGGTGTAGCTATCGGGGTCGAAGCAGATATCGCCAGAGGCACCTATGAAGTGATACAGCCGCCCCTGCTCCATGGCCGAGAGGTAGAGTTCCATGGCGGTGACATCCCATGCCGCGCCGCTCATGGGCGCATTGGCCGTGCTGGTGATGGCGACGATGGCATCGTTCAGCCCGGCGTTCGCCGAAGCGTCTGACGGCTTCTCCGGGCGGAGCGACGGGGCGTTCTGATGCTCCTGGTAGCAGGACGCGAAGGCGGAAAGCATCAGGGCATCATAGAACTTGCACTCGGCAAAGGTGGGGAGCACATCGAAGCGCGTCTTGTAACTCAGCTCGAAGCCCGTGGCGGGGTCGGCGTATGGCGAAAACCCTTCATAGCCTTGCAGCATGGCACCGGCACGGGGGCCGAGGGCGGCAAGGGTCTCTTCGCTGAGGGCGGGGAACACAAAATAGGTCTGATAAGCAGAGCGGAACAGCCCCCACTGGTCGTCGTTGGCCGGGTCGTCGGGGTCGGTGCTCTTGAAATATTCGCTGAGGGCAGGATTGCTAAGCACTGACTTGCGGTTGGTGCGGGCTACGTCGTACATTTGCCGCGCCGTCTCTACCACGCAGAATGTTGCCGTTGACCAAGAGCCGTCTTGACTGCTGATGCGGGCGCGGTTGGCCTCGATGCGGCCGATAAGGTCTTCGCTGGAAGAGTATAACTCGTTGCCAAGCATCTCCATATCGTCCTCAAGGGCGTAGAATGGCGCCCAGTAGTTGAAGGTCTTGCCATAGTCATCGTCAGGGGCATAGAGAGTCGCTTTCGGTACGAGTTGGTCCTTGTAATAACTGCACATCGTGGTATAACTGCTCATCAGGAGGCTCGTCAGGGTAACATCGGTCTCAGTGAGCGACCACAGGAATGGCTTGTCGTTGGTGCCGAGACCGCTGGTGGCGACGGCATAGCGGCGGATGATGTCTTCGCTGGTGGCCGTCGGGGCGATGAGCGGCTTCTGCGTCTTCATGCAGGCAGAAGCAAAGAGAGCGACGTGCCCATTGGCAAAGGGACCGATGACGGCGACGATGTCATCGCGCCCGGCGAGCGTCTGGCTCAGGGCGGTGAGGTCTTCGCTGAGTTCATCGTGCCACTCTATCTTGAGGTCGATGGCCAGTGTGTCGTGCCGCTGCGCCTCACGGAAGTTCTCAATGAACCAGTCGGCGGTGCGCTCCATGCGGGTCTTTGTGGCTGCATCGCCCAAGGGAGCCACCACGGCAACGGTCTTCTCTACCCATTGGCGGGCGGGCACAATCTCGATGGTGTCTTCCTCCTGGCGACAACCTGTCAGGGCTAAAGCCATCACCATCAGCCAAGAGCCATAAGTCCTGAACCATGTCTTACTTCTCATACTCGGCCTCCTTTCTGATTGCTTCCTGGTGAATCTCCTGACGCAAATCGTCGCTAAGCAACTCGGCAAAACTATTCTTGCTTTCATCGGTATAGGGGTGGATGACAACTCCCGTGTAGCCGTCGGCAAGGCCAAACGTCTGGTGCTTGGGCATACCGGCAGGCGAGAGCCACTGCTCAACACATTGGAGAATGGCACGGTCGATGTATTTGACAATTGAGAAATTACAATAGGCAGACACTACCGTACAGTCGATGCCTGCGTAATAGTATGTGCCCAGCATCTCGCAGAAACGACGGAAACTTGTTGCCGAACCGCCACAGACGGGAACTAAAAGATGGTGGTCTCCAAGCCACTGCTGACTTTGCATCAACCGCATAGCGGTAGTGTCGGATACTATAAAGCCACCCGAAACGTCGCCAGACAGCCAGGCGGTGACAATCTTCTTCTCTGGCTGGCCGACGGGGGCGACGGGGCTGGACTGGAAACCGTCGCTAAAGCCCTGCACGGCCTCCGCAACCGTCCTCGCCAGCGGATTGGCACCGATGAGCAATACCTCCGTGGCCTCGGCGGGAGAAACGGCCCCCGCCTCATACATGGCACCATAATACGGCATGTAGAAAGTGGAGCCTTTGCCCTCAAGGGGCTTATCTGTATCAAGGTAAAGCAGGTCGGTATATGGATTGGACTCCAGGCGGCTGTTGTTGCGGCGCAGATAGTCGTCGTAGCCTGCTCCCGCCACGATAAACAGCCTGCGGATGGTGTCCTCGGCATGGTCCATTGCCTGAAACATCGTCTGGAGATATGCCAGGCCCTCATCCTTTGTTGTCGGTGACAGTTGCATTGTGCGGAGTCCGTATTGGCGTGCGGCGCGTTCCACGCCCTGATATATCAGGTCATTGTAGCTCTGGTCGCCCACTCCGTTGGGGTCGTAGATGACTGTCACAAGTGGTGCCGTGCTGGCCTGATCATCAGGGTCTTGCTGGTAGATGGTGTCACCGTCCTTTGTACACGACGCAAGAAACGCCTGGCTTAAGATGAGGGTGGCGGCGAGCATCCATGTTAATTCATGTAACTTTCTCATCGTCGTTGTGTTTTTTTACTTTTAAACATGGTTCGTCCCTTTTTTATCGGGTAAATGTTCGCCAATGGCCGAAAGTGTATATCGTTTCGTCCAACTGGTCAGTCTGCAGTCCATGCGATGGCGGAAAGCCGTGGTGAAACGCAGATAATTGCGGTAGCCACACTGCCGGGCCAAAGAGAACACTGTGAATGGATGGCCGTCGCGGACAGCCTCGCCGTAGAGACGGACGAAGTGGTCGATGCGCAGGCGGTGAATGTAGCCGTTGAAGTTGCGGTCGCCGTGATCGAT
>JAFUST010000011.1 GCA_017467535.1 Prevotella sp. | reverse complement strand
CTATGAAAGCAATGACGAAACAACAGATAGCAGACAGCGCGGGCGTCACCACGAAGACCCTGATGAGTTGGTGCGAGCCGTTCTCGGACGAATTGGAGTCGATGGGCATGCGGCCCCACATGAAGGTGCTGCCGCCGCATATCGTCCGCTTCATCACCGAGAAGTTCTGCATAGACGTGGGGGAATGAATGGCGCTTTTTGTACTTTTACCTTTGTAATCGAAAGGCAGCGGTCTGGCAAGATGCGTCATCTACGGGTGCTCCGGGCGTCATCTTCGGCACCAAACGATGGCACTCTGGGGAGTAAAGTATGGCACTTTAGGGGGGTAAAGTGCCATCGGAACGGGCCCAACTTCCCATCGGAACCACCCGAAGAAAGCATCGCCAGCAGCCGTGCTGACCCCTCAGCCCGCACCATGACATGACTTCGCCCCGACGCATCATCAAAGACGCGCCGGGGCGAATGCACTCTGTGTGGCAGGTTTCTGCCTACTCCTGGCGGTCGGCCACGTTGTCGCCCTCGGTGGGCTTCATCTCCTCCTTGAAGTCGGTGATGCCGTTCTCCACGAGGATGTTGTACCACTGGATGAGTTTCTTGATGTCGCTGCCGTGAACGCGGTCGCGGTCGAAGGTGGGGAGTACCTTGGCGAAGTATTCGCGCAGTTCGTCGCCGCTGGCCTTCTTGTAGTCGATGCTCGACTTCTTGCCCTGCTCGAGGGTCTTCAGGCTGTCCAGCACGTCCATCAGAGGCACGTCCTCCGTCTCGGTGAACATGGCGATGTCGGCCAGCGAGGTGATGCGGTCGGTGCCGAAGGCGGGCTGACGACGATGGGTGGCATCGAGGGCCTCGACGATGAGGTTGTTCTTACCGCGTGAGATGAGTTTGTAGAGGCCGGGCTTGCCGGCGATGGCTAAAATGGTCTGTTGCATTTCTTAACTGTGTTTATTTTGTTGTAGTTTCTCTATGTTGTTGATGATCTCTGTGATCTGCGGCTCCAGGGGACGCCCGTCGTTGACGATCTCGTAGTCGGCCAGCCGGCGCACCTCGTCCTGCGGCCACTGGCGGCCGAGCCACTCCAGGGCTTTCTCACGTGAGATGCCGTCGCGCTGCATGATGCGCCCGATGCGCACCTCCCGGGGGGCGGTGACAGCGATGACGCGGTCTACGACATGGGCAATGCCGGCCTGATAGAGGATGGCACTCTCCATCCACGAGCATCCGCTCTGCAGGAAGTCGCTGACCACGGCAGGATGGACAATGGCGTCGATGGCACGGGCATTGGCCTCTGACTGCAGCAGGAAGCGGGCCACGGCGCCCTTGTTCAGCAGTCCGTCGGCGGTATAGGCCTCGGGGCCGATGAGAGCAGTGAGGCGGGCCTTCAGGTCGTCCGACGTGCGCATGAGCCGCTTGGCGGCAGCATCGCAGTCATACACCTCGATGCCCCGCTGGCGCAGCAGCCGGCACACATAACTCTTGCCGCTGCCTATTCCTCCGGTGATGGCTATCTTCATCTGCTTTTCTCTTCTATCAGGTAGTCGACCTCTGCGGGCACAATGTGGACGCGCGAGATGCCCGGCGGCGTCTTCTGGAGGCGGACGGCGCACTTGGTGGACGAGTCGGTGGGGAACTCGTTGTAGTCGGCAGTCACCAGGAAGTCGCTGGCGGTGAGCGACCTGTAGGTGTTCATGCCTGCCACAAACGTGACACTGACCTTGGCCGGAAAGGTGCGGAGCATCTTGCCTTCGGGCATGTTGACTCCCGTGACGGGTATGCCGTCGATGCGCTCCTCGGTGAGAATGTCTGTGTAGAAGTCGATGTCTACGCGGTCGGGCACCAGTTTGACGCCGGCCATCCTGAGCAGGGGCGTGCTGACGTGGAGGGTGTCGTGAAAGTCGGTGTAGTTGAGATCTTCCGTATAGACCACGCTGATGCTGTCCAGTCTGGCCTTCGAGGCATAGACGGTGACGCTGTCAGGGCGGCAGCGGTAGCCGGAGAGGAAGTAGAGCGCCTCAGGCTCCACCTGACCGCGCCACTCCACGGGCACCTGCTTCTTCTCGCCGAAGTTGTAGTAGAACGAGAGGTGGTCGGGCTTGACACTGACCAGATGGGTGGAGGCCGGCAGGCGGCTCTCGATGATCTTGACCAGGTCGGCATTGCTGACGGAGCCGGAGCCCAAGGCCTTCGAGTACTGCATGAAGTCGATGTCGATGGACTTGCTTCTCGCCTCGTAGATGTAGGACAGCATGGCGTAGCCCTTGTCGCGCAGGGTCAGGCGCAGGGTGTCGGTCTCGCCGGAGGTCATCACCGCATTCTTGGGCACGTTGACATAGCGCACCAGAATCTTGATCTCCTGCTCATAACTCTCGTTGAGGGTGGTCATGAGCCAGAAGACGCTGGCCAGGGCAAAGAACAGCAAGAAGATGACAAACTCCTTGTTGGCCTTGCTGAACACGAAGTTGACGATGGTGCGGAGTATGCTTTTCACGTGCTGAGCGCTGCTGAAAAGAGTGTGGCCCTCTGAGGCGGTGCGGCTTACTTCTGCTGGCCGGTGCTGGCCATGTCCTTGAAGACGTAGCCGCGGTCAACGGTGATGACGGTGTCCTTGGCAATCTTCACGTCGACGGTGTTCTTGGCCAGGTCGATGCTCTTCACGGTGCCATAGATGCCGCCGCCGGTCACCACCTGGGTGCCCTCGGTCAGTTCGTTCTGGAATTTCTGTATCTCCTTGCGCTGCTTCTGCTGCGGGCGGATGATGATGAAGTACATCACGGCAAAGATGCCGGCGAACATCAGGAGCGTCATTGTCAAATCGGGGCCAGCACCGGGTGCTGCCAGAAAGATGTTTGTCATAATCTGTGGTTGTTTTTATGTTTTTACTTGTTTTCTTCGGGCTTGATATACTTGATCAGTTTGCCGCTCTCGGCCAGGTGGTGGGCAATGGCGTCGAGCATGCCGTTGATGTAGCCGGCACTGCGCGGGGTGGAGTAGTACTTCGACAGTTCCACGTACTCGTTGATGGTGACCGACACGGGAATGCTGGGGAAGTTCATCATCTCGGCGATGGCAATCTGCATGATGACCACGTCCATGTAGGCCAGTCGGGAGAAGTCCCAGTTGCGCGAGGTCTCGCTCATGTAGTGCTGGTAGTCGTCGGCATTGAGGATGGCTGCGCGGAAGAGTTTGCGGGCATATTCTTTCTCCTCCTCCGAGTCGTATTCGGGCAGCAGTTCCTGCGAGGCGCTGTTCTTCTCCTCGAAGCGCTTGATGGTCTTGATGACAAACGTGTCGACCACCTCCTTGTCGTCGTTCCAGTAGAGGCTCTGCTCCTCCAGGATGGCGTCGATGTCCTCGTTGTCCTGTATGAATGTGCGATAGATCTTGCGCCACAGTTCGCGGTCGAGGTCATAGTTGTCCTTCTCCGACGCCATGTAGTCCTTGTAGATCTGGCTCTGCTCTATCATTTCGAACAGTCGTCCCACGAACTCCGGCTCGTCGGCCCAGGCCTGCTTCTGCGTCTCCATGAACTCGCAGAGTTGCTTGTTGTTCTCCAGTTGGAGCGCGAAGCGATTGTAGGCAAACTTCTGCGACGGCTCTTCCGTGCCCTCGCGCTTGGCTCTGGCCTGGAGCACCTCCAGCCTGCGGCGCGACTCCTTGGTGACTGCCACGATGAGAGCCAGCAGGTGGTGGTAGAGGTCGTAGGCTTTAGAGAGGCTGAACATCAGTTCCTTCTCGGCCGATTCTATGTTCTTGCTACCGTTTTGATAGTACGCGTAGGTTAACTGAACAATCTTGATTCTTATGATTTCCCTATTGATCATCGCTATGTTGTATATGGTTTATCGGTTGCAAAAGTAGTGATTTTTCTTCTATTACACAAGAAAAACGCACTTTTTTTGTTTTTTTTCCTCGTTCGCTTGTCGTTTGTCATTTTTTCTTTGTACCTTTGCACCCGCTTTTTTCGTGTGATGGCGAATTAAGTCAACGAATTTATTCAATTAAACAACAACTTAATTTAGAGTAACACAACTGTTATGAGAGAAATTTCAATCAATGGTCAGAAGCGCGAGACCACAGGCAAGAAGGCCTCGAAACTGGTGCGCAAAGAGGGTCTGGTGCCCTGCAATCTGTATGGTGAGAAGAAGGGTGAGAACGGTCTGCCCGAGGCCATGTCGTTTGTGGCTTCGTTTGCTGAACTGCGCAAGGCTGTCTATTCGCCCCATGTCTTCGTTGTCAACCTGAACATCGACGGCACTGAGCATAAGGCTATCATCAAGGAACTGCAGTTCCACCCCACAACCGACGCCCTGCTTCACGCAGACTTCTTCGAGGTGAACGAGACCAAGCCTATCACCGTGGGCATCCCCGTGAAACTCAACGGTCTGGCTCAGGGTGTGCGCGACGGTGGTAAGTTGAACCTCTCGATCCGCAAGATCGACGTGACCGCTCCCTATAAGCAGATTCCTGAGATCCTGAACGTCGACGTGACCAACCTGGGTCTGGGCAAGGCTATCAAGGTGGGCGAACTGAGTTTCGAGGGTCTGACCCTGGCTACTCCCGCTCAGGTGGTTGTCTGCTCGGTGAAGGAGACTCGTGCTTCGAAGTCGGCCGCCGCTGCTGCTGCCGCTGAATAACAGAGAGTAGATGGACAAGTACTTGATTGTTGGGCTGGGCAACGTAGGCTCTGAATACGAGATGACCCGCCACAATACTGGATTCATGGTGTTGGACGCTTTTGCAAAGGCGTCCAATATCGTTTTTGAAGACCGCCGCTATGGGTTTGTGGCCGAGACCACGCTCAAGGGCCGCAAGGTCTTCCTGCTGAAGCCGTCCACCTACATGAACCTGAGTGGCAATGCCGTGCGCTACTGGCTCAACCAGGAGAACATAGACCAGCAGCGCCTGCTCGTCATCAGCGACGACGTGGCCCTGCCGCTGGGTGCCTTCCGCCTGAAGGCCAACGGCTCGAACGGCGGTCACAACGGGCTGGGACATATCCAGCAACTCATCGGTCAGCAGTATGCCCGTCTGCGCATGGGCATCGGCAACGACTATCCCCGCGGTGCCCAGATCGACTGGGTCCTGGGCCGCTATTCCCAGGAGGAACTGGACGTGCTGCAGCCGAGCATCGACACTGCCGTGGAGATCATCAAGAGTTTCGTTTTGGCGGGCATCGACATTACCATGAACCAGTTTAACAAACTTGGAAAGAAATGAGTGAGGCCCGTATAGACAAATGGCTCTGGGCGGCACGTATCTTCAAGACGCGTACCATCGCTGCCGATGCCTGCAAGAACGGCCGGGTGGCCGTGGACGGGGTGAACGTGAAGCCCTCGCGCATGGTGAAAGAGGGCGAGACGGTCAGTGTGCGCAAGCCGCCCGTCACCTTCTCCTTCAAGATCCTGAAGACCATCGAGCAGCGCGTGGGAGCCAAACTGCTGCCTGAAATCTATAAGAACGTCACGCCGCAGGACCAGTATGACCTGCTGGAGATGAACCGCATCAGCGGTTTCGTGGACCGTGCTCGCGGCACCGGTCGCCCCACGAAGAAGGACCGCCGGGCCATGGATGCCTTTAATGAGGAAATATACATTTATGATGAAGATCTGTAAGTTTTCTACCATTATGATGATGTCGCTCTGCCTGATGGCGACATCGTGTCTGGACGACAAGGACAGTTACAGTTCAGGCTTCACCGTGCTCTCCACGAAGAGCCAGGTGCTCTATGCCAACAGCACCGCCGACTCGCTCTTCGTCTTCAGTTACGGCCCGTGGAAACTGCAGCCCCAGGCGGGCTCGGAGTGGTGCTCTGTGGGCATCACGGAGGGAATGGGCGGCGCGCTCTACAGCATCGCGCTCAGCCTGGACCAGAACACTACGGGAGAGGTGCGCCGGGCGCCGTTCTATATCTACGACACCGACCACACGGAGACGAACGTCAGTTTCCAACTGAAGCAGTCGGCCACACGCGGCGACGGCTCGCTGGGCAGCGCAGCCCTGGTCAGGAGCGTGGAGTCGACCGACGGCTACGTGGCCACCATCGACTATGACCAGAAGGCACGCCCCGTCAGTTACACGCTGACCGGCAACGGCATCAACGACCGTCTGACCGTGGCCTACAACGATGCCGCCAGCCTGATGACCGTCACCTACAACGGCCACGCCATGAGCGGAGACACCGACAACGGCTACCAGCCCACTCATCTGGAGGGAGCCACCGACACCGTGGCCTATCAGGCACAGTACTATCCCAACGGTATACCCGTGGCGTCCAACTACGCCTTCAACTTCGTGTCCCGCACCGCCAGCCGCGGCCTGCAGGCCTACTCCTATCTGCTCAGCAGTGCGCGCCATCCTGACGGTCAGTCGCTGGGAGTGGACAGTCTGCACGTGGCCGACAGCATACGCTACGTGCGCCAGAAGAGCAACGAGGACGTGCGCCTGGTGGAGATGCTGGCACCCACCTACAGTCAGCAGGACAACCGCTGCCAGTCGATAGACGTCAACCAGTTGCTGCTGGGCTTCGCCGAGTGCCACCCCATGCAGTTGCTCTCGCTGTTCCGTTATACGCGCAGCACCAGCATCGTGGCCGAGGCTAAGTCGGCCAACGGCGACATCCGCGTGACCACGACATTGAACTCCGACAAGAGCGTGAGCACCATGACGGTGGAGCGCAACGGCCAGTCGGTGACCTATACCTTTAATTACTAAGTATGCCTATGCTCGGCCCTATGTTACTCAATTGCCTACTGATCGTCGTAGGCGTGGCGCTCGTGCTCTGGGGAGCCGACCGTCTGACCGAGGGTGCAGCCTCGATGGCACGGCGCTTCAGTGTGCCAGAAATCGTCATCGGACTGACCATCGTGGCTGCTGGTACGTCGGCCCCTGAACTCTTCGTCAGCGTGGCCTCGGCCCTGCAGGACACACCCGACCTGGCCGTCGGCAACGTGGTGGGGTCGAACATCATGAACACGCTGCTCATCGTGGGCGTGGCCGCCATGGTGGCCCCCATGACCATCTCGCGCTCCACGGTCAAGAAGGATATACCCTTTTCCATTATGGCCTCGCTGCTGCTCATCGTGCTCTGTCTCGATGCGTTCCGTAGTGTCGACATCTGCGGCAACGTCATCAGCCGTGCCGATGGTCTCATCCTCCTGTCTGCCTTCTCTTTCTTCATGGCCTATACTTTCAAGGTGGCTAAGAAGAGCCCGGCACAGGAGGAAGGGGAGGGCAAACCCGTGATGCCCATCTGGCGGTGCGTGCTCTACGTGCTCATCGGCCTGGGCGGATTGGTTGTAGGGTCCGACCTCTTTGTCAGTTCGGCTTCTGCCGTGGCCGAGGGACTGGGCGTCAGCCAGAGCGTCATCGGACTGACCATTGTGGCTGGCGGCACGTCGCTGCCTGAACTGGCCACCAGCGTGGTGGCTGCCCGCAAAGGTCAGTCGGCCATCGCCATCGGCAACGTGATTGGCTCCAATGTGTTCAACATCCTGCTCATCCTGGGTGCAACGGCCGTCATCAGCCCGATGCAGATAGACGGCATCACCATCGTAGACATGGGCGTGATGCTGCTCTCCGTGCTCATGGTCTGGCTCTTCTCCTACACCCGCTACACGGTGGAGAAATGGGAGGGCGCCGTGCTCACCCTGGGCTACCTGGCCTACGCAGGATGGCTGTTGTATAATGTTTAATCGCTAACAATCCTATGGAAACAAGAAAGGACGAAGGCCTGCAGGCGCTGGGCCAGAAGACACACTACAGCACCGACTATGATTCCTCGGTGCTGGAGACATTCCAGAACAAGCACCCAGAGAACGACTACTGGGTACAATTCAACTGCCCCGAGTTCACGTCGCTCTGTCCCATCACCGGTCAGCCCGACTTTGCCGAGATACGCATCATGTACCTGCCTGGCGAGCGCATGGTGGAGAGCAAGAGCCTGAAACTCTACCTCTTCTCCTTCCGCAACCACGGCGACTTCCACGAGGACTGCGTGAACACGATCATGAAGGACCTCGTGCGCCTGATGGACCCTAAATATATAGAGGTGACGGGCATATTCACGCCGCGCGGCGGCATTAGCATCTATCCCTATGCCAACTACGGACGGCCGGGCACGCGCTACGAGCAACTGGCCGCTGACAGGCTGGCACAACACCAACCCATCTGAACTCTACCACCACTATGCCAGAACAGAACAACACTCCCCGCAGGCGACAGGCGCGACAGCAGCAGCCTGTAGACGGCACCTATGCCCACCTGCAGCCGCAGGCCCCTGAGATAGAGCGGGCCGTGCTGGGCGCCCTGCTCATAGACAAGGATGCCTATCCCGTGGTCTGCGAGATTCTCTTCCCAGAGAGTTTCTATGAGCCGCGCAACCAGATGATATACAGCGCGATACGACAACTCTCCATGGAGGAGAGTCCCGTGGACGTGCTGACCGTCACCGAGCAGTTGGCACGCAACGGGCAACTGGAGGAGGCGGGCGGTCCGGCCTACATAGCCGACATTTCTTCGCGCGTGGCCACGTCGGCCCACGTGGAGTATCATGCCCGCATCGTGGCCCAGAAGTTTCTGGCCCGACAACTCATACAGTTCTCCAGCGACGTGCAGACCAAGGCCTTCGACGAGACCATCGACGTGGACGACCTGATGCAGCATGCCGAGGGTGCCCTCTTCGAACTCTCGCAGAAGAACATGAAGAAGGACTACACCCAGATAGACCCCGTGGTGGACCAGGCCATCAAGGTCATACAGAAGGCTGCCGCCAACACCGACGGCCTGACGGGCATACCCAGCGGCTACCACGGGCTGGACGACAAGACCAGCGGCTGGCAGCCGTCCGACCTGGTGATCGTGGCCGGACGCCCCGCCATGGGTAAGACGGCCTTCGCCCTGAGCATGGCCAAGAACATTGCCGCCGACTATCAGACGCCCATTGCCTTCTTCTCGCTCGAAATGTCGAACGTGCAGTTGGTCAACCGTCTCATCTCCAATGCCTGCGAGATTGAGGGCAAGAAGATACTGAACGGACAGTTGCGTGCCGACGAGTGGGACCGGCTGGACAAGCGCGTCAACACGCTGCTGGGTGCGCCGCTCTACGTGGACGACACCCCCGGTCTGTCGGTCTTCGAACTGCGCACCAAGGCCCGCCGTCTGGTGCGTGAGCATGGCGTGAAGATCATCATGATAGACTATCTGCAGTTGATGAATGCCAACGGCATGCGCTTCTCGTCCCGTCAGGAAGAGGTGTCCACCATCAGCCGATCGCTGAAGGGACTGGCCAAGGAACTCGACATCCCCATCATCGCCCTGTCGCAGTTGAACCGTGGCGTGGAGTCGCGTGAAGGACTGGAGGGCAAGCGCCCGCAACTGAGCGACCTGCGTGAGTCGGGTGCCATCGAGCAGGATGCCGACATGGTGCTCTTTGTGCATCGTCCGGAGTACTACCATATCTACCAGGATGCCAACGGCAACGACCTGCACGGCAAGGCCGAGATTATCATTGCCAAGCACCGTAAGGGCGCCACGGGCGACGTGCTGCTCACGTTCCGCGGCGAGTTTACCCGCTTCGAGAATCCGGAGGACAACCGTCTGGGCTCGATCAACACGGGCGGCGAGATCATCGGCTCGAAGATTGACGGCACCAACAACCCGATGCCTGCGTCCGACGAGTTCGACCCCTTCGGCGGGGCGCCCATACCGCCGCCCATGGACGGGCCGCTGCCGTATTGAAGTGATAAGTGAAAAGTGATGAGTGAAAAGTGATGAACTATGGATAAAGTAGGAAAATATGAGTTTATGGCCGAGCCGTTCCATTGCGACTTCTCTGGACGGCTCTTTATGGGCCATCTGGGCAACCACATGCTCAATGCGGCCGACTTCCATTCGTCGGCGCGCGGCTTCGGCATGAAATACCTGATGAGCATCCACCGCTCGTGGGTGCTCTCGCGACTGGCCATCGAGATGACGGAGATGCCACAGCAGTACACGCGCTTCAACGTGGAGACGTGGGTGGAGAGCGCCATGCGCTACTTCACCAGCCGCAACTTTGCCGTCGTAGGCGACGATGGCCGTGCCTATGGCTATGGCCGCAGCATCTGGGCCATGATTGACACCGAGAGCCGCCAGCCCACGGATATCTATGCCATCGACAATGGTGCCATTGATAACTGGATTGTGCAAGACAAGCCCTGTCCCATAGACAAGGGTGGGAGAGTGAAGATGACCGACGGGGCCGAACTGGTACGTACCATCGACATTTACTATAACGACGTGGACATCAACGGCCACATCAACAGCGTGAAGTATATTGAGCACGTGCTCGACCTCTGGCCCCTCGACTGGTATCGCGAGCACGCCATTCGCCGCTTCGAGATAGCCTATGTGGCCGAGGCTCATGCCGGCGACCAACTGTCGTTCTACCGCGAGGCTGATGCCGACGGCGCCTACTGCATACGCATCGTACGTTCCGACGGCACCGAGTGCTGCCGCAGCAAGGTGTCGTTTACGCCGGTTTCTGAGTGATGATTGTATGAAGTATATGAAGAGGGGTCAGACCGCTCACGGCCTGACCCCTCTTTTCTTTATTCCTTGCCAGCGTTCTCAGCGTCGATGGCCTTGATCTTCTCCTTCACCAGTTGCAGGTCGTCCTTCAGTTTCTGCACCTTGCGGTTCATCTCGTCGATCAGGCTGTTGCCTTTCTTGCTGCTGACGCTCAGGAAGCCGAGGTTGTTCTCGTAGGTCTGAATCTCCTGCTTCAGGCTGTCGTACTGGCGCATCAGTCGGGCACGCTCGGTGTCCAGTGCACCCTCGCCCCGTTCGGCCACCTGCTTCAGGTTGTCCTTGAACTTGCTGAGGCGACGCTTGGCCACGGAGATGTTCAGTTCCTTATAGAGACGGTCGAGCACGGAGTGGTATTCCTTGTAGAGTTTGTCCTTCTCCTTGAAGGGCACGTGGCCTATGGCGTTGTACTCCTCCACCAGGGCCTGCACCTTCTCCTGCAGGTCGTCGCCACCCTCTTCGGCAATGGCTGAGAGGCGGGCAATGACGTCGCGCTTCTTCTCCAGGTTGCCGTACTCTTCGGTGCGCTGTCCGGCACCGGCGGCATTGCGGGCCTCGAAGAACTTGTTGCAGGCTGCCAGGAACTCCTCCCACAGTTGGTCGCCCATCTTCTTGGGCACCATGCCGATGGTCTTCCATTCCTTCTGCAGGGCGATGAGTTTGTCGCTGGTAGAGCGCCACTCGGTGCTGTCCTGCAGGGCCTTGGCCTTCTCAATGAGCGCGCGCTTCTTCTCCACGTTCTCCTTAAAGGTGTCCTTCAGGGTCTTGAAGTACTCGGCCTTGCGGGCGAAGAAGTCGTCGCAGGCGGCGCGGAAGCGCTCGAAGATCTTCACGTTCATCTTCTGCGGGGCGAAGCCGATGGTCTTCCACTCCTGCTGCACGGCGATGATCTCCTGGGTGTGACGCTCCCAGTCGGCACTGCCCCTGTTCTCCTCGGCAGCAATGGCCTCCACCTTCTCGCAGAGGGCCGTCTTGCGGGCCAGGTTCTCTTCCTCGCGGGCACGCAGGTCCTCGAAGTGCTGCTGGTGGCGCTTGTTGATGACGGTCGAGGCTGCCTTGAAGCGCTGCCAGATCTCTTCGCGCAGATCCTTGCTGACGGGACCTATCTCGCGGTACTCCTGGTGCAGTTTCTGCAACTGGTGGAAAGCGCTGATCACGTCTTCCTCGTCGGCCAGTTTCTCGGCGGCCTCGCACAGGCGGGTCTTGGCCTCCAGGTTCTTACGGAAGTCCAGTTCGCGGGCCTCGCTGTTCAGTTTCAGCAGGTCGTAGAACTGCTCCACGTAGAGTTGGTAGTTGCGCCAGAGTTCGTTGGCACGTTCAGCAGGCACGGCCTTGATGTCGCGCCACTCCTGCTGTAGGGTCTTGAACTCCTGATATGTCTTGCTGGCCTCCTCGGGCGAGGTGACCATGGCCTTGATCTTCTCGATGATGTCCAGTTTCTTCTTGAGGTTCTCCTCCTTCTCGGCCTCCATCTCGCGGAACTGCTGCTGGCGGCGCTCCTTGATGATGCCCATCTCGGCCTTGAACACTTCCTCGTCTTCGTCAGGTGTGATTTGGTAAGCCTCTGGGTCGCCGCCTCCGTCGATATAGTCCTTCAACTTGGCTTCACGCTCGGCGATGTGCAATTTGTAGAAGACGGTCTTCAGATACTCCACCTCTTCCTTCTGGGGCTGCTCTTCGCCGTGGGCTATTTCCTTCACACGGTCCAGCACCTCCTGCTTGGTGGTGTAGGTCTTGCGTTCTTCCGCTGCTACTTCGTTGCTTTCTACTTCAGGAGCCGTTGTCTCCTGGATAACCTCTTCTTGGTTCCCCGTTTCGAGGATGTTTTCTTGAGAGTCCATCATTTAACTGTTTTAAGTTACTGAATCGATTAGTTCATACAAATTGAGGGTTCAAAGGTACGAAAAAAAGGCAAAAGGGTAAAATAGTAAAAAGGTAAAAGACGGCGCGTTTGCATTATTTAACTATTAGTGCCATCTTTTACCCTTATTTCTTGGTTCTCTGTCTGATTAAATCAGTCGTTTGTGGCGGAAGAACCACCAGGCCAGTCCTGCCGTGCCTACCGATATGATGAGTGCCAGCAGGAATCCGAAGGGTTTCTCTTCCATGCCATTGATGAGGTTCATGCCGAAGAGCGAGGCGATGAGTGTGGGGAACATCATGATGATGGTGACGGAGGTCAGCGTACGCATCACGGTGTTCATGTTGTTGTTGATGATGCTGCTGTAGGTGTCCATCGTCGACTCCAGGATGTCGGAGTATATGCTGGTGGTCTCGCGGGCCTGGGTCATCTCGATGTTCACGTCCTCGATGAGGTCGGCGTCCAGTTCGTCAATCTGCAGTTTGAACTTCAGTTTCGACAGCAGCGTCTCGTTGCCGCGGATGGAAGTCTGGAAGTAAGTCAGCGAGTCCTGCAGGCGCGAGAGTCCGATGAGGCTCTCGTTGTTCACGTCCTGATCCAGGTTGCGCTTAGCCTTGTCGATGAGCGAGTTGATCTGCTTCAGTCGCTTCAGGTACCACACGGCCGACGAGAGGAACAGGCGGAAGATCATGTCCACGTGGTCCGTGAAGCCCACGCCGCGCTTCTGCTGGTAACTGACGAAGTCGATCATCATGTTCGTCTCGTAGTAGCACACCGTAATGGTCACGTCGCGCTTGTGGATGATGCCGAGGGGCACGGTGGTGTAAGGCGTGCGCGAGCGCACTTCCTTCACGTATGGTATACGCAGGATGATGAGCATCCAGCCGTCGTCGTACTCGTAGCGGGCACGTTCGTCGGTATCGCTGATGTCGCTGATGAAGTAGTCGGGGATGCCGAACTTCTCTTCCAGTTCACGCTGATCGTCTTCTGTCGGACACGTCACCTGTATCCAGCAATTGGGTTGCCACTCCTGGAGGAGGCTCAGCCCTTCTTGGGTGTTCCAATAAGTCTTCATTGTTGCTAATCCTTTTTGTTTTGCAATGAGCCGTTAGCCGTTGGCTGTTGGCTTTTCTTTTCGGCAGGGCTAATGGCAATAGCCAACTGCCAATTTAGCGGCAAGGGGATTAGCAGCCTTGCTCGCTATCCCCAGGCCTAACATTTGTTACTGTCCGCCGGGTAATCGTCCATAATTTTGTTGTTATTTTGGTTATTTCGGGTGCAAAGTTACAAAATATTTTAAAGGTAAGAAAGCAAAAAGGTAAAAAAGTAAAGCGTCTGCCTCATTTTTTACCTTTTTGCTTTTCACTTTTTTACCTTTTTACTTTTCCGGAATGTCTTCCAACGTCTTCTTCAGGAGTTCCCAGAAAGGAGCCACGGTGGCGATGAGGGCGCGCTAGGTGGTGGTGTGGGGCGACTTCATCGTGGGGCCGAGAGAGACGACGTCGAGCCAGGGATACTTGCCCAGAATGACTGAGCACTCCAGACCGGCGTGGTCTACCTGTATGATGCCGTCCTCGCCGAAGAGCGTCTTATACTCCTTCAGCAGCAGGTGCAGGATCTCTGAGTCTGGGTTGGGGTCCCATCCGCCATACGAGCCGGCAGTCTCCACCTTCATGCCGGCCATCGAGAAGCAACTCTCCAGCATGCCTACAACATAGCCCTTCATGTCCTCGCGGCTCGAGCGGGCCAGGATCTTGATGGCGGCCTTGCCTTCGCCGATGTTGATAATGGCCAGGTTTGAACTGGTCTCAACCACGCTGGGGTAGGCGGGGATGAAGCGGATGACACCGTCGTGGCAGGCGAAGATGGCATCAATCAGGTTGTCCTGTATCTCGACGGGCACCTCCTTCTGCGGCGTGGCGACCTCTTCAACGGTCAGTTCGATGCCTTGCGGTTCGATGAGTTTGAATTCGTCGTTGAACGTCTCTTTCCAGTCATCGACGATTTCTTTCAGGGCGGCGATGTTCTCCTTGGGCAGCGTCAGCACGGCTTCGGCTTTGAAGGGGATGGCGTTGCGCATGTTGCCACCCTGCCAGCAGGCCAGACGGGCCTCGGTCTCCTCGATGGCCTCGCGCACCACCTGCACCAGCAGTTTGTTGGCATTGGCGCGACCCTCGTTGATCTCCAGTCCACTGTGGCCGCCGCGTAGGCCTTTCACAGTCACCTTGACGGCAGCGTCCTCAGGGTCGGTCTCTGCCTCTTGATAGTCGAGCGTGGCGGTGACATCGATGCCTCCGGCGCTGCCGATGACGAACTTGCCCCAGTGCTCGGAGTCGAGGTTCATCAGGATGTCGCCCTGTAGTTCGCCCTCAGGCAGTTCGTTGGCACCGTACATGCCCGTCTCCTCGTCGCGGGTGACCAGGGCGTCGATGGGACCGTGCTTCAGGGTCTTGTCCTCCATGATGGCCATGATGGCGGCTACGCCCAGACCATTGTCGGCTCCCAGCGTGGTGCCGGTGGCCTTCACCCACTCGCCGTCTATCCAGGGCTGGATGGGGTCGGTCTCGAAGTTATGGGTCGACTCTGGCGTCTTCTGCGGCACCATATCCATGTGGGCCTGCAGGATGACGCCCTTCCTGTTCTCGTAGCCGGGCGTAGCGGGCTTGCGGAAGTGGATGTTGCCGGCGGGGTCTTTTACGGCATACACGCCGGCCTCGCGGCCGAAGTCGAGCAGGAACTGCTGTATTTTCTCAAGATGTCCGCTGGGGCGGGGAATCTGTGTCAACTTGTAGAAATTGCGCCAGATACATTCCGGCTTCAGGTTCTGAATGTCAGTCATAATGCTATTGTTTTA
The DNA here is from genome assembly GCA_017467535.1 of Prevotella sp. Taxonomy (GTDB): domain Bacteria; phylum Bacteroidota; class Bacteroidia; order Bacteroidales; family Bacteroidaceae; genus Prevotella. The sequence goes on along the minus strand of JAFUST010000011.1, from coordinate 15,547 downwards.
GGGTTAAACTTTTTGTAAAACTCAGCGAAATCCATGCCCATACGCCCAGCAGGATGACCAGCATGGTCTGCACGGTGTGGACGATGAGCACGAAGTAGAGGGCCTGCGTGTCGGCCACGCCGTAGAGGATGAGCATGGTCTTCACGGCGAAATGCCAGGGGCCGGCACCGTTGGGCGTGGGCACGATGACGGCGATGCTGCCCACCACGAACGTCACCATGGCGCACCCCAGGCCCAGGTCTGAGGTGAAGTCGAAGCAGAAGAATGTCAGATAGTAGTGCAGGAAATAGCACAGCCAGATGCCAGCGGTGAAGAGCAGGAACAGTGGCAAGTTCCTCACATCCTTCAGCGAGATGATGCCCTGCCAGATGCCGCTGATGGTGGCCTTCACCTTATTATATATAGACAGGCGTCTCAGCAGGAAATGCAACAGGATGAGCACGGCCACGCCGCAGATGGCCGTCACCAGATAGCCCGTCAGCGAGAACGAAGTCAGTATGCCGTCGATGGTCGTGCCCGTCTTCTGAAAGAAGGTGCCGAAGATGCTCATCTCCAGCAGCAGGGTGGTGACGGTGACCAGCAGCACCAGCAGCGAGTCGATGGCCCGCTCGGTGACCACGGTTCCCAGGGCCTTGGGAAAAGAGATGCCGTCCCAGCGCTTTAGCACGCCACAACGGGTGAACTCGCCGATGCGGGGAATGACCAGCGAGGCGGCATAACTGAGGAACACCGAGTTGACGCTGACCGACGAACGCGGCTTCTCACCCAGAGGCTCCAACGCCTGCCGCCAGCGCCACCCACGCAGGGCCTGAGCCAGTATGCCGAAGGGAAACGACAGCAGCATCCATGTCCAGTTCATCTCGTGCAGCATCACGTCGCGGATGCTCTGGAAGTCGAAGTCGCGATACATCCAATAGAGGATGGAGCCGCCCAGTATGAGCGGCAACAAGATCTTTGCTATCGACTGCAGATGCTTCATTGCAACGGCAAAGGTACGAAATTAAAGTGAAAAGTGGAAAGTGAAAGGTGAAAAGTGTTGTCCTTTAACTCCCTTTAACGCCATGATGCGCAATAATTCTTAATTCTTGATTCTTAAATTCTTAATTTCTTTGTACCTTTGCACCCAAGATGAGACAAGTAAGACCCAAGAAGAACCTCGGTCAGCACTTCCTGACCGACTTGACGATAGCCCGTCGCATTGCCGATACGGTGGATGCCTGTCCTGACCTGCCCGTGCTCGAGGTAGGGCCCGGCATGGGCGTGATGACCCAGTTTCTGGCCGAGAAACCCCGTCCGCTGCGTGTCGTCGAGATTGACACTGAGTCGGTGGCCTATCTCTACGAGCATTTTCCTCGCCTGCACGACAACATCATCGGTGAGGACTTTCTGCGCATGGACCTGCGGACACTGTTCGACGGCGGACAGTTTGTGCTGACGGGCAACTATCCCTACGACATTTCATCGCAGATATTCTTCAAGATGCTCGACAATCGCGACCTCATCCCCTGCTGCACGGGCATGATTCAGCGTGAGGTGGCTCTGCGCATGGCCTCGCAGCCCGGCACGAAGGCCTACGGCATCCTGTCTGTGCTCATCCAAGCATGGTACGATGTGGAGTATCTCTTCACCGTTGAGCCCTCGGTCTTCAATCCGCCGCCCAAGGTGCAGAGTGCCGTCATCCGTATGACGCGTAACCAGGTGGAACGCCTGGGTTGCGACGAGGATCTCTTTAAGCGAGTGGTGAAGACCACCTTCAACCAAAGGAGGAAAATGCTGCGCGTGTCGCTCCGCCAGATGCTCTCCCAGGAGGCCATCCTCAGCCTCCAGTCGTCCGACTTTATGACCATGCGCCCAGAACAGTTGACCATCCCCCAGTTTGTGGAACTGACAAACATGGTGTCGGAGGTGCTGTTTACGGGCACAAAGTAGTTGTGTTCGGACACAGGCGCTTGATTTGCATCAATAATAACGCCTTTTTCTGACGAAAATCGAAGGTAAGTGATACAACTTATCGGAAATCGTCGTACCTTTGCATCGTCAAAAGGACAAAACAAGATCTTCAATAGGAACGATATAAGGTATTAGTTAAGGTAAAAGGTTGGCCTTGTGAAAGGCGAGAAAGCATAGAAAGCAATATATCAGTCAATAGGTTTGTTAGTTAGTTTTAGTTAGATTGTTTTAGGTTCGATAGGTGTTAGAAGGTAAAGGAGATTGCAGGATAGGATAACATTCATAAGAAAGGTTTTTAGTTATTAATACGTAGAGGAACAGCCTGAGGTCAGAGGACCGAAGGCTGTTTTCCTGTTGTACCGGCCAGTTGCCGGTTCCACTTGCCGGTGAAGAGTCTGGTGAGGAACATCATCCCGCGGAAAGTCAGTTCGACGGCCATCGCTATCCACACGCCCTTCAGTCCGTAGTCCTTCGCCAGCATCCAGGCCAGCGTCAGGCGGACGCCCCACATGCCGGCCAGGCTCATGATGGCCGGCTTCAGCGTGTCGCCGGCTCCGATGAACACACCGTTGCAGACGATGGCTGCCGCAAACATCGGTTCGGCCCAGGCCTCGATGCGCAGCACCTGTGTGCCCAGGGCGATAACCTCCTCTACAGGCGACATGATGGTCATCAGTTGGGGGGCGAAGAGCCACATCAGCACGCCCATCACGGTCATCACCACGATGCCCAGCCCCACCGACATATTGGCCAGCGAGCGTGTCAGCAGTCGCTGTCCGGCTCCGATGCCCTGTCCCACCAGCGTGGTGGCAGCCTCGGCGATGCCGTATCCGGGCATATAGCAGAGGCTCTCCACGGTGATGGCCAGCGAGTGGGCGGCTATGGCCACCGTGCCCAGCGGAGCCACGATCAGCGTGCTCACAATCTGCGCGCCGCCCATCAGCATATGCTGCAGGCCCATCGGTGCACCTATCTTGAAGGCCGTCCCCACGGTGTCGCGTTTCGGCTTGAACGAGCCAGGGTGGCCTTTCAGTCGGAGCATATTTGAGCGAACCAGCAGGAAATAGAGCATCAGCACGGCCGTGACCAGTTCGGCCAGACCGGTGCCCATGGCGGCACCCATCACTCCCATGTCGAGTATATAGATAAAGATGTAGTTGAACACCACGTCCATCACGCACATGCCGATGTTCAGCACGCTCGGAATCTTCATGTTGCCCGAGCACTTCAGCATCGAGCCGGCCAGGCCCTCCATCTGGAAGAAGATGCCGCACAGGCCGATGATGGCAAAGTAGAGCGATGCATCGCGGGCTATCTCCTCGCTGCCGCCCAGCCAGTAGGGCAGGGGATAACTGATGGCGAGCGCTATCGTGGAGATGGCGATGGCCCAGATGAGGCAGCACACCAGCGACTGCCGCAGCACGCGCCGTGCACTCTCGAAATCGTTGGCTCCGATGAAGTGGGCCACCTGCACCGAGAAACCCATGTTGGCTGCCGAGGCCAGTCCGCCCATCAGCCAGCCCGTGGTCTCCACCAGTCCGATGGCCGCCGAGGCCTTGGCCCCCAGATGGCCCACCATCGACGCATCGATGAAGAACATCACCGTGGCCGAAATCTGAGCCAGGATGCTGGGCACACTCAGTTGCACGATGAGCCTCAGTTTTTCGTTGCGGCTCATCGCTCGCCCTTCGCGGATATATGCCAAGAGGTCTTTTGCCATGATTCGACTGCAAAGGTACGAAATAATTCGTAATTCATAATTCTTTTTTGTGAAAAAGCAGTCAGGTAGGGCTGATTATTCATAATTATTTCTTATCTTTGCATCATGAATCAGAATTTCAACCGCGAACAGCAGAACGTGATAGAGGCTACGGGCGGATACCATCTGGTGCTGGCTCCGCCTGGGTGCGGCAAGACGGCCGTGCTGGCCGAGCGGGTGGTGTGGGCCCATGAGCATGGGGTGCGCTTTGGCGACATGGCCTGTCTCACCTTTACCAACAGGGCGGCTCGCGGCATGAAAGAGCGCATCATGGAGCGGCTGCCCGAAGCCCAGGACCTCGACCAGTTGTTTGTGGGCAATGTGCACCGCTTCTGCTCCCGCTTCCTGTTCGACAACGCCATCGTGCCGGAGCATACCACGATCATCGATACCGACACGTCGTTCAGTATCATGGCCGACTTCCTCGGCGAGGACGAACTGAAGGTGCTGGGCGACAACAAGGAGCGGCAACGCTATTCGCAGATTCTCAACCTGCAGCACCTGATGTACCAGTGCGAGCACCGCTATCCTTCGCGGTTGATGGTGCATCGCGACGCCCTCACTTCATCGGCCCTCAAGGAACTTTGCACCGCCTTTCGATTGCCCTATACCCAGGACACGTGCATCAGTCTCTATCGCATGGCCGACCATTATCTCAGCGAGAAGGCACTGCTCAGTCGCGAGGCCACCTATCTGCTGATCTGTCTCGACGCGGCTCGCCAGTACGAGCGCTACAAGCAGCAGAACGACCTCCTCGACTTCGAGGATATCCTGCTTCGAACTTACGACACGCTCACGGATACTGCTTCTGCTGATGTGGTGCCGAGGCAGTTGGGCTGGATTCAAGTGGACGAGGTGCAGGACCTGAATCCTCTCCAACTGGCCATCATCGACAGGATTCAGACGCCGGATGCCACCGTGGTTTACCTCGGCGACACCCAGCAGGCCATCTTCTCCTTTATGGGGGCACAGACCGACACCCTCTCGCTGTTGCGACAGCGGGCCGGCGAGGAGCACTTCCACAACTTCTTTGTCAACTACCGCTCGCCGCGTTATTTGCTCGATGTCTTCAACCAGTACGGTGAACAGCAGTTGGGCATCGCCAGGGAACTGTTGCCTTCGACACAGAACGTCGCGCCCTGTCAGCCCGGCGACTTGATGCTGATGGAGGCCGAGACCAGCGTCGACGAGGTGAACATGGTGGCTTGCGAGGTGAAGCGCATCTTCGACACCTGCCCTGACGAGACGGTGGCGGTGGTCGTGGCCTTCAACAGTGATGCCGACGAGGTGAGTGCTGCCCTGCAGGGCATTCCCCATTTCAAGGTCTCGGGGGCCGACTGCTTCTCAACGCCGGAGGTGCGCCTGCTGCTGGCTCACCTCAGCGTGGCGTCTATGGAGCAGAACTTCATCGCCTGGTCACATCTTTTCACGGGCTTGCGTGTCTACAGTTCCAACAGTGCTTCCCGCCAGTTCGTGCGCCACCTGATGGAACTGGCCATCTCGCCCGTCGACTTCATCGACTATGACGGTTCCACCTATCTGGCTGAGTTCGTCAGGGCCTATGAGCAGCAGGACATCGTGGTCTTCGACACGGAGACAACGGGCCTGAGCGTCTTCGATGACGACGTGGTGCAGATTGCCGCCGTCAAGGTGCGGCAGGGCAGGGTGGTCGACGAACTGAATCTCTTCATCGAGACCTCGCGCCCCATTCCGCCCATGCTGGGCGACTTGCCCAATCCGCTTATCGACGAGTATGCCCGTCAGCCCCATCTGCCAGCGGCAGAGGCCTTGCGGCGCTTCGTCGACTTTGCCAAGGGCTGCGCCATCCTGGGCCATAACGCGACCTACGACTATCAGATCATGGAGCACAACATGCAGCGCTATGCGCCAGACTTGTCGATGGCTCGCCTGTGGCCTGCTTATTTCGACAGTCTCAAACTGGCCCGCCTGCTCCATCCTCGTCAGCCGAGTTACAAGTTGAAGGATCTGCTCGTCCAACTGGAACTGGAGGGGCAGAACTCCCATCTGGCCAACGACGACATCATGGCCACCCGCAGCCTGATGGTCTACTGCTACGACCGTTCGCGCAGCATTGTGGGGCGGCAGCGAGAGTTTGTCCGCAGCCATCAGAAGGTAATCGAGCGTTTCCGCCATCTTTATGCCGACCTCTACCGCCACACCCGCCAGCGGCTCTATGTGCAGGCCGACGAACCGCTGCTCTCGCTCGAGTTGCAGTTTGCCTACGACTATCTGCGCCGTATTGGCCGCGTGGAGGTGTTGCCCAAACTTCATTATATAATAAGGTATATAGACCACGAACTGCTCTCGCCTGCCTCGGGCCGTTCGCTGGCTGAGCAACTCAGTCGGCACATGCAGGACCTGACTACGATGAAGGAGGCTGACCTGTGCGGTTCGGCGAGCATGACGGAGCGCATCTTCATCAGCACCGTGCATAAGGCCAAGGGACTGGAATTCGACCATGTCATCGTCTTCGATGCCGTGGACGGCAAGTATCCCAGTGCCTTCGCTGCCACTTCCGGCTCTGCCCAGCAGGAGGAGGCGCGCAAGTTCTATGTGGCCATCTCCAGAGCCCGCCGCCGCCTCGTCATTGCCTATTGCCACAACAGCGTCAGTCGCTGGGGCCGTGTCTATCCCAAGCAACTGACACCCTACATGGCTTCAATCCGAGAATTTTTCACTTGAGCGACACTTTGCAACCGAGTTGCAAAACCTTTGGCGTACCTTTGCAGCAGAATTAAACGAAAAAGAGGTATGTCACATCATCATCACGAACACGAGTGCTGCCACGAGCATCATCATGAGCACCAGGAATGTTGCCACGAGCACCATCATCATGAGCACCATCACCACGAGCATCACAGTCTGAAGGGCCAGTTGGCGTTGATTGCCGTCACGGCACTGCTCCTCGGCGTGGCCGTTTGGATAGAACATCGTTTCTCGTTGCCCATGTGGCAGTTGCTGCTAGTCTATCTTGTTCCTTATCTGCTCGTCGGAGCAGGAACGCTGAAGGAGGCCGCGGAGGGACTTGTCCACGGCGACCCGTTCAATGAACATTTCCTCATGTCGGTGGCCACCATCGGTGCCCTCTGCATTGGTTTCCTGCCCGGAGCCGAGACGCAGTTCCCCGAAGCCGTCTTCGTCATGCTCTTCTTCCAAGTGGGCGAACTCTTCGAGGGCTATGCCGAGGGGAAGAGTCGCGACAGCATTGCCCATCTGATGGACATCCGGCCTGACGTGGCCTGTGTGGAGGTGTCGAAGAGCGAGGAGCGTGTGCGGCCGGAGGAGGTGAGCGTGGGCTCCATCATCGTCGTCCGACCAGGAGAAAAAGTGCCGCTCGACGGCGTGGTCATTGAGGGCGCCTCGTCGCTCAACACGGTGGCCCTGACGGGCGAGACGGTTCCTCGCGAGGTCGCCGTCGGCGACGAAGTCATCTCTGGCTGCGTCAATCTGCAGGGTGTTCTTCGTGTGCGTACCACTAAATTATATGGCGAGAGCACCGTCTCGAAAATCATCGAGTTGGTGGAGCATGCTGGCGAGCACAAGTCGAAGAGTGAGACCTTCATCACCCGCTTTGCCCGCATCTACACCCCCGTGGTGGTCCTGCTGGCCGTTGCCATCGCCATCCTCCCGCCTCTCTGCATGGCGGCAGCAAATTCTTCACTCTTCACTCTTCACTTCCCACCTGGCTCTACCGCGCCCTCATGTTCCTGGTCGTCTCCTGTCCCTGTGCACTGGTCATCAGCGTGCCGCTCACCTTCTTTGGTGGCATCGGCGGTGCCTCGCGACAGGGCATTCTCATCAAGGGTTCCAACTACATGGACGCTCTGGCGCGGTTGCATACCATCGTCTTCGACAAGACCGGCACGCTCACCCACGGCCAGTTTGTGGTCACCGCCGTCCATCCCGATGCCTGCGACGAGCGTCAGTTGCTCCATCTGGCGGCCCATGTGGAGCACTTCACCACTCACCCCATCGGGGCAGCCCTGCGCGATGCCTTCCCTGACGAGGCTACCGATGGCTGCGAGGTCAGCGAGGTGGAGGAAGTGTCTGGTCAGGGCATCCGTGCCAAGGTGGGCAGTCAGGTGGTGTGCGTCGGCAACACCAAGATGATGGATGCCATCGGCGCGAAGTGGCACGATTGCCACCATGCGGGCACCATCATCCACGTGGCCATCGATGGTGTCTATGCTGGTCATATCGTCATCAACGACAAGATCAAGGATGACAGTGTGACTACCATCGCCGAGTTGAAGCAACTTGGTGCCAGTCGCATCGTCATGCTTACTGGCGACCGTCAGGCAGTGGCAAGTGACGTGGCTCAGAAACTGGGACTCACGGACTATCATGCCGAACTGCTGCCTGCCGACAAGGTGGCCCATGTGGAGCGCCTGCTGCAGGAGAAGCCCGAGGACGGCTATCTGGCCTTCGTGGGCGATGGCATCAACGACGCCCCTGTGCTGGCCCGTGCCGACGTGGGCATCGCTATGGGCGGACTGGGCAGCGATGCAGCCATCGAGGCGGCCGACGTGGTGTTGATGGACGACCGCCTGAACCGTCTGCCCCTGGCTGTCAGCATCGCTCGCCGCACCCTGCGCATCGCCCGTCAGAACGTGTGGTTCGCCATCGGCGTCAAGGTTGCCGTGCTGCTGTTGGCCGCCTTCGGCTTGGCCACCATGTGGCTGGCCGTCTTTGCCGACGTAGGCGTCACCGTCCTGGCCGTCCTCAATGCCATGCGGGCGCTGAAACTCCACAAGCGGGAGTAGCCCTTCATGTAGGCTGATTGCTAACCATTTGAAGCCTCCAAACGATGTGCTTGGAGGCTTCAAACGCATCGTTTGGAGGCTCCAAACCAACTGCCGTCACCTTAGGGGTGTTCCGATGCCATCTTCGGGGGCAAGGAATGGCAGTTTGCGGTCGTTCCGATAGGACTTTACTATAGTAAACTGCCATACTTTACTGCCTGACTTGCCGTACTTTACACCCGAAGATGATAGTACTTAAAAAGAAAAGAGACATTCATCACTGAATGCCTCTTTTTGGTAGGAACATTGGGACTCGAACCCAAGACCTCTTCAATGTGACTGAAGCGCTCTAAACCAACTGAGCTATGCTCCTATCTGCTGTGCGCCCCGCCTTTTTTAGTTAGGTGTGAACCCGAAGGGATTCAAACCCTTGACCTTCAGAACCGGAATCTGACGCTCTATTCAACTAAGCTACGGGTCCAGTCGTTTGCGGATTGCGTGTGCAAAGGTAGACATTTTTTTTGAATGCTGCAAATTTTTGGGAGATTATTTTCACGTATTGAAGAAATATTCGTAACTCTGCCGCCTTAAACAGCGGAGTTACTGCTACAAATTGCATCCAATGCGCTCGACCTTTGGTCGCTTCGCTTGTCGAAGTAATATGAAACTCTGAGACTACCAAACCTTTTGCTTGATTTAACCTTTTATGTTGTGCTTCGTCGCTGCTGCATGAGGCGAGGGAGAGGGCAGCAAGTATCATAAACATGATTCTCTAAATCTTCAATGTTTTCATTTTCGTTATTATTTTGATGTTATACTTGATACACTCGGCTCATGCCGTCCTGCTCCATCGGGGCTATCTGCTGGCGGAGCAGGACGAGGTAGAAGCGGGGCAATGTCTCCACGGGCGGATGGTCGGCGATGTAGCGGTCTATCTTCTGGCGGGCTGCTGTGCGCAGGGCTTCGTCGTGGCAGGGCTGCAACTGCTTTTCATCGACAAAGGCGATGTGCCAGAAGGCGAGGTAACCGATGACGTAACGCTCCACTGTTTTCTCGATGTCGTCCCCCTCACGGACAAGAGCCGAGAGTGGCAGGCGGGAACCCTCACAGATTCCCACTACTGCCCAAGAGAGATTTATGTAATGGAGATTGTTTTGCATATACATTTTATAATCGGTTCTTCTCGTCGTTACCTGCGCCTGTGCCCTTGTATTTGCTGCGGGTGGTATTGAACTTGTAGCGAATGGTTGCCACGAACCGGCGACGGTCATAGTAGTTGCCTTGCCACAACTTGACTTGATGGTTATAGACCAAATTTCCGTCGCGACTGCGGTCAAGCAAATCCTCGCCAGCCAGTTTGATGCTCAGGCGGTCATTAAAGAATGTCTTGACAAGACTGACACCGAGGACGGCTTGATGATAGTCCAAATAGATATTCTGATAATGCCCAGGGCCTTGATACCTGAAGTCAAGTTCACCAGTCAAGGTTTTGCAGAATTTGAAAGTGTTGTTCGCTTGTGCTATCAGCATTGGCTTATTCAGGGAGATGCATCCTTCCGCTGTTTCCATCGAGAACCACTGCTTTCGGAAGCCCACAGACAACTGAGGACGCCAAATACCGAATGTAGGTGCAAGTGAGACGAAGGGCACAATCCATTTTAGGCTGTTGATGTTCTTGTAGGTCACCAATGTCACATTGGAGTCGTCTATCTGCTCCATCCAGTGTATGATCCGTCCGCGCTCATCAGAATAACTGATTGAAAACTGTAGGAACTTCCACATTCCCTGCAGGGAGACATCGTGGATGGTGGAATTGTCGAGCAATGGATTACCCCGCTGCATGCCGTAACGATTAACATAGAACACGTCGTTGCTCAACTGGCGGTAGGTGGGGCGGGTAGTCTTGGCTGAGTAGGCTATCTGTGCCCGTACCTTGCCAATCTGCGTGCCGAAGGAGAACGACGGGTAGAGATTGCCGTAACTGCGGCTCTGCTCTTCTACGAGACGGCCACTTTCGTAGTAATCAAAGTTCACATGCTCATAACGGAGCCCAGCACGAAATTGGCCGACTTTTGGCAGCAGTATCGAATATTCGGCATACGGACTGATGCTTTGTTCCTTCAGTGTGCTGTAGGTGGATGCGACGTAGTTCTGCGGATTCACGTAGTCATCCTGACGGTCTGTATTGACATACTCGGCACCGAAGTCGAGCGAGCCACCTAACAGCGGATAGGTCATTGTCAGTTTCGAAGCCAGCATACGATTTCGCACTCGGTTGTTAGCGTCCAGCATACGGTCCTCTTGAATCTGACAGGTTTCTGTTATCAGGCTCCGTTCATCGTAGCCGCTGTGAAGATAGTCAAAGTTCCAGTCGATATCCAGTTTCCCCACCTTGCCTATATAATAGACATTCAACTTATGCTTCGCTTTCCCTTGAGTCTGTTTGCTGGTCAGGTTTTCCCATTTGTCGTAGAACGCTCCGTTGGTCGTCACGTCGCTCAATAATGTCGTTGTCTCGTCCTCGTTGCTCGGGAGCGTGTATTCGTATTTAGTGCCAAAGGAATGGTGCTCATTCAACATGTAGTTGAAGCCCGTCTCGACACTATAGTCACGGCTGACAATATCCGTCCGCATGTCGTTCGTCTGTTGCCAGAGTGTATCGGTTTGGACTTCTTGAGTCATACTCGACTTTTGGAGATAATTCCCTTTGCTTGCCCACAGGGATGCAAAGATATCCAAACCATTGTTGCGGTAGTTCAGGTCGAGCGATGCTGCTTCCTTGGCTTTACGGCTCTGTTGCCATCGGCCCCATGTGTCGATGCTGAAGCCGTCGCCAGCCTTGCGGACAGTCTGAATCTTGACCACCGCCCCCACTGTAGCGTCATACTTCGCACCAGGGTTGGTGATGAGTTCAATGTGCTTGATGTCGGTCGATTTCAGTTGCTCCAGTTCCCTATTGTTTCGCATTCTCCGACCATTAATGTAGATAATGGGAGTTCCCTTGCCAAAGACCTCAAATTGATTGTCTTTAGCAATAATGCCTGGCACATGTTTCAATACGTCACTCGCAGTTCCCAACTGGCTTAACAGCGTGTTCTCGACGTTGGTCACCAATCCCTCGTTGCCCATTTGGAATTGTGGAACATGGCCTTTCACCACAACCTCGCCCAGCGTCTGCGTGTCGGGCTGCATCTGAATATCGCCTACATTACCCTGCCGTGCTTGGACGTATTGGGGCAGATAACCCACACTCGACACTTTCAGCAGCCCGTCGTTGCGGTCGGTCTCGATGGTGAAAGCTCCGTCATCTTTCGTCACGGCTCCAGCGATGAAAGCGGAGTCGGCACGATTGAGCAATACAACATTGACAAACGGCATGGGCTGTGACTGCTCGTCAATCACCCGTCCGTTAATACCCTGCGCAGTCGAGGCTATCGCTACGAGGCACATCACTGAAAGTAGAATCAATCTTTTCATATCCTTTACGAGTTTTTGACTGCAAAATAAATGGAACGGCCAAACAAATCCACTACCCAAATGGGTAATTCAGCATCGCGGGGATGAAAAATTACCCATTTGGGTAACAAAAGATGTTAAAATCGGGGGAATGGCGGGGACTATGCCAAAAAATCAGTATCTTTGCAACCGAGATTTCAAAAACAATACGAATTATGAATGCAATATCTCTTAACAACCTCTGGAGTTACCTGCAAGGTCTTTCGCTCTCTGCCAGCAACCAAAGGTGGCTGGGCGAACGGCTTATTGAGGCTTCGGTTGCCAAGACAGCATCTGTAGGGGATGAAAAGAAAATAGAGAAACTGAATGCCCTGTTTGGCGCATGGAGCGGTACGGACGGAGAGCGCATAGAGAATGCCATCAAGGAGTCTCGCCAGGCCGACTATGAGCGGGAACTGGTATCAATGGACGAGTAAGACAATGAAAAAGAAATATCTGCTCGACACCAACATCTGCGTGTTTTTCATGCGTGGAATGTTTGAGATGAACCGCAAGATTGCCATTGCTGGCATTGGAAACTGCTACCTGTCGGAAATTACCGTAGCCGAATTGTACTATGGTGCGGAGAACAGCGACAATCCCGAGAAGACGATGCATCAGACCGAAGAATTTATCAGCCTGTTCCGTGTCATTCCATTCGGGAAATCGCTCCACACCTTCGGGCGAGAGATGGCTTATCTGAAATCCATCGGACGAAAGATTGAAAACTTCGATATGGCCATCGGTGCCACCGCCTTGCAAAATAAAATGGTGATGGTCACCGACAATACCGACCATCTCGGACGTATCCGTGGCATTGAGATAGAGAACTGGAAAACGGATGAGCCGAAGGTATAGGCAGGGCAGATTTATAGCCAACTTACCGTAGCGCATTAAATCCCGCAAGTTATTCTTGGCTCGTGAGATTTTATGCTTATTTAATAGAAAATGGTGGGGTTTGGAGGATTCAGAGACTATTCGCCGAAAATCTCTGCCAGTTTCTTCTTCAATTTCGCAGTATCGTTGCTGCCTCTGCCGCGAAAGACGACGTTATGGGAAGAGTCGATAATGAAGGTAGTCGGGAAACTTGAGACATCGTATCTGTTTGCCATGTTTGTTGAGTCGTTCAGCAACTCGCAGGCGTGAGTCCAGTTCATGTTGTGGTCGCCAATGAGTTTCTTCAGCTTGGGCATCGTCGTTTTGTCCCTCTCGTTGGCGATGCTAATGATGTTTAGGTCGGGATAATGTTCGTGAATCTCAACGAGGTGAGGAACGAGGGCGATGCATGGGGTGCACCATGAACCCCAGAAATCAAGCAATGTATATCCTTCCTTGAGTTTTATGGTCTTGCCCCTCAAATCTTTTGCTATAAAGTCCGGGGCGCGGAAACCGACGTAGGGATAGGTGGGCTGGTTGTCCTCTGTGAGCGGGGTTATGCTGATAAGACTCTGCTGGCTGGCATAGTTCAAGTCAAGAAAGCGTATAATCAGGCTGTCGTGCATCACGGGAAACTTGACATTTTTCAGCAGTTTCTCGTCTAATACTTTCTCTGCCAATTCGTCAGCGTTGACAGGTACTGAATCGAGGATGGCAAACTCCGTCCCGTTGAATGCAGAGCAGATGTAATACTGTTTTCCATCATGAATGAATTCTCCAGTGCAGAAATCATGTATGCTTAAAATCGGACAGAGGCCGTCGAAAGGGTGAGGAATTGTGTAAGTCCTGTTTCCTCTGGCAACCCCATTGACGTATATGCCAGGAGCAACCCAAATGTCGCCGTATCGTTGTGGGGCAAAGTTGCGGCCTTCCTCAACTTGCTTGCGTGTGAAGATGTAACGGTAGTCATTAGTAAAGTCATGGTCGCCGTTAAGGTCTAAAGACACGAAATAGGTTCCGTCTGTGTCGCCCTTTCCCAAAGCACAAAGGATGCCTCTGCTTTCGTATAGGTGGAACGATGCTGTGTCCGAAGGCAATCCTTTCATCGGTGTTGCCTCTTTGTGCATCAAAAAGACATTCGTACCTAAAACATTCTGGAGTTTCATTTCCATCCCGATGCGAAGAGTGTCGGTTGTCTGTCCCTCCCCCGCCACCCAGACGAGGGCGAGCAGTGCGGTGATGATGGTTCTTCGAAGTGTCGAAGCGACCAAAGGTCGAGCGTTCGTGTTCATTGTTCGTTTTATACTATTATATACACTGTTTGTATGGGAATATAACGTCAATCCTTGCAATTTTATTGTGAATTTTTGCTGCAAAGTAAATGAAACTACCAAACAAATCCACTACCCAAATGGGTAATTCTGCATCGCGGGGATGAAAAATTACCCATTTGGGTAACAAAAGATGTTAAAATCGGGGTGTTGCGGGGACGTGAGGCTTACAAAAGGCCGTAGTTGGTAGCAAAGGCGATGGCCTCGGTGATGTTGGCGACGTCGAGTTTTTCGAATAGTTGGCGGCGGTAGAATTTCACCGTGTCGAACGAGCGACAGATGTGGTCGCTGATTTCCTTCATCGTGTAGCCTTGTGCCGAAAGGGTGAGCACCTGTTTCTCCTCTATAGTGAGCGTGATGCCCTCGCAGGACTGCCAACGGTGGGCGGTGAGCGAATATTGCCGGTAGCCGCTCTGCCCCAGGATACGGAAGTGTATCTGCCCGGCCTCCTTGTGCGATGAGAACGAGACGGTGCAGAGGGTGAGCCATGCACGGCCATCAGCCGAAAGCACAAGGGGCGTAATCTTGTGGTTGATGAGCAGCGGACGGTCAGAGGTAAGGATGTGGAAGTCGTAGGACATCACGCAACGTCGGCGGTCGGACTGTGGCACGTCGTCGAAGGCACGGAAGCCCGCACGGTTCAGTTCGGTGAGCATCGGCTGTTCGTCGGCAGGCACGTTGTTGATGTAGAAGCCGTAGCCCATCTGGCGCACCTCGTCGGCGGTGTGGCCGCAGAGGAAGAGTGGATTGTCCGACACATAGAGGAAGTTTTTGCGGAAGTAGTCGATGATGTAGATGCCCTGGTAGGTGGACTGCGCAAAAGCCTGCGCCGCCTCGATGTAAGGCTGCGCCCGCTGGTAGTCGGCCTCGGTGATGCCCTCCACGCGGTTCGTGTCAAAGAAGAATTCGTCTATCTGTGCCATATTGCTCTTTCTGATTTTCGTGTGCAAAGGTACGAAAATAATCACAATTAAACCCTCTGCGAACCCGAAAAGTGGGTGCCGAGGGTGAAAGTCTCAACTTAGGTTGAGAGTTTTTGCTGTTTTTTACTGTCTTCTGCCTTCGAACGTGATGTCGCGGCGAATCTTGCTGATGGTGTTGGGGTGGACGTTGAGGAAAGAAGCGATGTCCTGCAAGTCGAGGTGCTCCACAATGCCCGGGCAGCGCTGCATCAGCAAGTCGTAGCGCTCGCGGGGCGTGGCGCGATGGAGGTCGATGTAGCGCGAATGGAACTGGTTGAGGATATGCTCGGCAATGACTGCACGAAATTCCATCGTCTCGATGTTTTGACTGAAATACTGCTTCATCTGTTCACCTGTAACCCTGAGCACGCGGCTTGGCATCATCGCCACGATGGAGGTCCGTGCAGGATG
>JAFUST010000061.1 GCA_017467535.1 Prevotella sp. | reverse complement strand
CTTGCTGGTGGAAAGCCAGCCCTGCCGCCTGTAGTATCTGCTCGCGTGTATGTTCCTTTTGTATCTGCATAATCTGATTACTACAAAAATGAACAATATTCAAAAACGTTCAAAAAAAGAGAGGGCCTACTGCTGTAAGTCCTCTCCCGACGATTGCCGCCAAATATTCTATGTCTGTTATATCTTCTCTGCATACGCATCTTTGTTTTGCGCTGCAAAGGTACGGCGATTTTTCCATTCGTGCAATACCCAAAACTGATGAAATTTCATCCCAGCACCAATCGTCCGGACATTCCATTCCAAGTGAAACAGATGGACGTACTCGTCTCGGAGTGCTTCTACATTCGGATAAATTGGAATTTACACTAATTCTATATAGTGAGGTATAATGTCTTCGTAATGACCGTCTTTCATGCGAAAACCTTGTGGGATGCGTCCCAACTGTTTAAAGCCTAACCGCTCATATAGGTGCAAGGCATGTATGTTGGTGGCAACAACCGCATTGAACTGTAGGATGCGGAAGCCGAGACGCGCCCCAGCCCGTAGCGAGTCTTTAACAAGACGTTCTCCGATGTGCAATCCTCGGCAATCCTCTTTGACAGCATAACTGGTATTGCATATATGACCGCACCGTCCTACATTATTGGGGTGAAGAATATAAAGCCCTACTACTTCGTTTGTCGCATCATTGACTGCGACACCTGTATATGACTGTCCGCTGAAAAACTTGTCAGCATTCTCACTCGTTAATTCCTCATCTTGTGGAAAAGCAATTCCCTCAAGTACCACACTATTCCAAATCCCCATAACAGAGGAGCAGTCCTGTATCTCATATTGTCGAATGGTTATCATATTCTTAATATTCCGATTTATCTGTTTCGCTAAGCGGCTGCAAAATTACGAAAAATCGGCGAGAAAAACGAAACTTGGCTAATCTCTTAACGAAATTTGCCAAGTCTCTGTGTGATTTCTGCCAGATTCGACTTTTAGAATCCAATCTTCGTGAGCCACTTGTCTATGCGGTCGTGCTTGGCTTCCATGCCCTGACCGCCCTGCTCCTTGGTGACGATGCAGAGACCCTCGGCATGGGTGCTGTTGGGCGTGGCTGCCTCGATGTCGCGGAGGGTTGAGGACGGGCCGCTGTAGGCAGTGCAGAAGGGGATGACGGTCTTGCCCTTCAGGTCGTACTGCTCCAGAAAAGTGAAGACGGGCATCGGGGCGGTGTACCACCACACGGGGACGCAGACGAACACCACGCCGTACTGCGCTATGTCTTTCACCTTGCCTTTGATGGCAGGACGCTCGCCAGCCTCTTTCTCAGCCTTGGCATCCTCAGTGCAGGGCGTGTAGTCCGTGGGGTACGGTTTTACACGCTCGATTTCAAACTCGTCGGCACCCAACTTCTGGGCGATGTACTGTGCTGCATGCTTGGTGTTGCCGCTCCATGAGAAGTAGGCCACCAGCACTTTCTTTCCTTTCATATCCATAACTTCGTTGTTTGTTTGACTTTCAGTTGATTTGTTGTTCGCATGTTGATTGTTCTTTGCCGTGCAGGCACTCAGTCCGGCTACGGCCAGCAGCATCAT
Organism: Prevotella sp.; assembly: GCA_017467535.1. Lineage (GTDB taxonomy): Bacteria > Bacteroidota > Bacteroidia > Bacteroidales > Bacteroidaceae > Prevotella. The sequence goes on along the minus strand of JAFUST010000061.1, from coordinate 4,829 downwards.
GGCTGCTAATGATAAAACTTTTTTCATTTGAATATCTTTCTATTGTTTACAATGTTTATGCCCTTTTGCAGTGCGGAACGACGGATGCCGTTAGGGGAATAGATGGTATTTCCTTTTACTTTGTATGCCCTGGTCTGACGAATACCAGTCACTCCCGATTGGCTTTCCCAGAATCGGACAGCAGCGTCTATCCAGCCTTCGGCGATGGTGCCGGTGCGCCAGCCACCAAGGCCATTGCGCCGAATAAATACTTCTTCATATCCATATCATGTTATCGTTATTAATATCCACTGTCAATGCTCTTCTGGCTGTCGGCATTGTAGCGATGGCCAGAGAGGGTAATCTGGGCGAGGTGCTGGTTAATGTCGCGCATCTCCTCGTCGGTATAAGTGATGCTGGCAGCGGCGAAATTTTCCGTGAGGTGCTTCCACGACGTGCTGCCGGGGATGGCGACAATCCACGGTCGCTGCGCCATCAGCCACGAGAGGGCCACCTGTGCAGGCGTACACTGCTTGCGACGGGCTATCTCCGTCACGAAGTCCACCAGCACCATGTTCTTGTCGATGTTCTCGGCCTCGAAGCGGGGCACCTTCGAACGGAAGTCGTTGGCGGCAAACGTCTGGCCGCGCCTAATGGTTCCCGTCAGGAAACCCTTACCGAGCGGTGAGAACGGCACCAGTCCGATGCCCAGTTCCTCAAGCGTGGGGATAATCTCGCGCTCGGGCAGTTGCCAGAACATCGAATACTCGCTCTGTACGGCGGTCAGCGGACACACTTTGTGCGCACGGCGGATGGTCTCGGCACCAGCCTCCGACATGCCCCAGTGCAGCACCTTTCCTTCTTTCATCAGTTGGGCGATGGTCTCGGCCACCTCCTCGGGAGCCGTCTGCTTGTCCACGCGGTGCTGATAATAGAGGTCGATGTGGTCGGTACGCAGCCGCCTGAGCGAGCCTTCCACTGACTGGCGGATGGTCTCTGGCCGTGAGTTGAGCGTCTGTTTGAAGCCGTGCAGCGTGATGCCGAATTTCGTGGCAATTTTCACCTCACTCCGAATCGGCTCCAGTGCCTCGCCCACCAGTTCCTCGTTCGTAAACGGGCCGTAGCACTCCGCCGTGTCGAAGAATGTCACGCCCAGTTCGCTATGCGTGCGGCGAATCAGTTCAATCATCTCCTTCTTGTCACGTGCGTCACCATAGCCGTGACTCATGCCCATACAGCCCAGCCCGATGGCTGACACCTGTAGGTCGCGTCCTAATGTTCTCTGTTGCATATTCTCTTCATTTTAGTTTGCTGTGTAAAATAATCACGCTGCAAAAATACACAAAAATCCCCGAACCTCTCTGATAAAAAGTTCGGGGATTCTTTCACTTTTTGCAGAAAACTATTTCGCCATTATTTAATCGCAACTTTTTTTCCGTCCACTATATTCACGCCCCGCTGCATTGCGCTAAGTCGAGTGCCGTTGAGAGAGTAGATGCCACTACGTTTCTGCGAGTCAGCCTTCACGCTGCGGACAGCGGTGGTACGGGCGAAAATCTGCTGTAGCCATTGGTCGAAGTCGGCCACCCAGACGTTGTCAGAGCCTCCTGTGCCGAAGCCGTGGGGCCAGCCTTGCAGCACGTGATACTCAATGTCATAGCCCACCTGTTGCATACATGACACCTGCTGGTTGAACTGCGAATAGAAAGGATCCTCCGTGCCGTAGGCATAGAACGTGGGTGGCAGGTTGGCACCGCGCAGCGTCTCCACATTGCGCTCGGCTACTGAGAGGCGACCGTAGAAAGAGTATATCATGCCGACGGTGGCGGGACGGGCATCCACAAGGTCAAGGGCGTCGGGGTGATACTGCGAGTCGAGTGCCGTGCCATCGTTTTTGGCGTAATGCCACACTTCGTCGCCACACAAGATGCCACCGGCAGAGAACCCCACGGTGGCAACGTCCTCGGGGCGGATGCGGTAGTCGGTGGCGTGGCTGCACACATAGCGGATGGCGCGGGCCAGGTCGAGCGAGCCTTCCTCCATCGTCCACGGACTCACGCGGTAACTCACCACGAAGCACTGGTAGCCGCGACTGCGAAGGGCACGGGCCACGCTGTAGCCCTCGGACTGCATGGAGCGGAACTGGAAGGCTCCGCCCGGACAGATGAGTACGGCCCCCTTTGGCGTAACGTCTTCATCCACGGTATAGACTTCCATGAAGGGCCTGAAGTCCACAGGGTCGTAACTGCTGTTGCTGGGATGCGTGCGGTCGGGTATGTTCCCCTCCGGCCAAAGATAGACGGTGCCAGACATCGGAGCCTGTTCGTCGGCTGTCTGCTCTGACTGCTCCATTCCCGACGTTCCGTCGCCTACCCGTAGCCTTTCCCAGAATCGGACAGCATCGTCTATCCAGCCTTCGGCGACGGTGCCAGTGCCGAGACCGAAGCCGTGGGGCAGACCGTTGTAGGCGTGGAACTCGGTGGGGATGCCGAGGGCTGAGAGTTGCTCCAGTCGGCTCTGCATACCGCGCCACGAGGCGATGCCGTCGCTGGTGCCGCAGCAGGCGTAGGTGGGGCCGTCGTAGGGACTGACCGTGTCGTAGCCCGTATATTGCATAATGACGGCTGCGGCCTGAGGAATGTCTGTGCGCCCCGTCAACTGACGGAGGTTGGCACTGTTGCCGAGCGTCGCGGCCATGCGGGCACCAGCAGAGCCGCCCCAGAGGGAGTAGCCCTCCCGTGATACCCCCAACTCGTCGGCATGGTCGTATATAAAGGTAATTGCGCGGGCGAGGTCTTCATAGGCCGTCGTCCACCCAGGGCGATAGATGAGGGCAAAGGCATTGTAGCCCTTCTTCGAGAGTTGACCTTCGGTCGACTCTCCTCGCGACTCGGCAGAGTCCAAGCTTGCTTGGCTCTGCTCTCGCTGCTTGGAGAGTTCAAGCGCATGGGGGAATGAGTCGTGCATGGCGCCGACGTAGGCAAAGCCCCCACCGGCATTGCAGATGGCAAAGGGCGCTCCGCTATTCCCCTTGAAAAAGAACAATCCCGTATCGCGCTTGTCAGGGTCTGCCTGCTTCTCTGCCTCAGTGTAGATGTCATAAAAGATTGTCTGCCCAGCTTCAGCCTGATACTTCAGCGTGTTCACAATCTCCACCGTCTTGTCGGGGTCGATGCCGTTATACCACGTCAGCCGTAGGTCTTCCAGCGTCGTGCCACTCCAATAACCATCATCGACAGGGAACAGCAGCCGCCCGAAATTGCCAAAAGCAGGGTCGTTGATAACATCGCTGATGCGGCTCTGGCTATTGTAATACTCTGTCATTGGTTCGGTAGTGTTTGCAGGAAAGAAGAATTGCAAGGCATGGTAACAGAACTCATACACGGCGTTGAAGTCGTGGCGACCACCCTCCTTCATGTGATAGGAGAAGTTCGAAGCATTAAAGGTGTCGCTGAGCGCACCCATCGCCCTTGCCTGGTTATCGGACTGCGGCAGACGGACATCCTCGGTGCCACAGGCATACCACACATAGAAGTCGTTGCCGTAAGGGGAGGCATTTACGAGGTCGGCCAGAAACTGTGCGGTGGCCTCGGGGTAATACTGTCCACCGTACATACCCTGGCTCCAGTTGTCACCGCTCATGGGCAGATACCATTTCGAGTAAGGGAAGGCCTGCTCGAAGACGTACCATGTGGTGATGCTGCCCAGCGAGAAGCCACCGATGGCACGGTGCTGGCGCGAGGCAAGGATGCCTGCCTCGTTGGGCGACTCCAAGTAGGTGCTGTAGTGGGTCTCAACGGCAGGGATGAGGTCGTTCACATACTCCTGCGAAAAGACGGCAGCCTCGCGTGTGCTCTCGCCCCAGTCCTTCGACTGATTATCTTTGTCCCACGTGGGCGACACGGCGATGAACGGACGCGTCAGCCCCCGCTGAATCAGGTTGTCGAAAATGTTCACGAGGCTCGTCTTGCTGTTCCCGCCACGTCCAAGGAAATACTCCTGTGCCACGCCTGTCCAGCCATGCAGCAGATAGATAATGTCGTATTTCTGCGTCGGGTCATAGCCGTAGGGCAGATAGACATACGCGGGTTTATGTGTCGTTGGTCGACTCGAAGAGGTATAATCCTTCGACTCATACTCCAGCAACTCAATCGTGCCCTGCTGCGAGGCTGTTTGGAAGAACTCGCCCGGTATGGGTGTGGTGTATTGCACTTCAAATCCCGTCGGCCCATCGTCGCCACTCTCAGCCCGCACCTCCGTTCCGTCCGAAGAACAGCCCGTCAATGCCGTCAGCATGGTCAATGTCAAAATCATTTTCTTCATACGTTATCTCATCAGTATTTTCCTTGCTGTTCCGTCGCTCTGCTGAATGATGTTCACGCCCCGCTGCGGAGTGCTGACCTGCTGACCTTGCAGGGTGTAGATATAGGCATCTGCGCTGAGGGTGCCGACTTGGGGAGTTTCGATGGCTGTGGGTGGTTCGTAGGTATGGTTGTAGGTGTAGTCCTGGAAATTGCCGAAGCTGTTGTTGCCATAGTTGAGTCGGAACGAGCGGCCTGCCTCGCCGCGGTCGATGGCACGGATGGCCTCCATTTCTTCGTCAGAGAGTTCGAAGTCGAAGATGCTGATGTTCTCCTGGATGTGGGCGGGATTGGTAGAGCCGGGGACGGGGCAGAGTCCTTCCTGCATGTGCCAGCGGAGGATAATCTGATAGACTGTCTTTTCGTGCGCAGCGGCAATCTGAAGGAGCGTGGTGTTCGACACGTCGCCACGGTTGTGGTTCAGCGGGTACCAGCACTCCACCTGCACGTCGTAGTTCTCAGCGTAGAGTTGGCGGGCCTCCTTGCGCT
>JAFUST010000060.1 GCA_017467535.1 Prevotella sp. | reverse complement strand
TAAACAAGTATAAGTTGACCTATATGATTGAAGATAAGGTGTACAAGGAGGTGACTTATGAGTATGCTGCAAAGATCACCCCAGAGCCTAAGCCAGAGGGCGACTACGCCACCTTTGCGTGGACTGACCTGCCAGAGACGATGCCTGCCCATGATGTGGTGGTACACGCCACCTATACGACGGGCATCGGGGAGTTGATGATGACGGGACAGCAGGATGTGAAGATATTCTCGCCCAATGGCAAGCAGTTGAGCAAACCGCAAAAGGGTGTGAACATTATCCGCATGAGCGACGGAACAATAAGGAAAGTCATGGTAAGATGACCATAGAATAAGATAAGATGGTGCCAGGCCCGTAAGGTCTGGCATCACTTTGGCAGAGCCTCCAAACGAAGTGCCAAGAATGTGTCGACGAAGTGCCAAGAATGTGTCGACGAAGTGCCTATAATGTGTCGACGAAGTGCCTAGAATCTAAGCGATGGATGCTGCCTGGGTTCGGGATTTCCGATACCTGCGGTGCGACACGCCGATGAAAAAGCCCCACTGCTCACCAACGAGCAGTGGGGCTTTTAAGTAGTGGAATATGGGGTTTACTTCACCACGACCTTGCGGCCATTGATGATGTAGACACCCTGCTGTGCCTTCTGAACGCGGATGCCCTGCAGGTTGTAGACCTTGCCGTCGGCATTGATGGCGGCGGGAGCCACCTCCTCGATGCCGGTAGAGGTGCTAGCCTCGGCGGCTTCACCCAGACCACCCATCTCGTTGGCGGCGCGGACGGCATAGGTAGCCGTGGCGTCATCTACGGTGTAGGTGGCGTCGGTGGTGAAGTCGACCACCTGGCCGTTCTTCACGATGGCAAAGAGCAGTGCATAGTTGCTGTTGTCCCATGTCAGAGTGGTGCCGGTCAACTTCACGTTGGCAGGAACGGGAGCCTGCTCGGTCAGCAGGGTGGGATCCCACTCGCCAAACATATTGTGCAGGTTGCCAGCCTCGAGAGCCTCCTCAGCAGTGAGGACAGGATTGTTCTCATGACCATCGCCGAAGATCTTCTTACGACCGCTGAGGTCGATGACGCTGCCGGTAGAGGTGGTAGAGTTGTACTCGGCGAAGCGCTTGGGCCAGCCGCCGCTCATCTCGTTCCAGCCGATGGCAGAGGGAACCACATTCATTCTGGTGTCGATGAAGAGGGCAATAGGCGTGCCGCTGCCCCAAGGACGACCGAGGGTGTAGTTACCGTCTACGTTGGAACCTTCACCGTTGATGGTGCAGTCCTTGTAGACGTAGCCGTACTTGATGCTCTTAGAAGGCACGGCAGCATAGCCACCGGCAATCTGGCGAATCTCCACACCATTGAAGAAGGCATCGCCCTTACCGCACATATAGTCGGTGCGTCCGCGAACGAAGCCGCCCTCGAAGTAGTAGAGGCCGTAGTCGTTGTTTGAGGTCCAGGTGTCCTGGTAGCCACTCAGGCCGGTGTTCTTGTAGATGGTGCGGGTAGCCTTGTCCTGAACGGCCAGGTCGCGACCAGTGGCATCGTCCATACCGCTCTCGATGGTCAGATCCTGGAAGTAGTAGTCGCTACCGCTGATCTGGAACACGTCGCTGTTGCCGATACCGTCGTACTTAGAGGTGGTACCATAGGTGCCGGCAAAGGTCTCGTTCTTGTCAATGCCGTTGGTGATGATCACGCCGTCGCGGCTCTCGCCGATGAACGAAACATTGCTGGTGTTGATGAACGTGATGCACTCAGGCACTTCGTAGCCGTTGACAGTCTTCATGGTCGAAGAGAGAGGAATGGTGTACTTACCGTTCTTGATGAAGATGCGGTAGCGCACGTTCTTGTCGGCGCGAGCCTGGGCGGCAGCGATGGCAGCCACCAGTTCGTCGGCAGTGCTGACCACCTGGTCGTACATCTTCTTCTCAATGCTCGGACGCTCCATCGTGGTGAATGTCAGCGTGATGGGCTCGGCCAGGAAGTTGTCGGTCAGGTCGCCCACGCTGTTGGCAGCCAGGTTGAAGGTGTACTCGATGCCATACTCCAGACCCTTGTACTCGAAGGTGATGGTCTTGCCGCTGACGGTCGGGGTGAGCGTCTCGTTGCCCAGAGTGGCCTTAGCGTCAGCCTTCACCTTGACGCGCTCGTCGAAGGTGAGCACAATCTTGCCAGTGGCCGATGCGCCGGTAGCACCATTCTCAGGAACGCTCGACACGAGTTTAGGAGCCGTGCCGTCGTCGATGAGTTTCGGTGTGCCGGTGATGAAGAACATGGCCAGCGTGTTGCCGTCGTTAGCCGATGCAGCACCGTCGACAGCAGAGGTCTTGTCGGCCAGCATACGGATGTAGAGGTCCTTCTGGTTGTTGGCAGCAGCAGGCATCTGCTCGTTGAACGCAGCCTCGGCCTTGGCACCAGTCATGGTGATGCTGCCGAACTTGGTCCAGGTCTCGCCGTCGAGAGAGTACTCGGCATTGTAGGTCTGGTAAGAGTTGTAGTTGTAGAGCATCATGAACTGTACGTTGATATCGGTGAAGGCCTCGGCATTGACCTTGGTCTGCCAGTGCCAGTTGCCCACGTCGCCATTCTTGGTGCCTGTGCGCCAGTTGACGGCAGCACCCTTGAACGACTCGTAGCCACCGCCGCCGATGGTCGACTTGTCAAGCCAGCCCTGTGTCTCACCAGTCTCGGTGTTCACCAGGTTCAGGGCGTCGGCATCGTTGTCCTGAGCGGCGAAGTCAGCCTTACGGCCGCTTGCACCAGCCTTGTAGAAGTCCCAACCGGCAATGATGTCAGCCTCGGCATAAGAGGCCACGATGTTCTTGTCCTCGGTCATAGAGACGAGTTTCGTGCTGTTGGTCTCGCCGTCGTTCCAGTTGGTGAAGGTCACCAGACCCTCATACTGGTTGGCAACGAGTTGGACAGCCGTGCCCTCCTCATACATATTCTTGCCGTCAACCACCGTAGGAGCGGGATTGATGGTCACCATGTAGTCGTTGGTGCCGTCGACGGTCAGAGCCAGTTCGTAGGTGTTCACCTTCTTGAAGTTGGCAGTCAGCGTCTCGTTGGCAGCCATCGTGTACTTGAACTTAGCCTCGGTAGATACTTCCTCGCCGGCAGCGTTGGTCCAGTTCACGAAGTCGTAGCCGAAGTTCTCAGTGGCGGTGAGGGTCACCTCCGTGCCAGCCTCGTACTCGTCGGCCTTCGGGTAGACATTGATGCTGCCAGCCTCCTCAGGCGTAACAGCGGTGGCGAGGGTGTAGAGTTCTACGGCCTGGGCAGTACCGTTCACCGTACCGTTGATAATAACATTGCCAATGCAGATGTTCTTATTGTTGGCAGTCTTCGAGATGTAGAAGCGCATAGCAAAGATATTGCTCTCGCCTGCTTCCGACATATCGAGCACGTGATTCAACTGTGCGGTAGCACTGTTGGCACCATTGTTGCGCAGAGTCGTTGCTGCATCCACCTCGGTAATTGTACTTTCTGTATTGCCTACCACATAACTCCATGAGTAGGTAGCGCCGTCGGTACCAACCTTCACTGCGTCGTAACTTACGCTCGTAGGCTTGAAGGTGATGCCAGAAGCCATCTTCACACGATACTCAATCATCACACCCTCTACGTTGCCGGCATTCGAGGTGCCGGGGGTGTACTTCGTCATCTGCGTGTCGAAGTATTTGGCTGCTTCGATCGTCAGACCATCACCAGTACTCCATGTGGCGTTCTGCACTGCCTTGGCAATGTCGGCAGATACCGTACCGTTGGCCTCATTGCCGACGGCCCAAGTAACAGTACCAGCCACATTGTTGTAACTCTCGCCACCGCCCTGGCTCTGCACTACGGGCAGGACAACCTGGATGTAGCGATAGTAAGAACCGTCACCAATCACGACGTCGACCGTCTCGGCTGCACCGGCAATCTCATAAGTGATGGTCTTGCCTTGAGTGTAGTCGCTCTGGCCGTCAATGGTGGTAGTGGTGATATTGTTGTAAGCCTCCATCGAGATGGTAGCACCCTTGCAAGAAGGAACAGTGAACTTGGTACCATTGTTGATTTGTACCCAGTCATTGTTGTTCTTGTTGTTGAACTTACCGGGAGCAGTCGAGAATGGCAGAGCCACGTCAATGGTCTTGCCGTTGACATCGGCCTGTGCCACCCATACCAGTCCGTCCTTGCCTTCCCAGCCAACAGCGGGAGCACCCTGGTCGCGACGGAAGTTCCACTTCACGGTCACAGGCTCTGTGCGGTCACTGAGGTTGACCTCGTTGGCGGTGAAGACGGGAGTAAGGTTCAGGTCGTTAGCCAATGTGATGGTAGAACCAGCAGCATAGGTGTTTGCGCCATCGCTCCAGCCTGTCAGCGTGTAGCCTTCCTTGTAGAGCGTGAAGTTCTGTGCGGGGATGGTATACTCGTCACCAGCGGCAAAAGTGCCGCCCGTGGGAACGATGTCGCCCTGGCATTCTGCATCGCCCAAAGCATAGGCCACCGTCACCGATGAAGCAGTGATGGCCTCAACAGCAAAGAAGTTGACGTATGCACCACCGTTGATGGTCAGCGTGGTGGCTTCGCCCAGGTACTTAGCACTGACGATGTTCTCGTCATCGAACTTGTTGCCTTTGTAGCAGCCAGAACCGCCCTCACCCTTCTTGGTGGTGAATGTGGCCACGGTCTCGCCTGCGGCATTCTTCACAGTGACTTCTCCACCCCATGAGCAGGTGCCCATCGTAATCTTGACAGCACCCTCTACAGGTACGGTTGCAGAGAAATTCTGCAGGCCGTGGTCATTGCCGGTTTTACCATTGATGACTGCTGCGGCATTGGCTGCATCGGCTGCCACGCGGCTCACGGTACCGTCTTCTGCTACGGCCAAGCCAAATGTCACATTTCCATTGTCTTCGCTTGTCAGCAGTCCGTTCAGTTCTGTGCCGAAGTCACGGAAAGCAGCCTCTGACTTTTGCTCAGGAACGGGATAGACAGCGGTGATGGCTTTATACCATGAGCCGCCACCAACGACGATTTCCATGGTCTCTTCACTTCCTTCGTATGTGTAGGTGTCGTAGTTGCTGTCATAAGTGCCCTTCTTTCCGTTGAATGTGTTCTCGCCGGAGTCGCCCATGGTGTAGATGCTGTAGGAAGCACCCTTGCAGGCGGGAAGGATAAACTTCGTGCCGTTGTTCACCTGAATCCACTCGCCGTTAGAGTTGTTGAACTTGCCGCTTGTGGCGTCGATGGTCAGTTGGACATCGATGGTCTCGCCGTTGACGGTGGCCTGGCCTACGATGAAGCCGGTCTTGCCCTCAATGCCAATCAGCGGAGCACCGCCGGTCTTCTGGGTGGCATCCCAGGTGACGGTGACCTCAGCCGTGCGGTCGTTGAAGGCCACGGTGTTGTCGGTGAATACTGGGGTAAGTGTGACATTGGTGCTGATGGCCACCTCTTCGCCAGCCTTATACTGCTTGGTGCCGTCAGTCCATGCGGTCAGGGTCTTACCCTCGGCAAACAGGGTCGTATTGGCAGGAATCTTAAGGGTCTTGCCTGCCTCCACGTTGACGGCAGCGGGGGCTATGCCCGCTACGTCACCCTTGTCGAAGGTCACGGTGTATTCGCTAATCTCCTCAGGCAGGTCGGCAGGGTCGATGGCCTCCACGGCGAAGTAGCCGAGGTAAGAGCCGTACTCCACTGTCAGAGTGGTGGGCTCGTTGGCGCGATAGTAACCCACGGAAATCAGTTCATCGGGCTTGGCGGCAGACCAAACCTTGCCGGCTACCATGTTGTCAATCTTAGCAACAACATCGCCATTGGCGTTCTTGACTACGGCTTCCTTGCCATAGTTGTTCTGGCCTAACGTGATCTTCACGCAGCCTTCCACTTTGACAGAAGCAGAGAAACCTGCCCATCCATACTGCGCGCCATGCCACTTGCCGTTGAATATTGCCTCTGCGTTGTCTGCATCCTTGGCCACGCGGCTCAGTGTGCCGTCTGCAGCCACGGCAATACCTGTGGATACGTCATCCCACTGGGCAGCACCTTCGGGAATCAGTGCCGTACTGGTCAGGTCGGCCTTGATGTCTTTCCAGCCTGCTGTGGCGGCAGCCTCCACGATGTCGGCAGCCGAGCGGGGAGCGAACTCAAGAGTTTCATTATAAAGGATAACGATACCCGTGATGTCATATGTTTTCTCTGTGTCGAACTCCGCTTTTACATTGAAAGTGTCGTAATAGGTGATTTCATTGGTGCCGTCAGTCAGTTTGCCGTCAGCATACTTGACGCCCTTCAGCGTAACAAGTGTGCACTGGTTTGCAGCCGTGATGGCATCGATGGTCTTCACCGTAGGAACAAGTTCGGTAGTAGTGATGGTCAGCCCTTCTTTAGAGAAATTCGTGATTTCTGTCTGGCCATTGTATAGTACGAGATTTGCAGAAACCGTGCCATTGAGCACTTGTCCTGCTTCCAAACCATGTCCGCTCTGATAGAGCAATGCGCCATAGCCATCGGCATCAGCGAGATAGGCATTGCTGGTCTTAACTGCTGTGACGAATACATTGTTGAATGTAATCAGTACAGGCGTACTGGTCGAGGTGACAGCCTCTTGCAGTGCTTTCAGGGAAGTGTAGGGAGCAGCCGTTACGGTCAGTGTGTAACTGGCTGAACTTGCCTCATAGGTGTCATCACCGGCATAAGTGGCCTTGATGGTCGTTGTGCCAGCAGCCAGCAGTTTGATGGTCGAGCCATCGATGGTGGCAACGTCGGTGTTGTTGCTCGTCCAAGTGACAGCAGCACCAGCCACTGTGGCATCGCCAGCCGCAACCGTAGCCGTGGGCAGGTCAATGGCTCCACCAATAATGCCGGTAGTAGCATAGCCCTCCGACAGAGTCACCTTCGTGGCCGTCTTGGTGCTGGCAGCAGCAGTTTTCTTGTAGAAAGCAGTCACGCAGCCTTTGATGTTGTTGTTGATGGAGGTGTAGCAGCGCCAGTCCTGGGTGTTGTACACACCTATATAGCGGGTGGTCACTGTGTTCACAAGGAAGTCGGCATTGTTGTCACCACCCTGCGTGATGGTGAAGGCGTTGTTCTCATTTGTGCCAACACGCACTCCATTGTTGGTTGCAGTGCAGTAAAGGTAATTTTCAGTTCCTGCTACGCCAAATTTGTAGGAACCGTTGTCTGCTGTGACAACCCACTGCAGGTTTTCTGCAACTTCGCCGGCAATCTCGGATTTGTCGTCGCTCAGCGTTACCGCTGTCGCCGCCGGAGCCGAACTAGTTCCTTTGTCGTTTGACATGGCAGTTGAGGATGTCTGGTCCACAATGACTACCACATCGCCTGACGCCAAACCTGAGGTAGCAGTCTTTATCCACTTGTCAGCGGCTAAAGCACTATTGCCCCACATCCCAAAGAACATGACGAGCATGCTCAGCAGGGAAAATCGTAATAGTTTGTACTTCATACGTTTTGTTTGTTAGTTAATAATAAAAAAGTTGTTTTAGTAAAGATTCAAATTAGATGGCAAAATTACGAAGAAAATCTGATAACGCCAAATTTTTCTTAAAGATTAACAAGCAATAATTTCATCTTAGCAAAACTGGCAGTGACCGAGGCCACTGCCAGTTGATGAAATGGTTGCCTTGAGAAATGGGTTTATCTCACAATGATCTTGTGGCCTTCGATGACATAGACGCCGGGACGGAGCCCCTCGGTAGAGGTGGCCTTCTCGCGAATCAGGTTGCCACGCAGATCGTAGATGTTGCAGGGATGCTGGTCGCTGACCATCTGGCGGATGCCCGTGTCGACGCTCTTCACGAAGAGCAGTCCCTCGCTGATGCGGCTGTCATCCCACTCGATGCCATTCAGTCCTTCTACCTTCGGTGTGCCAGCGAAAGCCGTTGCCTGGAAGATGCGGATGCTGTCGCCAGGCTGCAGCGTGTTGGTGGACGACGGGGTGATGCGGATGGTGCCGTTGGCGGTGAGCGTGCTGATGCCACTGAGGCTGGTACAGCCTGTAGACGTAGTGGTGGCACAGCGCGAAGCGCCGACTTCGAGCACGCCGTCCGTAGCGATGGTGACAGGCTTCGAGGCGAAATAGATGGTTCCTGTGGTAGCACCCAGATAGGCGCCGGGGCGTATGGTTCCGTTGATGACTACCGAGGCGTTGCCCAGACCGTTGCTGGCTGTGTTGGTGCCGGAGAGTGTGCAGTCCTTTGCAACAGTCAGGCGGCCGGTGCCCAGTTTGGTGCTGCTGCTGATGCCCAGTTCGCCCTCGCTGACAGTCGTGGTGCCCGTGTTGGTGTTGGCACCCGACCAGGTCACCTTACCGGTGCCCACCTTCACCAGGTTAGCGTTGGAGGTCACTGTCACCGATGTCGTCCAGTTGGCGTCGTTGCCCACTTGCCAGGTGTTAGCCCCCACGCTGGTGCCGTTGCTGAAGGTGCAACTGCCGCCCAGGGCTCCCGTGCCGGAAACCTTGCCGATGCGGAAGGTCTTGCCGCTGTTCTGCACCTCCACGCCCTTGGCAATGTCCATCGTGCCCTTAGGCATGCTGCCTGCAATGTTCATGGTGAAGCGCAGCACAGCGGGGTCGTCGAGGCTCGATGTGGGCTTGATGGTACCCTCGAAGTCGGTGAAGTTGCACTGGATGGGGGTGCGGGTGGCATAGTAGTTGGAGCCTTTCTCCGTGACGCAGTAGATGGTCAGCGTGCCCTCGCCGGTAATCTTGTTGGTATAGGTGGAGCGGTTGGCCAGGTACCATGCGCCGCTCTTGTTCTTCGGCACGTTGACGGCATAACTGCTGCCAGTGTTCTCGCGGAGTGTGCCACCCTGATACTCAATGGTCTTGGCCGGTGTGCCCGCATTGATGCACTGCACGGTGCCGGCGGCGATGGCGAGACGGTTGAGCGATGAGTTGTTCACGTTCAGTTTCATCCAGCCGGAGCCTTTCTTGGTGAGCGTGGTGCCGCTCATGGCGCGGTCGACGATGAAGTCGGCCGAGTTGTTGATGACACCGCCCTGCTCGCTCTCCATCTTGATGGCCGAGCCGTTGGTGACGGCAGACGTAGTGCGGAGTTCAGCACCGTTCTCGATGACAAACAGGTTGGCGTTGGTCGTCACGCTGCCCAGGTTGCCCTTGGCTTGGTTGGCATTGGCCAGCGACTTCACGATGACTGCACCGCCAGAGATGCGAGTGCCGCCGGTATAGGTGTTGTCGGTGTTGACGGTCAGCGTGCCAGTGCCGCGCTTCACCAGTGTGGTGTTGCCCACCAAGGTGCCATCGCCGCTGAATGTGTAGGCGCTGGTGTTGTCCACGATGACGCTGTCGGCTTCCAGTTCGCCAGACAGTGTGACGGATTTCACGGCGGCATCGTTGTTGAATACCACTTTATCGCCAGTCACGAAGGTCTGTTTTTCGCCAGAGGCATCAGCGAAGTTCTCGGAGACACCCCGGTCCCATGTCTTGCTGTCGGTGCCCTGCCAGATGATCTCGGTAGCATCGCGCACATTCGAGATGTTGAGGTAGAGTTTGCCGTCCTCCTGCGAGAGGGTGCACTTGTACTTGGTGCTGATGCCCTCGATGCGGATGTCGTTCAGGTTGCCTCTGATGGTTCCAACCTCGCCCAGGAGATATTGGCCGGCCTTCGTGCCCTCGCTGGCATGGTCGACAAATTCGAAGACGGGGCTGAGATACTGCGGGCCGTACTGCCACGACTTGGTCTCGATGGTCAGCAGTTTGGCATTTGCCTGGTCGGCGGTCAGGTCGTCATAGATGTCGAAGATGACGCGAGAACCAAAGCCCAGCAGGAGCGAGTCGGTGGTCAGTGTGCCCTTATGGTCGGCGCGGCCTGGGCGCAACTTGGCGTCGTAGTCCATCTTGATGCTGCGGAACACGCCGCCATCGCTGTTCAGTTCGGCAAAGCGGTTCAGCCAGAGTGACGACTGCTTCAGCGTGCCGTCGAAGTTCACGGTGCCGGCCCAGATGTTCGTCTCGCCGGTGTACTGCTGGTCTACCTTGGGCAGGTTGAGTGTGCCGTCGCCCTGCTTGACAAGGCGCATCGGGCCCGCAAAGGCACCACCCTCGACATCGCAGGTGTAGTAGTCGCGCTTGATGGTCGGATTGCCGTTGGTGGCGTTGCTGTTGGTTCCCTGTATCCATGAGGGCACATTGAATGTGACAATCCAGGGCTTGGCCCCGTCGCTGACGGTTACCTTCGTGTCGTTGGTCTCGCAGACAATCACGTGCTGGTCGTCGAGTGCGCTGCCGATGGTGCCGTTGTTGGCCACCTCGGTACGTCCGGTCATGGTGAGGGGTGGGGGAGCCACGGTGATGCCTTCCAGTTCGCCCAGGAAGTAACTGGCGTGGGGTGGCTGGTTGTAGCCCACGGTCTCCCATACCATGCCTTGCCTGTACTGGTGATCGTGCCACAGCGTGTAGTTGCGATAGGAGGTCAGCATATTGGTAGTGTACACGCGTACATATTTATTATCACTGGTCCTTACGACAATCTCCTCGCGCCAGTCGCCCAGAATGTCGCCGGCAGCCGATGGGGTGTTCTTGGTCCAGTTGCAGTTGGCTGTCCCCGAGGTGGAGAACACCATGCTGCCATCGGCCTTGTAGACGGCACAGGCACCTTCCGTGCCGCGTCCGTCGAGGCCTTCCTCCAGCAGGTCGCCGTCCCAGTAGATGCGCCAGTTGTTGGTGAAGCCTGTGGGGCCGTTGGTGATGGGCTTGTCGGCTACGCACGAGATGGTGGCCGACTGGCTGGAGTGGCCGATGGCACCGGGATAGTCGTTGGAGAAGTTGCCGCAGAGGGCACGGCCGTCATCGCTGGTAGACTGCAGGCGGTAGTAGATCTTGGAGGTCGTGGCGTTGCGGTAGTTCATGGCCGGCTCGTCCTCGTTGCAGGCGAAGATCTCCTGACCGTGGCGGTAGGGGTCGAAGTCGCTGCAGTGCTGGGCATCGCCGTGTCCCAGACCAGTGGTGGACAGGCCCTTGCCGTTGTCGTCGATAACCATCGAGCCGAACACAATCTCATCGCGTCCGTCCCAGTCCACATCGGCAATGCCGAAGTTGTGGTAGCCGTTGCCATACCAGGGATCGCTCCAGCCGTTGTTGTTCTCCCACGACCAGTAGAGGGTCAGTTTATGGGTGTCGGGATTGACGCTGTAGGCCTTCATCATGTGGCGGGTGTAGCAACCGCGTCCCAGGAAGATGAAGGGATGACGACCGTCCAGGAATGGAGCACCGAAGTAGTGCTTTGTCGAGCGGTGGCCATAGCCGTCGCCCCAGTCGTTGGCATTGCCGCGGGCCAGCGGATAGGTCATCCACAGGGGCGTGCTGCCGCTGCCGATCTCGTAGGGTTTGCCCGTGGCACCTTCCAGATAGAGCAGGTATTCTGCACCGCTGTTGGTGTAGGTCATGTTGGCCTGCTGGAGCACGGTGTTACGGGTGTTGACGTTCATGTTGCCGATGTTGGTCACTGTGCCGTCGGCATGATGGATGATCATGTTGTCGGCACCGCGCATCAGGATCTCGGCCTTGCCGTCGCCGTCCCAGTCATAGCCTACGGCATCGTACTGCTCATCAGGGCCGGAGACCATGTTCGGACCCAGGTCGATCCACCACAGTCGGTCACCCTTTAGGTTGTAGCACTCGATGCAGTTGTAGGCGGAGTCGTTGGCCACGCTGCTGCCGTCGGGACCGTAGTTGCGCTTCATGATGAACTCGGAGACGCCGTCGCCGTCGACATCAGCCAGTGCAATGTCATTGATGTTGTAGTCGTTGGTGATGTCAGTACCCCGGCGGGAGTAGAGTTTCTGAACGGCAAACTGCAGGTATTGCTGGTTTTGGCGGGTCACTGCTGCACTCTTCTCCTGTTCCTTGCCGCGTACGACGGCAGCCACTTGGTAGGTGGAACCGGCCTTGCCGTTGGCATCAATGTAGTTGGAAACCTTGAGCGGAGTGCTGTTTACCTTGGTGCCGTCGCGGTACAGGTTGTACTCGGTGTCGTAATATTCTTCACCAAAGATTCGCCAACTGACGAACGAACCGGAACCTGACGGGATGGCCACCAGTCCGCGATCCAACTTGTCTGTCGTGCGCTGGGCCATGGCGTCGTTGTTGGCCAGTGCTAATAGCGCAGTCAGAGCAATCAAAAGTTGTTTCATTTTTATTAGTAGGTTCAAGTTAGTATAATTGGGTTTCTTGGATGCAAAGGTATGAAATAAAAGCCAAATACGTGTCGATTATACATTATTTAATATTTAAGGAACGCACGCGCGCTGATTCTTTTTCTGTTTCAAAAAGACAGCAAAAATCAAGTATTTGTATCTTTTTGGAAAGATTTTCTTGAGAAATGTTTGCAGTTTAATATATTATTAGTACCTTTGCGGCCAAATTAAAGACAACCATTATGAGCCAAGTTATTAAGCCGATAGGCTATCAGCGCCTGCTCGACATGCGTCAGACGGAGCAGGGTATCAAATTGATAAAAGAGTTTTTTCAGGCTAACCTCAGCACTGAACTGCGTTTGCGTCGTGTGACGGCCCCCCTCTTTGTGTTGAAGGGGCTGGGCATCAACGACGATTTGAATGGCGTGGAGCGTGCTGTCACCTTCCCCATCAAGGATCTGGGCGATGCCCGTGCCGAGGTGGTTCACTCGTTGGCCAAGTGGAAGCGACTGACGCTGGCCGAGTATGAGATAGAGCGCGGCTATGGCATCTATACCGACATGAATGCCATCCGTGCCGACGAGGAACTGGACAATCTGCACTCGCTCTATGTAGACCAGTGGGACTGGGAGGCCGTCATCAGCCGGGAAGACCGCACGCTGGCCTTCCTGAAGAATATCGTGGAGCGCATCTACGCAGCCATCCGCCGGACGGAGTATCTGGTGTGCGAGACCTATCCCCAGATTAAGCCCTTCCTGCCGGAGAAGATTCACTTCATCCATGCCGAGGAACTGCTGCGTATGTATCCCGACAAGACACCGAAGGAGCGCGAGGATGCCATCTGTGAGGCCTATGGTGCCGTCTTCATCATCGGCATCGGCGGCAAACTCTCCAACGGAGAGAAGCACGACGGCCGCGCACCGGACTATGACGACTGGTCGACGGTGGCCGAGGATGGGCGTCAGGGCCTGAACGGTGACATCCTGATCTGGTATCCCGTACTGGGACGCTCGTTCGAACTTTCTTCTATGGGCATCCGTGTGGACAAGGAGAGCCTGCTGCGCCAGTTGGAGATTGAGGGTCAGGAAGCCCGCAAGCAACTCTACTTCCATCAGCAACTGCTCAACGACCGCCTGCCGCTCTCCATCGGTGGCGGTATCGGCCAGAGCCGTCTCTGCATGGTGCTGCTTCACAAAGCCCACATCGGCGAGATTCAGGCCAGCATCTGGCCC
>JAFUST010000059.1 GCA_017467535.1 Prevotella sp. | reverse complement strand
GTGACTTATGAGTATGCTGCAAAGATCACCCCAGAGCCTAAGCCAGAGGGCGACTACGCCACCTTTGCGTGGACTGACCTGCCAGAGACGATGCCTGCCCATGATGTGGTGGTACACGCGACCTACACAACGGGCATCGGGGAGTTGATGATGACGGGACAGCAGGATGTGAGGATATTCTCGCCCAATGGCAAGCAGTTGAGCAAACCGCAAAAGGGCGTGAACATTATCCGCATGAGCGACGGAACAACAAAGAAAGTCATGGTAAGATGACCATAGAATAAGACAAGATGGTGCCAGGCCCGCAAGGTCTGGCATCACTTTGGCAGGACCTCCAGACGAAGTGCCTAGAATGTGTCGACGAAGTGCCTACTTTCTGCCGACGAAGTGCCAAGAATGTGTCGACGAAGTGCCTAGAATCTAAGCGACGGTTGCTGCCTGGTATGGCGCGGGTTTATGGATGAGCGATTACATGAAGGGATAACAGCAGGCATCATGGGCGAAGTGAACATCCACGACTGGTCAGTCGCTGAACGCCATTTGGGGTTACTCTGGCGAGAGCGGAAATGTGAAAGAATGTGTTTTTCGGAAGATTTTTGGCGAATTATTTCGTTATATCAAAAATTAATCGTATTTTTGTGGCTGCAAACGAAAGAAACATTAAATCTTAAACAACTTAAAAACAAAAAACAAATGGCAAAGATCGTAACTTTAGGTGAGATTATGCTCCGCCTGTCGCCTCAGGGCAACGACCGTTTTATCCAGAGTGAATCATTCCGTATCATCCCCGGTGGTGGTGAGGCTAACGTAGCCATCAGCGTGGCTAACTATGGCCATGAGGCCTACTTCGTGTCGAAACTGCCGAAGCATGAGATTGGCCAGATTGCCGTGAACGCCATGCGCCGCTATGGTGTGAACACTGAGTTCATTGCCCGTGGCGGTGACCGTGTGGGTCTGTACTATGCCGAGACTGGTGCCTCGATGCGTCCCTCGAAGGTGATCTACGACCGTGCCCACTCTTCCATCGCAGAGGCTGATCCCTCTGATTTCGACTTCGATAAGATCATGGAGGGTGCTGCCTGGTTCCACTGGAGTGGCATCACGCCCGCCATCAGCGACAAGGCTGCCGAACTGACCAAGTTGGCCTGCGAGGCTGCCAAGCGTCACGGTGTGACCGTGTCTGTGGACCTGAACTTCCGCAAGAAACTGTGGACCAGCGAGAAGGCCATCTCTATCATGCGCCCCTTGATGCAGTATGTCGACGTCTGCATCGGCAACGAGGAGGACGCTGAACTCTGCCTGGGCTTCAAGCCCGATGCTGACGTAGAGGGTGGCCAGACCGACGCTGCCGGCTATGAGGGCATCTTCAAGCAGATGCGCGAGCAGTTCGGCTTCAAGTATGTGGTCTCCACGCTGCGTGAGTCCTACAGCGCTACTTTCAACGGCTGGAAGGCCCTGATCTACGACGGCAAGGAGTACTATCAGTCGAAGCGCTACGAGATCAATCCTATCATCGACCGCGTGGGCGGTGGCGACTCGTTCTCGGGTGGCCTGATTCACGGTCTGCTGACCAAGCCGACGCAGGGCGAGGCTCTGGAGTTCGCAGTGGCTGCCAGCGCACTGAAGCACACCATCAATGGTGACTTCAACCTGGTGAGTGTCGACGAGGTGGAGAGCCTGGCTGGCGGCAATGCCAACGGACGAGTGCAGAGGTAAAGAGCCCCCTAAGTTAGGGGGCATAAAACAGATGGCAAAATTTGATAAGTTTCAGGTGATGGCAAAGATTGCCGAAGCACCTATGGTTCCGGTGTTCTATCATAAGGACGTGGAGGTTTGCAAGAATGTGGTGAAGGCCTGCTACGAAGGTGGCGTTCGTGCCTTCGAGTTTACCAACCGTGGCGACTTTGCTCACGAGGTGTTTGGTGAACTGTCGAAGTGGGTCAACAAGGAGTGCCCTGAGTTGGCACTGGGCATCGGTAGCGTTGTCGACGCTCCCACCGCAGCCCTCTACATACAGTTGGGTGCCAACTTCGTGGTTGGTCCGCTGTTCAACCCCGACATCGCCGTTGTCTGCAACCGCCGCTGCGTCACTTATTGTCCCGGCTGCCTCACACCGTCTGAGATCGGTAAGGCACAGGAGGTGGGCTGCGACTTCACAAAGGTGTTCCCGGGCGACGTGGTCGGTCCCAACCTGATCAAGGGTCTGATGGCACCGATGCCTTGGTCGAAGATCATGGTAACGGGCGGCGTGGCTCCCGAGGAGGAGAACCTCACCAAGTGGTTCAAGGCCGGCGTGTTCTGCGTGGGCATGGGCTCGAAACTGTTCCCCTCTGACAAGGTGAAAGCCGGTGACTGGCAGTATGTAACCGACAAGTGCAAGGAGGCACTCGGTTATGTGGCTAAGGCACGCGCTTAAACTGCTCGTTCCGACACTACTGATTTCGGCTTGTTCACCGTCTGCCAAAGAGACGGTGGACAGGCTGAATTCTGTTTCCTATGCCTATCATTATCGTAACATAGACTCTACGGAAGCCTATGCCCGACAAGCCTTCGACCTGTCGGCAGACTACAGCGACGGACGCGCCGAGGCACTCAACAACCTGGCCTTCGTCGACATTGTTCGGATGAACTATGCCAACGCGCAGCAGCATCTGGACCAGATTGCCGAGTGTACTGACAACCAGTTGGAACTGCTGGTGGCCTATATACAGCAGATGCGCCTCTGTCAGCGTATGTCGCGCAACCGCGCCTTCTATGACTATCGGGCCTATGCAACAAAGGCCTTGCAGCGCATCAACGAAGAGCGCTCGCAACTGGACGATCGCCAGCAGCGTCGGTTGGTGTATGCTGAGAGCGAGATGGCCATCGTTACTTCCACCTATTATTATTATGTAGGACTGGAGCGGCAGTCGATAGAGGCCATCGAGTCGATGTCGGCCGATGTGGAGCAGGACACTGCTCAGTATCTGAACTATCTCTATAACATCGGTGCCGGCGGCATCATCACTCAGGGCACGCAGGCCGAGATCAACCAAAGGGAGTTTGACCACCTGATGCGCTGTTGTCTGCTGGCCGGTCAGGCGGGCTATCCTTACTTTGTGGCCAACTCGCTGGAGGCATTGGCAGAGCATCTGGTAGACTCAGTGGCCGCCCGTCAACTGACTGCCGACAACCTGCCGGCCATGAAATATCTGAATCCCACGCCTGTGACTGATGAAAAGTTGCCGGCGTGTCTGGCCGACGATGCCCTGTCGATATTCACCGACTATGGTGATGTGTATCAGATTGCCGGTGCCTACCGCACGTTGGCGTCCGCCTATCTGGCACAGGATGACTATGAGATGGCACTCTGCTGCCTGGAGCAGGCGTTGGCCGACAGTATCATCAACCAGGCTCCCGATCTGGTGGCGAGCATACGCGAACAGATGAGTGTGGCTTATGCTGCCATTGACGACAAACAGCAGAGCGATGCCAATCGCAACGTCTACCTGGACCTGCAGGAGCAGACCCGCCAGGACCGTTCGCTGGAGGCCCGCGCAGCCCAGTTGGAGCACTCGCTCAGCCAGTTGAACCTGCTGCTATGGGCCGTGGCCGTCGCTACTGTCCTGCTGTTTGTGCTGATCTTCTATGTAAACCGCCGCGTGAGACACAATACCCACGATCAGGTGGACGAGCAACTGCAGGAACGTGAGGATGAACTGAACGAGCAGTTGGCACTGACTCGCCTGGGTGTGGAGAACGGTCTGCGCACGCATCTGGAGCAGCGGGCCAAGGTGTCGCTGGTGAACAGCATCACCCCCTTCATCGACCGCATCCTGCATGAGGTGCGCCGTCTGCCCAAGGACAAGGCCTGCGCGACTGCCGACGATCAGCAGCGCATAGACTACGTGAGAGAACTGACCGACGAGATCAACCATCAGAACGATGTGCTGACTCACTGGATACAACTGCGTCAGGGGCGTCTGAGTCTGCACATCGAGACCTTTGCTTTGCAGGAACTCTTCGATATGCTGCAGCGCGGACAGCGCAGTTTCATGCTCAAGGGCATCACCTTCGATGTGCAGCCCACTACGGCTCATGTGAAGGCTGACCGCGTGCTGACACTTTTCATGCTGAACACTCTGGCTGACAATGCCCGCAAGTTTACGTCGGAGGGCGGACGCGTGACTGTCAGTGCAACTGAACAGGAAGACTATGTGGAAATATCGGTAGCCGACACCGGTGTGGGAATGACGGAAGAGCAACTGGCTCACGTCTTTGACCACAAGGCCATCAGCGACACCAGCCAGACATCGCACGGCTTCGGTCTGCTGAACTGCAAGGGCATCATTGAGAAGTACCGCAAGATCAGTCAGATATTTTCCGTCTGCCTGTTGGCTGCTGAGAGCGAACAGGGCAGGGGGAGCCGCTTCTATTTCCGGCTGCCTCGTCGAGTGCTGATGCTCGTTGTCCTGCTCCTAAGTCTGGCAGGTGTGACGTCCGCCTCGGCACAGTCGCTGGCGCAGGCCAGTCTCTACGCCGACTCGGCTTACTATGCCAATATTGAGGGCTGCTATGAGCGAACGCTCGACTATGCCGACTCGTGCCGCAAGTATCTGAACGACTATTACCTCAGCGTCAGGCCAGAGGGCAGCGACACGCTGCTGCAGATGGGCGATGTGTCGGTGATGCAACCAGAGATCACTTGGTTTCACGACAGTCTGCAGATCAACTACGACATCATCCTGCGGATGCGCAACGAGAGTGCCGTGGCCGCCTTGGCCCTGCACGAGTGGCCGCTCTACCGCTACAACAATCGCATCTATACGCAACTGTTCAAGGAACTGAGTGCCGACACGATGCTGGACGACTACTGCCGCAAGATGCAGCAGTCGCAGACGAATCGTCAGGTGGCCATCATCCTCATATTGCTGCTGTTCCTCGGCATCCTGGCTGCACTGGCCTGGCAGGTGATGCAGGTGCTCAGCCGCAGGGCTCGTCGCCAGCAAGAGCATCAGGATCAACTGGAAATGATGGCCGACGAACTGCGCCGACTGACGCAGGAGGAGAATGCACTCTACGTGAGCAATGCCGTGGTGGACAACACCCTGTCGACGCTGAAGCACGAGACGATGTACTATCCCAGTCGCATCCGCCAACTCATAGATGCTGGCGACAACCAGTCGCTGGTCGAGGTGGCCGCCTATTATCGCGAACTCTACGGGCTCTTCAGCGCACAGGCCATGAACCAGGTGTCGCGCTTCACGCTGCGCCTCCGTCCCCTCGACCATGAGATACTGGGCGACGAGATTCTTTTGCACCAACTTTTCGATATCCTGCGCCGTCAGAACGGTCAGCAGAAACCGATCATCGACTATGTGGCGCGCGATGAGCACTACATGGACTGCCGCGTGAGGATGGACCGCCTCACGCTGACACCCGAAGAGGCCGCCACGCTCTTCATGCCACACATCGACCATATACCTTATCTGCTCTGCCGCCAGATTGTGCGCGATCATGGCGAGGCCACCAACCGCAGGGCCTGTGCCATACGTGCCGAGGTGGAGCAGCAACAAACAGTCATCATCATAACACTACCAAGAATATGCAGAACTTCAAAGTGATTATCGTAGAAGACGTGCCCCTGGAACTGAAGGGCACGCTGGGCATCATCCGTACAGACATACCCGAAGCAGAGGTCATAGGAACGGCCGATGCTGAACCTGCTTACTGGAAACTGATCAAGCAGCAGTTGCCCGACCTGGTGCTGCTCGACCTGGGATTGGGCGGTTCGACTACCGTGGGCGTGGAGATCTGCAGGCAGACCAAGGAGATGTATCCCCAGGTGCGCGTGCTTATTTTCACGGGTGAGATTCTGAACGAGAAACTTTGGGTCGACGTGCTGGATGCCGGAGCCGACGGCATTATCCTCAAGACCGGCGAACTGCTGACCCGCCACGATGTGGAGGCCGTGATGGACGGCAAGCAACTGGTGTTCAACGAGCCGATCCTGCACAAGATAGTAGAACGCTTCAAGCACAGCGTCGGCTCACAACTCTACAAGCAGGAGGCACTGGTGGACTACGAGATCGACGAATATGACGAGCGGTTCCTGCGCCACCTGGCCCTGGGCTATACGAAAGACCAGATTACCCAACTGCGCGGTATGCCCTTCGGCGTGAAGAGTCTGGAGAAGCGGCAGAACGAACTGGTGCAGAAACTTTTTCCCGACGAGCCGCGCAGCGTGAACGCCACCCGACTGGTGGTCCGTGCACTCGAACTTCATATCCTCGATATTGACAACCTACACCCTGATGACGAATGAGCAACCCGCTGATCAGCATGAAGACCCTCTCGCGACTGGTGATGGCACTCATAGTGGCCGAACTGCTGCTCGTGCTGCTGTCGTGGCTCTTTTCGGCCACGCTGGCCGCCGATGTGCGCCCCTTGCTCTCCAGCGAGGGTGTGCGCTGGTTCTTCGCCCATTTCGTCGATGGGCTCTGCAGTCCCCTGCTGGTCTGGATTGTGCTGTTGGCGATGGCTGGCGGAGCCATGAAGCACAGCGGCTTGCTGTCGCGTCAGCCTGTATCCCGTCGTGGCCTGGGTCTGCGTGTGGCTTGTCTGTTGCTGGCATTTTATGTGGCCGTCATTCTCCTGCTCACCGTGTGGCCCCATGCCGTGCTGCTCTCTGCGGTGGGCACCCTGTGGCATTCGCCGTTCAGCCGCGCGCTGGTTCCCATCATCTCGCTCGGTCTGATTCTTTTCTCAACGGCCTATGGACTGACTGTCCGCACCTTCACCTCGCTGACTGATGTCTGCCAGTCGCTGGTGGATGGGCTCTGCCTGTCGGCACCGCTGCTGGTGGTCTATGTCCTGCTTATCCAATTCTACGAGTCACTGCATTATGTGTTCTTCTGACATCAACTTTTTCTGCTTTTTCTGTGTCAAGTCCAAAAATATGCGTACCTTTGCAGTCTGAAATCATTGAGTTATGACACAAGAACAAGATATCAAAAACGCCATCGAGGCCATGAGACGGGGTGGGGTGATTCTCTATCCTACGGACACGGTATGGGGCATCGGTTGCGATGCCACCAATGCCGAAGCCGTGAAGCGCGTCTATGAGATCAAGCAACGCGATGACAGCAAGGCACTCATCTGCCTGGTGGACAGCGACGCCCGCCTGCAGCGCTACGTGAGGAAGGTGCCCGATGTGGCCTGGGAACTCATAGACTGCATCGACAAGCCCACTACGCTGATTCTCGACGGGGCTGTCAACCTGGCACCCAACCTGATAGCCGAGGACGGCTCCATCGGCATCCGCATCACCCAAGAGGCCTTTTCGCACGAACTGTGCTACCGCTTCCAGAAGGCTATCGTCAGCACCTCGGCCAACATCAGCGGCGAGCCTGCTGCCCAGAACTACTGCGACATAGACCCGCGCATCGTTGAGCAGGTGGACTATGTGTGCTGGACGCGCCGTCAGGAGCACAAGCCCCACAAGCCCTCGAGCATCATCAAATTGAGTGCCGACGGCGAAGTGAAGATCATTCGTAACTAAGCCGCAGAAGCATGAGAAAACGAATTGCACTGATGGCTCTCCTGCTGGTCGCAACGGCATCGGGATGGGCCCAATCGAAGTGGAACGCCCGCTACCAGCAGTACATCGACCAGTATAAGGACTGCGCCATCGAGCAGATGCTGAAGTGGAAGGTGCCGGCCTCCATCACGCTGGCCCAGGGCCTGCTGGAGAGTGCGGCCGGACAGAGCCAGTTGGCCACGAAGGGCAACAACCACTTCGGCATCAAGTGTCATGGATGGTCGGGCCGTTCGGTCTATCGGGACGATGATACCCGTAACGAGTGCTTCAGGGCCTACGACTCACCCTTCGAATCGTTTGAGGACCACTCGCGTTTCCTGGCTGGCGGCCAGCGCTATCAGAGTCTCTTCCGTCTGAAGACCACCGACTATAAAGGCTGGGCGCGCGGTTTGAAGGCTGCCGGCTATGCCACTAATCCGCAGTATGCCGACCGTCTGATAGACCTTATCCAGTTGTACCGCCTCTACGAGTACGACCAGGCCAAGTCCTACGACAAGTTCATGATGGACCGCTCGCGCGACAGCAAGGTGGGCGGTCAGCCGCTGCACCCCATCAAGATTTACAACGACAACTACTATCTCTACGCCCGCCGCGGAGACACGTTCCGCTCCATTGGCCAGGAGATAGGCATCTCCTACAAGAAGATTGCCCGCTACAACGAGCGCGACAAGAACGATGCGCTGGAGGAGGGCGAGGTGGTCTGGCTGAAGAAGAAGCAGAAAAAGGCTCCCAAGGAGTACAAGGGCTATCTGCACTATGTCCGCGAGGGGGAGTCGATGTACACGATAGCCCAGAAATACGGCATCCGTCTGAAGTCGCTCTACAAGATGAACCACATGGATCCCGACTACACGCTGCGTGTGGGCGATGCCCTAAGGCTGAGGTAGCAGCCGCCTGACGTAGGGCCGCTCCCAGTCGCGCTCGTGATAGTGCGCTGTGTCGTATTTCAGCAGGTCAAGGTCGATGCAGACGATGCCCTGTTGGCGCGCCTCGGGCGTGCGCCCCATCTGCTGTTCAATGCTTTTCAAGTGCTCCGTCAGTTCGTCGACAGTGAGGGTGGTGCTGCCGAATAAAAGTTGGTTGCGATAGTAGCAGAGACGCTGGGTGCCGATGCCGCGGGTGCGGATACAATCAGAATAAGTCACCTCACTAAGAATCTGTTCGAGACGCGCTCTGGCCTCGAACAGATTCTTTTTGGCCTCATAGTTCGAGGCCAGTGAGATGATGACGCTATGCAATTTAGTTATAGCCTTCGGCAATTAAGGGTTAGGAATTGCGGCTGTTGATGCGCTTCTTGATCTTGTCCACATAGGCATCGATGGTAGCCACAGCCACGATGTTCACCACATCGCGCACCGAGGCACCGAAGTCGATGAAGTGGATGGCCTTGTTCAGGCCCATCTGGATGGGGCCGATGATCTCCACATCGGGGTCGAGCATCTGCAGCATCTTGTAACTGGAACGGGCTGAAGTCAGGTTGGGGAACACCAGCGTGTTCACATCCAGCCCCTTCAGGCGGGTGAACGGATACTGCTCGTCGCGCAGTTCGCGATCCAGGGCAAAGCCTATCTGCATCTCGCCGTCGATGGCCAGGTCGGGATAGAGCGCCTGCATCTGCTCCACGGCGTGACGCACCTTCTGGGCACCATCGCTCTGCGAAGAGCCGAAGTTGGAGTGCGACACCATACCGATGACGGGCTTCTCGTTGAAGAAACGTACGCAGGTGGCCGACAGTTTGGCGATGTCGACCAGTGTGTCGGTATCAGGATTCTCGTTCACCAGCGTGTCGCCCACATAGAGCGTGCCGCGAGGCGAATTGATGATGTGCATCGTGCCGAAGTGCTTGTACTCAGGACGTATGCCGATGACCTCGTTGACCACCTTGATGGTGTTGGAGTACTTGGTGTAGAGACCAGTGATGAAGGCGTCAGCCTCACCCGTCTCGACCATCATCATGCCGAAGTAGTTGCGCTCGAACATCTTGTCGTTGGCCTCCTGGAAGGTATAGCCGTCGCGCTGGCGCTTCTCGGCCAGTATGTGGGCGTAACGCTCGCGGCGCTCTTGCTCCGAGGGGTGGCGCAGGTTGACAATCTCAATGCCCTCCAGTGATAGGTCAAGGCTCTTGGCCAGTTTCTCTATCACCTCGTCGTTGCCCAGCAGGATGGGCTGACAGATGCCCTCACTCTTGGCCTGTACGGCGGCCTTGAGCATCGTGGGGTGGATGGCCTCGGCGAAGACCACGCGCTGCGGATGGGCAGCGGCGGTGGCATAGAGTTTCTGCGTCAGTTTGGTCTCCTGACCGAGCAGCACGCTTAGCGAGTTCTTGTATTCCTCCCAGTCCTCAATCTTCTTGCGGGCCACGCCGCTTTCGATAGCGGCACGGGCCACGGCGGCGCTCACCTCGGTGATGAGTCGCGGGTCAACGGGCTTGGGGATGAAGTACTGACGGCCAAAGGTCAGGTTGTTCACCTTGTAGACATCGTTCACCACGTCAGGCACGGGCTGCTTGGCCAGGTCGGCGATGGCGTGTACGGCGGCCATCTTCATCTCCTCGTTGATGGCGGTGGCGTGCACATCGAGGGCACCACGGAAGATGTAGGGGAAGCCGATGACGTTGTTGATTTGGTTGGGATAGTCCGTGCGGCCTGTCGACATCAGCACATCGGGGCGGGCGGCCATTGCGTCCTCATAGGTAATCTCCGGCGTGGGGTTGGCCAGCGCGAAGATGATGGGGTCCTTGGCCATTGAGCGCACCATGTCTTGTGAGAGCACGTTGCCTTTCGACAGGCCCACGAAGACGTCGGCACCGTTGACGGCCTCGGCCAGCGTGTGGATGTCGCGACGGTCGGTGGCGAAGAAGCGCTTCTGCTCGTTCAGGTCGGAACGGTCGCTGCTGATGACTCCCTTCGAGTCGAGCATCACGATGTTCTCCTTGTGTGCGCCCAGGGCCATATAGAGTTTGGTGCACGAGATGGCTGCTGCGCCAGCACCGTTGACCACGATTCTCACCTGGGTGATGTCCTTGTGAATCACCTCGAGTGCGTTCTTCAGGCCGGCCGCGCTGATGATGGCTGTGCCGTGCTGGTCATCGTGCATCACGGGTATGTCGAGCGTACGCTTCAGTCGGTCTTCGATGTAGAAGCACTCAGGGGCTTTGATGTCCTCCAGATTGATGCCGCCAAAGGTGGGGGCTATGCGCTCCACAGCCTCGCAGAACTTCTCCGGGTCCTTCTCGTTCACCTCGATGTCGAAGACGTCGATGCCGCCGTAGATCTTGAACAGCAGGCCTTTACCCTCCATCACCGGCTTTCCGCTCATAGCGCCTATGTCGCCCAGTCCCAGCACAGCCGTGCCGTTGCTGATGACGGCCACCAGATTGCCCTTGTCGGTGTACTTATAGGCATTGTTGGGGTCTTCCTGAATCTCCAGACAGGGATAGGCCACGCCCGGCGAATAGGCCAGCGATAGGTCTGTCTGCGTACGATAAGCCTTGGTGGGCTTCACTTCAATCTTTCCTGGTCTGCCGCTCTCATGATACTCGAGGGCAGCCTCTTTCGAAATCTTTACCATTGTATCTGTTTGTGAGTCAAAATGTCTTTACGGAGTGCAAAATTAATAAAAACCCGACGAAAAGAAGAAGTTTTTCTCGCTTTTTTATTACCTTTGCACTCAAATTTAATAAATATGCACGAAAACCCCAAATGGACTGACTATCGTGTCTCGTTGAAAGACCGGATAGTGGAGAAGTCACTCCAGTTGTTTGCTTCGCAAGGCATAAAGGCTGTGAAAATGGATGACATCGCTCGTTCATTGAATATCTCCAAGCGTACGCTTTACGAGGTGTATGACAACAAGGAGACCCTGTTGGTTGAGGTCATACAGAAGGCTCGCACCGATGAAGAGGAGGCACTTAGTCAACTGGCAGGACGCAGCAGGAATGTCATGGAGATGATGCTGAATATCTACTACTACAAGACCGAGCAGATGAAGGACACTAACCCGCAGTTCTTTATTGACCTGGAGAAGTATCCCAGCGTCATGCAGATGCTTCATCGCAATCATCAGAAGACGCATGACGACTTTATACGCTTCGTGAAACGAGGGGTCAAGGAGGGCTACTTCCGCTCAGACATCGACTACGAACTGGTGGCTCTGATGTTGGAAGGATTCAGCGAGCAGGCCCGTTCGAAACATCTTTTCCAGAAATACAGCCTACAGGCTATTTTCCTCAATCACGTGTTTGTCATTATCCGTGGTTTCTGCACGCAGAAAGGCATTGGCTTTCTGGATGAGTTCATGAAGCCCACTAATTAATTGAAGAAATTCCACGACACGCCGAAGTGAAGCACTGAGCGATTCATGGGGTAGTGAGGAACTAGGAACTCCTGACGATTGAGGCTCTTGCCCGTCACGTTGTTCATCAGCACGAAGAAGCGGGTGTGCTTCAGATGCAGGTTGGCATAGACGTCAACAAAGGGAAAGTTGCCCACTTCCACCCGTGAGTCTTCATTCTCCTGAATGGCAAACTGATTGAGGGCAGGACAGAATTCGGGTGCTTTATACTTGGTGAACCATGTAGCCGACGCACCCAGTTCCACTTTCAGCACGTGGGCTACCATAAAGTCGAGATAAAGATTGCTGAATACGTTCAGCGTAGGCAAGGGGAGTATGTCTTTCTCGCTCGATGACTGATAGGTGATGACGTTGTCCCAATGCAGCGGGCCGGCCTTCAGTTTCTGGTCCAATTGAGCCGTCAGTATGTTGATGTTGCCGCTATGCTGGTGGATGGCGGCCGTCATGCCGGTATTCAGGTTGTTGGCACGGGTGTACGACATGCCCAGATAGGTGTAGTTCTGTATTTCCTCAATAGCCACCCGCAGCGAGGTGTTGGTCTTGTCGTAGGAGAAAAGTCCTTCTATGCGAGTGCGGGTGGGCTTCGAGAGAGAGTTGTCCCACCAGATGTGCTTGCCGTGATAGTGACGCTCGAAGAACGAGGGCGTCAGACGATAGAAATAGGCCTTCGCCGCCAGACGTACCGTGTCGCCAAAGAGCGGGAAGTTAAGGTCGGTCTCGCCTTCCAGTTTCAGTTGTCCAGCGTCTTCGCCGGTCAGCCAGGTCTCTGCCTGCAGGTTATAGTGGAAAGTCTGTCCCAGGGTTCGGCGCAGTTGTCCGCCGATGCTGATGCAATGCTCGTTAGTGTTCTGCAGCCAGGCCATATCGTCGGCATCCATTTCGGGGATGCTGTATCTGCGCAAGTCGTATGTGACAAAGGCTTTCAGGCCTGCAGGTACATACTTGTTGAACCCTTCCAGCAGAGCAATGGCAAAGGTGTTGCGCATATTGAACATCTTCACCTGATCATAGATGGAGTCGCCCGAGAAACCCCGAGTGTATCTGGTGAAATAGGTGTTGGCGTAATAGTCCGTGGGCGAGTAGTATGCCTGGTATTTATGGTCATAGTCATTCACGTCCAGCGTATGGATGAAACTGGTGACTGGCACGAACTCGCGTTTCATCAGAGCCTCCAGCGAGTCGGCTTCGGCCTGGATGGCCAGCAGCGAATCGGCCACAGCCTTCGAGTCCACCTTGATGCGGGTGGTATCTGTCTTCAGCGAGTCGTTCCGCTGCAGAGTGGGCAGGTCGCCGGCAATGGCGGCATTGTCGGGTCGGCCCTGGGGGGCAGCGGTTTTCTCCTCCTCGTTCTTCTTCAGGGCTGTTGGCCTCTCGGTGCTTTGCTGGGCGGACTGGGCAAATTCTCTGGCTTTTATTTCTTCGTCGGTCATCTTCACCTTCCTGTAGAACCCAAGGCTGTAGCGGTGGGTCAGGAAGAAGTGCAGATGGTCGTTGCGGTTCCAGTTGCTGTTCAGAATGGTCGGTATCTCGTTGTCAGAGTAGGACTGTCCGGCAGTCTGTGTAGCCACCTCGGGGTGGGTGATGTAGTTGTCATCGGTGATGCCGCCATTCTCAGATGCCTTTTCGTGGTAGGTGGAGAAGATGGCATGCAATTGATACTGGTCGCCGATGTAGGATGTGAAGAATGTAGCATCGAAGTGAGAGGCGTTCTGGTCCTGAAAGTAACCGCGTGCATACTGGTAGTCAATATTGAACCCAATGCCCAGTCGTTTGCCGAAATTGGCGGCAAAGATGGCTTTCAGGTGGTCCTCGCCGTCGGTTCTGTCGCCGCAGTTGTCGTAACTCAGGTTGGTGATGGGCGAGAGCGTGTTGGTGAAATGCAGTTGGTCGGGCTGTACGATAGACTGGTCGTAGGCGTCGGTGAAGTAGAACTGGCTGATGGCAGGCCGGTCGATGAAAATGCGGTTCTGGCGTGCCAGATAGTTAGAGCCTATCGTATTGTACTGTCCGTATTTGCCCATAGACAGCGTGGTGTTGGGATAGAGGTGGGGCATCGTGTCTACCTCTGCCTTGATGATGTCACCAAACTTTCTGTCTACGGTCCATACGCGCAGCCCCTTCGGAACCACCTTCGACTTCCTGGTCGTATCGTTGCTATGCGGATTGAAGTTCTGATTCTGATCGCCGTTCATGGTCACGTTACCGCTCTCGTCTATCTGGTTGTAGTTCTGGGCAGAGAGTGAGAGAGGCAGAATGGTAAACAGGAACGCTACGATACGGAAAGACATCTTCATACCTTATTATATTTTAAGGATGCGCAGACCCAACTCAACGAATTTGAATACACACGAAACAATCAGGATATACTTGGCCACTTCCTTGTCAGCATAGAAGTAGACCACCAAGCCGGCAATGGCTCCCACCATGAATATGATGTTCAGCCACAGGCGCAGCACGCGCGTCTTACTGCTGTCGCGGAAAGGCTCCAGTTGGTGGCGCTTGGGGTGGGGAACCTCTTCGGGGTTCTCAACCATGCTGAATGGTTCTTCGTTCTTGCTCATGCCTTATTTCTGCAGCAACTGGGTGAAACGGTTGAACAGATAGTCCTTGCGGTCGATGGTCTTGCGGCGGAACTTGCCGCTGACGCGGGCCAGTTTGGTCTTCTTCTTGTTCAGTCCGTAGGTGTCATTGATCCACTCTTCGGCCTTGTAGGTCTGCATGTCGCGCTCCTCATCGTAGATGTAGACGATGCGCGTCATCTGGATGGTGGCCTCTCCGTCACGACAGTCGGCAATGAGGTTGTAGAGCAGGCGCGTGCGGTCCAGATTCAGCGGCTTGTTCTTGAAAACCAGCCATTCCTGATAGTTGCCGACGATCTGCATCTTCTCCTTGTCCTCATAGGCAATGCGGCTCTGCTCGAACTGGTTGCTTTCCTTTGTCAACTTGGTCAGGTCCTCCTTCAGCAGTTCGTAGATCTGCTGTGCACTCTTGCCCGGTGCCTTGATGGTTGTCTGGAATACTACGCGTCCGTTCACTTCGGGTACAGCCCCTTCCAGATACTGGGCATCGCTGCTGGGGTACTGCGTTTTTTCCCAAGTGTTGTCTTGCGCCATCGCTGCCATGGGCAGCAGGGCCATCATTGCGATCAATAGGTTCTTCATCATATCTCCCTTTGTTTTATTAATTGTTCATCGTCTTTACAACCTGCAAAGGTAATTAATTATTTTGAATCGAGCAAACTTTTAAGTCTTATTAGGGGTTAATCAGAAAATTTTCCCAAAGAAAGAGTACAGATACAGAAATTTTTAGTACCTTTGCAGCCGAAAATAGTTTTCGTTTATGAATCCTTTAGACAAGATACTGAACTGGTACTTCAAGCGGGCTGCGCTGCCTTACTGGTGTATGCTCCTTCTCGATTTGCTGATCGTGTTTGTATCGGGATTGTTTGTATACTATGTATCCCACAGGACTTCTGTGATGATAGCGCGCCTTGTTCCTATCACGTGCACGCTGCTGGTCTACTTGGTGCTGACCACACTGTGTTTCCGCATTTTCCGCACTTACTCTGGCATCGTGCGCTATTCCTCGTTCGTCGACCTGCAGAGGGTGGGCTTTGCCAACATATCGGCCCTGTTGCTCTGCATCGGTGCTTACTATGTGATGAGAGAGACCCCTTCCTCTCGGTTTGCCAGGATCTCCGTACCCCTGACGGTGGCCATGTTCTTCGTTGCCACGGTGCTGATGTGGGGCGTACGTGTGCTGGTGAAGGTGCTCTACGATGTAGCCACGTCGGACAAGAGGGCCCAGCGGGTGCTTATCTACGGTGCCATGACTGGCGGCGTGGGACTGGCCAAGAACATCCGCATGGAGAAGCCTACGCGCTTTGTGCTGAAGGGCTTCATCACGCACGAAAACCGCTATCGCAACAATCTGTTGATGGGCGAGCGCGTGTACAGTATTGAGGATGACATCGCTGCCGTGATTCGCGAGAAGGATATTGATGCGGTGCTGGTGTCGCCGCTGCGAACAGACGAATTCCGCAAGGAGCAGAAACTGCAGGATGCTATCATTGGTGCCGGTTGCCGCATTTATATGGCCACAATGGCCCATGAGTGGGACGGTTCTTCGGATGATTTCTCTGCCGTACAAATGAAAGAGGTGTCGGTGGAAGACCTGCTGCCGCGCGAAGAAATCAGGGTGGACATGGAGACTGTGGGCCGCGAATTGACGGGCAAGCGCATTCTGATTACCGGTTCTGCTGGTTCGATTGGCTCGGAGATGGTGCGCCAGGTGGCTATCTACAAGCCGGCAGCCATGATGCTGATCGATCAGGCCGAAACGCCTGAACACGATATCCGCCTGATGATGGAGCGCGACTATCCCGACATCCCCGCCGAGACTGTCGTCACCAGCATCTGCCACCAGGGCCGCATGGAGAATATCTTCCGTGAGTTCAAACCAGACTATGTCTTCCACGCCGCAGCCTACAAGCACGTGCCGATGATGGAGGACAATCCGAGTGCTGCCGTGCTGAATAACGTCTATGGCACCAAGGTGATTGCCGATCTTTCGGTGAAGTACGGCGTGAAGAAATTCGTGATGGTGTCGACAGACAAGGCTGTCAACCCGACCAACGTGATGGGATGCTCGAAGCGCATCTGCGAAATCTACGTGCAGTCGCTGGATCGCGAGATTCATTCTAAGGAGTCAGACCAGAAGCGTACGCAGTTTGTGACCACCCGATTCGGAAATGTGCTGGGTTCCAATGGTAGCGTGATACCTTTGTTCCAGGAGCAGATAAAGAAAGGCGGCCCCGTTACGGTGACCCATCCTGACATCATCCGCTACTTCATGCTGATACCCGAGGCCTGTAAACTGGTGTTGGAGGCCGGCACGAAAGGTCATGGTGGCGAGATATTCGTCTTCGATATGGGCAATCCTGTGCGCATAGCCGACCTGGCCAAGCGTATGATACAATTGTCGGGGGCTCAGAATATAGAGGTTCAGTTCACGGGATTGCGCCCGGGTGAGAAACTCTATGAAGAGGTGCTTAACGAGAAGGAGAACACCAAACCATCGTTCCACAAGAAGATTCGAATTGCTCAGGTGCGTGAGTACGATTACGAGCAGGTGCTTCGCGACATAGAGGACCTCTTCCAGATTGCTCAGCGCTATGACGATATGGCTACGGTGAAGAAGATGAAGGACATCGTCCCTGAATACAAGAGCCGCAATTCGAAGTACGAACAGTTGGACCAAAAGGAAGCCCCGGACGATGCCGAAACAACCGCCCAGGGCACCCCATCTCTATAGTTTAATGATAACAGGCTGCTCAGCCTCTTTGCGCCACAGTTTCAGCCAGTCGAACCATTCCTGGGCACTGTGGTAGCCGAAGGTTTCGTTGGCTGAGCAGTAAACCACCTTGTAGGTCATGTGTTGACCTTTGGTGCCTACCACGAAGGCGTAGTTGTCCTTGTTGGCAGGCTCCTCGCTGATGATGTTTGCCTCGTCGAGCAGGATGCCCAGACCGACGGTCTCGCGGCTCCATTTCAGGGTGTCAGTCGAGGGATAGTCGGTGCCCCAGCAGGCACGAAGGCCCTTCTTGTCAGAAAACTCCGTTGATCCTTTCACATTGATGATGCCGGTAGAGAATCGGTAGCCCTCCACGTCGCGATTGAAGCAGACGTCCACATCGGTGTCGCGATGGCCCGCATATTGGGTGTAGCGCAGCGTCATGTTGACAGCGGGCTTGTCGGCCTCGGCCTGCCAGCCTTGGTCGATCACCTCCACAATGGTGCGCAGGGGACCGTAGGCGATGACGCGCTGCGTGCGTGTCTTCACGGGCTCAATCATCGTGGGCTCCTGACCGTTCCAGCCGCGGAAGGCGCCCAGTCCGAAGGTGTTGCCCACCCATAGCACATCGTCGCCATAGCCCTGCTGCTTCTGGTCGGCCTGTGTGTAGAACTGCGTGGCCTCCAGTTCGAGTCGTTTCTGGAATTTCCCGTAGAGATCCAGCGTCTGGCGCTTGTCGAAGTAGATGCGAATGCCGTTCAGTTCGCTCTCGAAGTCTACGCCGTGGTGGTGCAGCAGGTTGTATGAGTTGGCGCAGTCGCCCCTCACACTGAGGCTCGCCACGTAGTTGTTGTGCTTGTTCTTCTCTTTCACCTTGTCGTTGCGCATCAGCATCTCGGCATACACGCGGGCAGGGTAGGTGCGGGGCTCTCCGTCGGCGTAGAGCGTGACGGTGTAGTCCTTCTGCTCCTTGCCCTTCAGGTCAGCCAGGAAGCAGAGTTCGTCGTACTGCTCGTCCAGGTTGATATCGTCCAGTTGGCAAGGTATCTCCTGGCTGCCGCTCATGACGAGGGCCGAGCGCACCTCACCGTATTTCTCCAGCGAGATGACCACCGGCTGATCTGTGCGGTCGGTTTTCAAGGGGTTCTTCACATTGACTGTAAATGTCTGTTGGGCGCTGGCAGTCATGGTGGCCAGCAGGGTCATTGTTAGGCAAATAAGTTTCATATCGTAGTCTGGTTTTCTGCAAAAGTAGTGAAAAGGTGGCTAAAAGCGCGAAGTTTTTAAAAATATTAGGTTAAAATTTGGTTAATTCAACTCTTTTTTGTACTTTTGTAGCGTTATTTAACATACGTATGCCTCATTCCTGCATGAAAAGATGGTTTCTCCTGTCGTTCGTTTGCCTGGTAGCCTGCATTGGTTGCCAGTGGCAACTGCGTCCAAACGGCGACGCTGAAGAGGACGAAGGCATCGTCATCGAGCGCTTCGATCAGGTGGAGATGCTCTATCTGACTACGGGTGACTTTGCGGCCTTGCAGCAGATGAAAACGGGGTATCCCTCGGAGACGCGCGCGCTGATAGAGGATGTGCTGCGCCTCGGGCGGGTGGACGAGTCGGACATCAACGTGCGCTTCCTGCTCTTCTTTCAGGACAGCACACTGCAGTGCCTGATGGGTGATGTGGAGAAGCAGTATCGCGAGGTAGACGATCTGAACGGTCAACTCTCGGAAGCCTTCGCACGTTTGCAGCATCTGCTGCCCTCAGTGGAGATGCCACGCGTCTACACCCAGATTGGTTCGCTCGACCAGAGCATCGTGGTGGACGATGGTATGCTGGGTATTTCGCTCGATAAATATCTGGGCAAAGACTATCCCGCCTACCTCCGATATGGCTATACTGAGGAGCAGCGCGCCATGATGACCCGCCAGTTCATTGTGCCTGACTGCATCAGTTTCTATCTTCTTAACCGCTATCCGTTGATTGTAGGCGAGACTGAGACGGCCGACTCTGTGGCTCTTCATCAGGCCCGTCGCAACCACATGGGGCGCATTCAGTGGGTGGTTAACCGTGTGCTTGAACGCCCTGTTTTTCAGCAAGATGAGGTTCGTTTGGTCGAGACTTACATGAACTCCCATCCCGACATGAGTATTGATGAGTTGCTGACCATGCCTGTCTTCTCTTCGATGGCAGTTATGGCGGATGGCAGTTTCTGATTACGTACAGCGATCGTCAGAATTGGCACCGCTAAATTTGGCGGTGTCAGTAATAATTCGTACCTTTGCAGTCGTATGAAAAAGATAACCCAATTCCTTGTGGCCCTCTTTGCGGCTGCTCCAGTGCTGGCAGGCCAGCAACTCAGTTTGAAAGATGTAACCGGTGCGGCCTTCCGTGCCCAGTCGATGGCTGCCGTCGAGCCGCTGGCCGATGGCGAGACATACGCTCAGATCAGCAGCGACGGCAAGCAGATATTGACTTACGCCTTCAAGACCGGCAAGCAGACTGGCGTGCTCTTCGACGTCCAGACCGCCCGTGGTGCTAAGATCGATCGCGTGGACGGCTACATCGTCAGCCCCGATGGCAAGCATCTGCTCATCCAGACGCAGACCAAGGCCA
The DNA here is from genome assembly GCA_017467535.1 of Prevotella sp. Classification (GTDB taxonomy): domain Bacteria; phylum Bacteroidota; class Bacteroidia; order Bacteroidales; family Bacteroidaceae; genus Prevotella. The sequence continues at coordinate 67,675 of JAFUST010000059.1, read as the reverse complement.
TCTATCGCCGTTCGTTCACAGCCGTCTATTACATCTATAATGTGGCCAACAACAAGATGGAGCCCCTCAGCGACGGCGGTCCGCAGCAGGCGCCTGTGTGGAGCCCCGACGGCCAGCAGGTGGCCTTCGTTCGCGAGAACAACATCTATCTGGTCAAGTTGCTCTACAACAACGCCGAGAGCCAGTTGACCAAGGACGGTCGTCACAACGAGGTGATCAACGGCGTGCCCGACTGGGTGTGCGAGGAGGAGTTCTCCCACAATTCTGCCCTCGTCTTCACAGCCGACTCGAAGCAGGTGGTCTGGGTGCGCTACGACGAGACGCAGGTGCCTGTGCATGCCCTGCCCCTGAGTAACTATTCCTACAAGTACCCCCATCCGGGCGACCAGAATGCCCGCGTGCAGGTGATGAGTTACGACATCAAGAGCCGTCAGACGCGCACCCTGCAGGTGCCCCTCGATGCCGACGGCTATGTGCCCCGCATCAAGGCCACCAGCGACCCCACCAAGATACTCGTATTCACCCTCAACCGCCATCAGGACTGCCTGCGCATCTTCACCGCCAACCCCATGTCCACCGTCTGCCAGCAGATCATAGAGGACCGGGTGGACAAGTATATCAACGAGGATGTCTTTTCCAATGCCATCATCACCAATAGCAGCCTCCTGCTGACCAGCCAGCGCGACGGCTACAACCACATCTACCTCTATGGCCTGAACGGCCAGTTGAGACGGCAGGTGACGCAGGGCGACTTCGACGTGACCGATGTCTACGGGCTCGACGAGGCGACGGGCGACGTCTACTATGCCTCCCATGCCAATGGCCCGGCCGACGTGCGTGTCTATGTGGCCCATGCCAATGGTCGCACTGACTGCCTCACGCCGCAGGCTGGCACCAGTTCGGCCATCTTCAGCACCAACTTCCGCTACTTCGTCTGCACCTACAGCAGCCTGAACAGCGTGCCGCGCTACACCCTCTGCAGCAACAGCGGCAAGACGCTGGTCACGCTCATTGATAACCATGACCTTGCCGAGAAATATGCCTCCTACGATATGGGCACCAAGCAACTCTTTTCGTTTGCCACCGCGGAGGGCGTGACGCTCAATGGCTGGATGCTCCGTCCGAAGGACTTCAATCCCCAGAAGCGCTATCCCGTCATCATGTATCAGTATGGCGGCCCCGGCTCGCAGCAGGTGAAGGACAACTGGAACATCGGCATGAATGGCCAGGGAGCCATCCTCGAGCAGTATCTGGCCCAGCAGGGCTATGTGGTGGTATGCGTCGACGGTCGTGGCACGGGTGGCCGCGGGGCCGAGTTCGAGAAGTGCACCTATCTGCGGCTGGGCGAACTGGAGGCTCGCGATCAGGTGGAGACAGCCATCTGGCTGGGCCGGCAGTCCTACGTCGATAAGGACCGCATCGCCATCTGGGGCTGGAGTTACGGCGGCTGGAATACGCTCATGTCCATGTCGGAGGGCCGTCCTGTCTTCCGCTGCGGCATCGCCATCGCCCCGCCCACGTGCTGGCGCTACTACGACACCGTCTACACCGAGCGCTTCATGCGCACGCCTAAGGAGAACGCCAGCGGCTACGATGACGTGTGCCCCATTGCCCGCGCCTCGCAACTGAGCGGCTCGCTGCTGCTCGTCCACGGACTGGCTGATGACAACGTGCACTTCGAGAATACCGCCGAGTACGTCAAGGCCCTCGTCGATGCCGACAAGGACTTCCGCCAACTGGTCTATCCCGGCAAGAACCACAGCATCCGCGGCGGCAACACCCGCAACCATCTGTTCCGCCAGTGCATCAACTTCTTCAATGACAACCTGAAACAATAGCAATATGCGAAGACTCACCCTTCTTCTTCTGGCCCTTCTGGTCTGTGTGGCCGCAGGAGCCAAGCGTAAAAAGGCCGTCCGGCAGAAGCCGCTCACGACCATCGAGATGATCACCCGCGTGAACGACTACTGGCAGCAGCACCATCCCGTTCAGGTGCGCTCTTTCTGGGACGAGGCTGCCTACCATACCGGCAACATGGAGGCCTATCGCCTGCTGGGCCATGCCCGCTGGTTGGCCTACAGCGATGCCTGGGCCCGCCACAATCTGTGGCAGGGCGCACGGGGGAAAGATCCCGCGAAGTGGAAGTACAAGACCTACGGCGAGGGGCAGGACTATGTGCTCTTCGGCGACTGGCAGATCTGCTTCCAGACCTATCTCGACCTCTACGAGATAGAGCGCGGCGACTACAAGATAGCCCGTGCCCTGGAGGTGATGGACTATGAGGTGCGCCGGCCGGAGACCGACTTCTGGTGGTGGGCCGATGCCCTTTACATGGTGATGCCCGTCATGACCAAACTCTACAAGACTACGGGCGACGTGAAGTATCTCGACAAACTCTACGACAACTTCCGCTGGGCCGACGCGCTGATGTACGACAGCGTGGAGCAACTCTACTACCGCGACGCCAAGTACATCTATCCCAAGGTGAAGACGGCCTGCAATGGCGGCAAGAGTTTCTGGGCGCGTGGCGACGGATGGGTGCTGGCCGGACTGGCCAAGGTGCTCAGCGACATGCCCGAAGACTATGCCCATCGCGACTTCTTCCTCCTGCGCTTCCGCCAGTTGGCCGAGGGCGTGGCCCGCGTGCAGCGTCCCGGCGGCTACTGGAGCCGTTCGATGCTCTGCGAGGACGATGCGCCGGGACCGGAGACCTCCGGCACCGCCTTTTTCACCTACGGTATGCTCTGGGGCGTCAACAACGGCCTGCTCGACCGTGCTGCCTACGAGCCTGTCATCGAGCGGGCCTGGCAGTACCTCACCACCACCGCCCTGCAGCCTGATGGCAGTGTGGGCTTCGTGCAGCCCATCGGCGAGAAGCCCGATCCCACCAAGACCGTCGATGCCCATTCGCAGGCCAACTTCGGCGTGGGAGCCTTCCTCCTGGCTGCCTGCGAGCACCTGCGCTATGAGAGCCGTCCCGTTAGCGGTCATACTATGACCGCAAAGGTAACGAACGGCTCCGACGAATACCGCGAGCAGGTGATAGCCTTGCCCGCTGACACCGTCTTCAGTCGCCTCGGCATCCCCGGTGGTCGCCAGTTCATTGTCTGCGACGTGGCCGGCCTCGAGGTGCCCTACCAGTTGACCCACGACGGCCAGGTGCTTATCCAGGCTGGTGTGCGTCCTCAGGGCACTCAGACCTTCACCATCCGTCGCGGCACGCCCAAGAACTATCCCGCCGTCTGCTACGGCCGTATCTTCCCAGAGCGCAAGGACGACTTCGCCTGGGAGAATGACCGCGGTGCCTACCGTGTCTACGGTCCTGCCCTGCAGAAGACGGGCGAGAAGAGTTACGGCCTGGATGTGTGGACGAAGAACACGCCCGAACTGGTGCTCGACGAGCGCTACTGGGTGGAGGATGTGGTCATGATGCCGCAGGTGGAGCGCCTGCGCAAGCAGAACCGCCAGCGCGGCGACTCGCTCTACCGGCTCAACTCCTATCACCACGACCACGGCCGCGGCTCCGATGTCTATCAGGTGGGGCCCACGCTCGGCTGTGGCACGCCGGCCCTGATGGTCAGCGACCAACTGGTCTATCCCTACTGCTTCCGCGACTACCGGATGCTCGACCTCGGCCCGCTGCGCATGACTGTGCAACTCGACTATCAGCCCGTGGCCATCGAGGGCGACAGCATCACCGAGCATCGCATCATCACGCTCGACAAGGGCTCCAACTTCTGTAGCATGAAGGTGTGGTATGACGGTATGACCATGCCGCAGGAACTGGCTGCCGGCATCGTGCTCCATACGCCCGACCAGCCTGTCTATGCCTCGCCCGACACCGAGGTTGCTCTGGCCACGGCGCCGCTCGTCCTGGCCAAGGATAGGGTGCTCTATGTGGACCCGACAGACAACGTGCCGGTGAACAACTGCCAGTTGTTCCTCGGCCTGCTCTTCCCTGAGAATCTGGTGGAGACCAAGGTCGTCGAGCAGTCGGGCGTGCGCCATGCCGTGGGCATCCGCGACAACTATTCCGGCGAGCCGTTCACTTATTATTTCGGTTCTGCCTGGTCGAAGTTCGATGTGCGGACGCAGGCCGAATGGCTGCAGCGTGCCGACTGGACGTTGCGCAACCTTCGCGAACCTTTAAAGGTGGTGTGGCGTTAAGAGAAGAAAGCGTCGTTTTTTATCTGCCTACGATGACCTTGCGTCCGTCGACGATGTAGATGCCCTTTGGCAACTGGTTGAGGGATGCAGGCGTGTCGGCCACTTTCTGTCCGTTGAGGGTGTAGACGCCCTGATGCGCCTCCGGAGCGGAGATCGCCGTGGCGATGCCTGATGTGGGCAGTTCGCTGATGCGGAACCGTGTCTTGTCGAGATAGTTCAGACGACGGGTCAGCCAGTCGCGCAGGTAGTCGAGTTCGGTGTCGAAGTTGAGCGTCTTGCCGGCCACGTCGCTGTCGCCGCTCCATTTGCGGTATTCGCGCTGGGCGGCTCCGCAGGTCTTGAACTCGGCCAACTGCCTCTCGAAGCGACTGACCACGGCGTCGGTCTGCAGGTAGGTCTCTCGCAGGTCGCGGTAGCGCAGTCGGACTTGCATGTTGAAGTCATCGGGATTGGTGGCCTTGATGCGGCGGAACAGGTTGTAGTCGCCATGCTCGTTCTGGGTGATGTAGGTGGTGTAGTCCTGTTCGGGGCGCATCAGCGTAGAGTGGTAGTAGGCGTCGCTCCAGCGCTGGCCGGTGGTGGCATCCATGTCCCACACGCCGAAGGTGATGCGCTTGTCTTCCTGCTTGTCGTAGACGGCGAAGTACATGTTCTTGCCGTGATTGTCGGTGGAGAGGATGGTCTCCATCAGGATGTAGTAGTCCATGACGAGCGGCATGTCGAAGTAGTCGGCCACGTGGGCCTTGAAGTCGGCATTGCTGGCGGTGCAGACGAAGTTGACGGCCTGCCGCAGCGTGCTCCAGTCGGTGGGCTTGACATCGTCGAAGTCGGGGTATTTCACGTAGTACTGGTCCCACGATTCGCTCTGGTTGTTGGCCGAGGCGGGGGCCGCCATCGGGTAGGTGTTCTGGTCGCGGTTGTGGCCCATGAAGACGGCATAACTCCAGTCTTTCGACTTCCACAGTTGTCCGTGCATGGTGGCGGTCGTCTCGTCGTACTTCTTCAGTTTCATCTGCTTGCGGTCCATGGCCTCCGTCATGCAGTAGATGCCGCGGTATTCGCCGTTGAGGATGAGTTCCACGAAGCGACCACGGGTGCCCGTCAGTGCCTTCGGCTCCTGCTCGGCGTAGTAGGGCTTGACGGCGAAGTCGTTCCATAGGTCGGTGAGCACGCGGTTGCGGATGCGGCTCATGTCGACCTGACAGGATTCGAGGATCCATGAGTTGTCGTTGCGCAGGCCGAAGAACTTTTGGTCCATTTTCGCGCCCTGCTCGTCGAGGAACTTCACGTGGTAGTTGCGCTTGTGCTTGTCACTGCCGTTGGTGATGCCGCCGCGCCACTTGGCTTTGATGTGGGTGAGGGGATAGGTCGGTTTGCCGGGCTCCTGCACGATGATGTTGCCTTCGGCATAGGCGTTGCTGAACGAGCCGTACATGCTGACCACGGGCAGTGAGGTGAAGGTCAGCGGGCGGCTGACGGTGCTGCCGTTCTGATGGCTGATGCTGAGCGTGTAGGTCTTCGAGGCCCTGACGTCGGCAAAGGTATAGTCGGTGCCGCTGCTGACGGGCTGTCCGTCGATGGCGAGCGTGCCCCAGCCCTCCTTCGGCGTGTAGCGGACGGTCAGGGTCAGGTCTGTGCCGAAGGCGGTCGTGGCGATGGGCTGCAGGTAGTAGCCCTGATCACTGATGTAGGAAGGTGTGCAGGCTCCCACCTGCCAGTCGTCGAGGGCACTGCTCAGCGGCGTATCGATATTGACGGTCTCGCTGACGGCCTTGCCCTGTTCATCGTAGAAGGCAAACAGTTGGTTGCTGTTGCCACTGCCGCTGTTGGCATAGGTGCCCACCACGTAGGGGGTGCCGGTCGACGGGGCACGCACATCCCAGATGTGGCTCGTGACGTCTGCGTTGCGAATGACGTAGTAGCCGCCCTGAGGCGTGAAGGTCCACAGCGAGCGGTTGCCGTCACGGGCAGTGGTCATGCTGACGTAGCGCCTCACGGGGTTGTCGCTGCGCACGCCGTCGTAGGTGACATACTGGCCGGTCCTGGCGTTTCTGATGGTGTAGACTCCGCTTTCCACCTCGTTTACTTCCCAGTAGGCATAGTCGGCCGAGGTGCTGCTGGTCAGATAGTAGAGTGGGGTAGTCTGTCCTGCCGATGAGCCATCGGCCACGCAGCCGCTGGCATACTGCTGGCTTACGATATGATAGCGCTTGCCCTGCTGAAAGCCAGGGTTGGCCAGCAGGGCAAGTGATGCGGTGAGCGCCAGAAGCGCCGTCAGTATGTTCTTCATCTATGATACTTATTAGTATGCGAAGAGAGGATACTCCTTCATCTTCTCATTCACGCGAGCGCGCACGCTGGCGATGACCTCCTCGCTCTCGGGAGCGTTGAGCACCTCCTCGATCCAGGCAGCAATCTGAATCATCAGATCCTCCTTGGCGCCGCGGGTGGTGATGGCAGGCGTGCCCAGACGGATGCCGCTGGTCTGGAAGGCCGAGCGCGAGTCGAAGGGCACCATGTTCTTGTTCACCGTGATGTCGGCAGCCACCAGGGCGTTCTCGGCCACCTTGCCCGTCAGGTCGGGATACTTAGAGCGCAGGTCTACCAGCATCGAGTGGTTGTCGGTACCGCCAGAGACGATGGTGAAGCCGCGCTTGGTCAGTTCGTCGGCCAGCACCTTGGCGTTCTTCTGCACCTGCTTGGCCCACTCCTTGAACTCGGGCTGCAGTGCCTCGCCGAAGGCCACGGCCTTGGCAGCGATGACGTGCTCCAGCGGGCCGCCCTGCTGTCCGGGGAAGACGGCGCTGTTGAGCAGGGCCGACATCATCTTCACCTCGCCCTTCGGGGTCTTCAGGCCCCAGGGGTTCTGGAAGTCCTTGCCCATCAGGATGATGCCGCCGCGCGGGCCGCGCAGGGTCTTATGGGTGGTAGAGGTCACGATGTGAGCCCACTTGACGGGGTTCTCCAGCAGTCCGGCGGCAATCAGGCCTGCGGGGTGAGCCATGTCGATCATCAGCAGTGCGCCCACCTTGTCGGCTATCTCGCGCATACGCTTGTAGTCCCACTCACGGCTGTAGGCCGAGCCACCGCCGATGATGAGTTTGGGCTTGTGCTCCAGGGCCAGTTGCTCCATCTCGTCATAGTCCACGCGGCCGGTCTCCTTGTTCAGGTTGTAGCCCACGGGCTTATAGAGGATGCCGGAGGTGTTGACCAGCGAACCGTGGCTGAGGTGACCGCCGTGGGCCAGGTTCAGACCCATGAAGGTGTCGCCCGGCTGCAGCACGGCCAGCAGCACGGCGGCGTTGGCCTGTGCGCCAGAGTGGGGCTGCACGTTGGCATACTCGGCGTCGAACAGTTTGCAGACGCGCTCGATGGCCAATTTCTCCACCTCGTCCACCACCTGGCAGCCGCCGTAGTAGCGCTTGCCGGGGTAGCCCTCGGCATACTTGTTGGTCAGGTAGGAGCCCATGGCCTCCATCACCTGATCGCTCACGAAGTTCTCCGAAGCGATGAGTTCAATACCCTTCAACTGGCGCTGGTGCTCGCGCTCAATCAGTTCAAACACCGTGTTGTCTCTTTTCATTGCTTGCTTGTTATTTTTGTTGGTTTAGTTTACACTCAATGCCATTGCGGCTGCAAAGTTACGAAATAAGTGAGAGAAAAAGAAAGAAAATGGCAATTTTCTTTTCTTTTGCCGAACGAAAAGTAAGTTCGGCAAAGCGCATGAGCGAAAAATGGCTCCCGATTCACATCGGAAGCCATCTCAACACAAACACAAATTTCAGTCTTATCGATGACTGTTTACTATATGGTTATAGACTCTTTCTCACTGTATGCCGTCCGCGCGCAGTTTCTCCTGCCAGCGCCAGGCGCTCTTCAGCACCTCGTCGGTGGGGGTGTCGGCCTTCCAGCCCAGCACCTTGTTGGCCTTGTCCACGTTGCCCCACACCTTCTCGATGTCGCCTTCGCGACGGGGGGCATACTCCCAGTTGACCTTCACGCCGGTGGCCTTCTCGAAGCCTTCCACCACTTCCAGCGTGGAGAGTCCCTTGCCGGTGCCGATGTTGAACACCTCTACGGCGTCGGTCTCAGGCTGGTCGAGCACGCGCTCCATAGCCTTCACGTGGGCCTTGGCCAGGTCGACCACATAGATGTAGTCGCGTATGCAGGTGTGGTCGGGGGTGTTATAGTCGTGGCCGAAGATCTTCAGTTGCTTGCGGATGCCGATGGCCGTCTGAGTGACGAAGGGAATCAGGTTCATGGGCACGCCGTTGGGCAGTTCGCCGATGAGTGCGGAGGGGTGTGCGCCGATGGGGTTGAAGTAGCGCAGGATGATGCTCTTGATGGGGGCGCCGCTGTGGATGTAGTCCTGGATGATCTCCTCGTTGATCTGCTTGGTGTTGCCGTAGGGCGAGAGGGCCTTCTGTATGGGGGCGTTCTCGGTGACGGGCAGGTTCTCCTCGGTGGGCTGTCCGTAGACGGTGCACGAACTGGAGAAGATGATGCCCTTGACATCGTATTTCGGCATCAGTTCCAGCAGGTTGATCAGCGAGGTCAGGTTGTTGCGATAGTAGAGCAGGGGCTTCTCCACGCTCTCGCCTACGGCCTTCGAGGCGGCGAAGTGGATGATGCCCTCTATCTTCGGGTACTTCCGGAACACGCCCTCCAGGGCCTCCAGATCGCAGCAGTCCACCTTCTCGAAGGCGGGGCGCACGCCTGTGATCTTCTCGATACCGTCTACGACGGCTGCATTGGAGTTCGACAGGTTGTCGATGATCACTACTTCATAGCCTGCCTCCTGCAGTTCTACGGTGGTGTGGCTGCCGATGAATCCGGTGCCACCAGTCACAAGGATTGTCTGTTTCATTGTTCGTTGAATATGTCTTTATAGTTTGTTAGTTTCCATTAACAGACTGCAAAGTTAGGCATAATTTCTGAAACCGCCAAACAAAAAGGCAGAAAAAGAGGGGTTTGGACGAAGCAAACCCCAAGTTTGGACGAACCAAACTCTGGGTTTGGACGGAGCAAACCTCGGGTTTGGACGGTCCAAACCCCTTCGGGTGTCAGTTTTGCGGCCGTTGCGGCCGATGCGGCCGTGCATTCTTAGAGATATAAAAAAATATAATAATGGTATTTCATCTTATATTTTTAAAAATAATATCTCTATAGAATGCTCGGCCGCATTTCGGGTTGATGAGGAGACTACTTCACCTCCAGCAGTTCAATCTTGAAGACGAGTGCCGAGAAAGGCTTAATCTTGCTCGTTCCGCGTGTGCCATAGGCCTGATCCTGGGGGATGTAGACCTCCCAGATAGAGCCTTGCGGCATGCGCTGCAGGGCCGACTGCCAGCCGGGTATGACCTGATTGATGCTGAAGGTGGTGCCCTTGCGCTGATTCCAGTTGCTGTCGAAGACGGTGCCGTCGGTGAGCGTTCCCTCGTAGCGCACGCGCACGGTACTCTCGGCCGTGGGCGTGGTGCCGGAGCCGTTCTTGATGACCTTGTAGAGCACGCCGCCGCTGCGGGGCAGTTCGTAGACGCCCTGCTCGCGCCGCTTCTTGCTGAGGAATTCCTCGCCCTGCCGCTTGACGTCGGCATATTGCGTCTCCATGCGGCGCTCAGCATAGGTGTTCGACAGCCGCTCTACGGTCTGCTTGGCCTGCTCCATGCTCATCAGGCTCGTGCCGGGACGCAGGGCCTGCACCAGACCGGCCATCAGTTTGTCGAAGGGCAGCGTCTCTGATGCGTCTTTGCCGAAGACCCCCTCGTTGAGGGCGGGCACCATCTGCGTCTTCACCTGCTGGCCTATCTGTATGCCCACGTTGTAGGCCGTCTTCTGGGGGTCGAACTGATAGTCCGTCATGTCGGCCAGGTCGTTGGCGTAGAGCAGTCCTTCGCAGAAGGCGTCCATATACATGGTGTCCACATCCATCGACTCGCTCAGATATATGGTCAGCCCCTCCGTCTGGCTCATGCCGATGGCATAGGCCAGCGTGTCCCGTTCGGTGGGCAGTTCGTGGTCGTTGAAGGCGGTGGGCTTGCCAGAGGAGAACAGGTAGGACACGCCCAGCCATACGGCCACCGTGAGGATGATCATCCCGACCAGGGTGCCGATGCCTATCAGCATCTCCTTGAGGCATCCGGCCTTTTGCTGCTTTTTCCTCTCCAGTTCCTTCCTGGCTCGTTCGGCCCGGAACTTGTCCATTTGCTTCTGCAGGCCGGGGGACAATGGGGCATCCTTGCGGTTGTTGCCTTCTTTGGCAGCCTCGAAGAACGCCTTCATATACGATTCCCTGTCTTCCTCGGTTACGGCGTTTGGCTGGGGCTGACCGGCAAGTTTCGTCTCCACCGACTGCTGTTCCGGCTTTTGTTCCGGCTTGGGCTCAGGCTTCGGCTCGGGCTTCATCCGGAAGAGCACCTGCATGCGTGCCGTGGCCTCGGCCACGCTCTGCGGACGCTGGTTGCGCTTGGGCTGCATCAGCCAGCGCACGTAGGTGCGCATCTGCCGCGAGCACCGCTGCAGCAGGGGTAGGAAGGCCTCGTCGGCATTCTCGTTGATGTCGCTCGATGCGGGCGGCTTCTGGTTGGTCAGCAGGTTGAAGAGGGTGGCTCCCAGGGCGTAGAGGTCGGTCCAGGGACCGAACTTGTCCATGTTCTGCTCCACCTGTTCGGGTGGTGCGAAGCCTGGGGTATAGCAGAGCGAGGTGCTCGAGGTGGCACCGCCGCCGTCGGCGCTCATCTGCTTGCTGGCGCCGAAGTCGATGAGCAGGGCCTTCTCCTCGCGAGTCATCATGATGTTGGCCGGCTTCAGGTCCAGGTGCCACAGGTTGGCCTCGTGCACCGTCTTCAGCGCGTCGAGCACCTGGGGCAGCACGCTGAGCACCTGCTGCTCGCTGAGCGGGCCCTGCCGCTTCAGCCGCGCGGAGAGCGATTCGCCGTCGATGAAGTCCATGGCATAGTAGGCCGTGCCGTTCTCCTCGAACAGGTCGTGCACGCGGACGATGTGGTCGTTGTTCAGGCGGCGCAGGCGCTGGGCTTCCTTCTTGAACTTCTGCAGTTGCTCGTCGTACTGGTCGCGGTTCTGGGCGTTGCTCACGCTGACCAGCCCTGTGGCCTGGTCGCGGTCGTTGATGCCGTTCATGAAGAACTCCTTGATGGCGTAGTGCTCGTCGAATTGCACGTTGCGGGCCTTGTAGGTGTTGCCGAAGCCGCCCGACGCCAACTGTTGCTCTATCACGTAGACACCACGCAGGATGGTGCCAATGGGTAGTAATGTCTCGTTCATTGTCTTGCAGTCTTTTTCCAAATCTGGCTGCAAAGATAAGACATTTTGCTGAATTGAGCAAATAATTCAGGCATAAGAATGCATGCCGCCCAGGAAATAGTTCACGCCGAAGTAGGTCATCAGCAGGGTGAGGAAGGCCAGGGTGACGAACACATGGTAGGCCACGGGGCGGCGGAACACAGGGAACGACTGCACGTGCACCACCACGGCGTAGACCATGAAGGTGATGAGCGCCCAGGTCTCCTTAGGGTCCCAACTCCAGTAGTTGCCCCACGAGATGTTGGCCCACAGGGCACCGATGAAGATGCCCAGTCCGAGGGTGGTCAGCGCCGGGTAGAGGAACACGCGGCTGAGCATGGCCAGGGCCTCAATGTTTTCTTCCGAGTGGCGCTTGAACAGTCTGATGCTCAGGGCGGTAAGGCCGCAGATGAACGTGAGGCTGAGCAGGGCGAACGACATCATGATGATGCTCACGTGGAGGGTCAGCAGAGGCGAATTGAGCACGGGCATCAGGTGGCCTATCTGCGGGTCCATCTGCGAGATGTGGCTCACCAGCAGGAAGAAGCCCGAGAGCAGGAAGCCGAAGGTGAGCAGGATGCGGAAGCGGTGGTAGAGCACCAGCGTGACGAGCAGGATGAGCCAGGCCAGCAGGAGCATCGTCTCGTAGCCGTTGGCCATAGGCACATTGCCGCTGACCACCCAGCGCAGCACCAGGCAGAGCGTCAGGGCGGCAAACGCCAGGCCCAGCACGGTGAGCGACACGCCGTAGAGCCAGCCCCAGGCCCGCCGGCCGGTGGACAGTTGCCAGATGAAGAGGCCGAGCGTGAGGAAGCCCATGGTGAGGCAGACGATGAAGAGGATGGTGGCGAAGGGCACGCTGTTGTAGAGGCGCTCGGCCTGCAGGCGCGTGTCGCTGGGTATGGAGGCTCCGCCGTTCTGCTGCTGGTAGGCCAGCATCTTGTCCAGGTAGCGGTCCACGGTGTCGTAGTGTCCGGCCGCTATCTCCTCGTAGAGCAGCATGAAGGAAGTGCCCATGTAGAGACGGTCGTCGGTCGGCACGCTCAGCGTGTCCACCTCGTCGGTGGGCGCATACCAGGTGGTCTTGCCGTCGGCAGTATGAGGAAACACCTTCATCGTCACGCCCTGCAGCAGTTGGCTCACCACGATCTGGCGGGCCTCGGCCTTGCGCTGCGCCTTGACATCGGTGCCCTGAGGCATGAAGAGCGACTCGTCCAGCCACTCGTCGGTGAAGAACAGGTAGCCCGTGAGCACCTGTTCGGCGGTGTAGCCCTCGTAGGAGCGCTTGCCGTAGAGTTTCTTGGTGAAGTCGAGCGCATAGGTCTGCATGGGGCACACGCGGTCGTTGTAGACCACGTTGAGCCGCCCGAAGCGCGCTGCCGTCTCGGCGGGCAGCACCGCCCTTCCCGCTGCCGCCGCCTCCGCCGTCCTGTCTGTGGCCTCCGCCGTCCTGTCTGTGGCCATACTATGGCCACAAACGAGACAGAGAACCAGCGAGAGCACCCCCTTCCTGAGCAGCGGGGAGCGCAGCACCTGGCGGTAGGCCCCCTTCGGGTCGAGCAGTATCCATACCAGCGAGACGAAGAGCAGGGCATAGCCCACGTAGGTGACGGGAATGCCCCAGGGGTCGCTGTTCAGGGCCAGTATGCTGCCCTGGCCGTCAGCGTCGTAGCTGGTCTGGTAGAGGCGGATGCCGCTGTGCGAGCAGATATTGTTCATCGACACCACTGCCTGCCGGCTGGCGCCGTCGGCATCGGTCAGCGTCAGGTGCGACTCGTAGTCGGCGGCCGCCGTCGTGCCCTCGTGGCAGATGATGCGGAAGGTGTCGAGCCGCAGACTGAAGGGCAGGTCGTGCAGGGTCTCGTCGGGGGTCATGTACTGGCTGACCGACTGGCCCTGGCGCAGGTAGACGGCTCCCTGGCTGGAGAACAGATGGGTGAGCAGGGCACCCAGCAGGATGACCACAAACGACAGGTGGAGCATGACCACCGACAGGCGGCGCACGCGCCGCTTGAGGAACCACGCCACCGACACGGCCGTGAGCAGCGCCCACAGCACCGTGAACCACCACTCGTCATAGAGGCGCACACCGCTCGACTTCTCGACAAAAGTGGCGGCGGCCATGACGACCACCACCACTATATATATAAAGATGAGTGCTTTCTTCAGCATAGACTTAGATGGACTCAATGAACTTCACCACGGCGTCGCGCTCGGCTTTGGAGAGGTGGTAGAACTTCTCGGTGGCGGCATAGGCATCCGACTCCTTGGAGTAGCCGTGCCACATGATGGCCTCTACCACGGTGCGGGCTCGGCAGTCGTGCAGACGGTCGTCGGCACCCGTGAGGCGCTTAGACAGGCCGCGGCCCCAGAGCGGGGTGGTGCGACACCAGCCGGTGCGGATGTCGTTCTTCATGAACAGACGATGCTGCACCATGTCGGTATAGGGCCAGATGGTCTGGTTGGGGTACTTGGGCAGGTGACGGGTGTAGTCGTAGGTGGCAGCCTGGGCCTCGCTCAGGCCCAGTTTCTGGGCGATGTAGGCCTTCGAGGAGGCGTCGACCCACATATTGTCGTTGCCGGTCTTCCACGACGGACGGTGGCAGCGGGCACAGCCCATCTCGGTGAAGAGTTTCTTGCCGAGTTTCACGTCCTCGTTGTCCAGGTTGCGGGCGGCAGGTACGGCCAAGCCGCGGTGCCAGACCATGAACTGGTAGTACTGCTTGTCGGTCATCTCCTCCTCGCCGTTGTAGGGGTGGCCGTTGAGCAGGTACTTCTCGAAGGTCTCCTTCTTGGCGATGCTCGACACGCTCAGGATCTCGTTGATGCGGGCGGAGATACCCTCGGTGGTTCCGTCGGCATAGTAGGGGTGCAGAATGCTCTGCTCGTCGGCACCGTGCTCCTGAATGTAGCGGATCACCTCAGCATCCTCGCTCTGTGCCTTGGCCCAGGCGGGGGTGGAGTAGAGGAAGTGGCGGTCGGAGCGGGTCACGTTGGTGATGTTCCAGATGGCGTTGGCACCGGCACCGTCCTGCAGCGAGCCGCGGGTCATGGCGTAGGTGAAGCGCTTCACGGGGCCGTGGCTTCCGCGGAAGGTGCCCAGGTCGTTGTAGGGGGCGGAGTAGTAGGCCGAGGCGGCGAAGGTGTTGTTCTCCTTGTCCCACATGGCGGGATTCAGGCTGACGTAGCGGGCCTCGCTGCGCCACTGGGCCTCCAGGTCCTCGTCGGTGATGGCATCGAGCAGGCCCGTGCCGTAGATGCCGATGGTGGACTCCAGGCGCACGTCGTAGTTGGAGGGCTTGGGGTTGGTGTTGAAGGCCTCCTGGGGGATGGTCACCTCAGGATAGATGAGGGCATACTGCTCGCCGTCGGCGAAGGTCATGGGCAGTCCGCTGGGCATCTCGGTCACCTCCTGCCAGTCGATCTTGATCTGAGTCTCGTCGATGGGGGCCTTGAAGGGCGTCATGGCCTGCGTCTGCGGCATGCCCGTCACCTCGCTGATGTAGGCATTGGTGGTCTTGTCGTAGATGACGAGCAGATAGCCGTTGCCTATCTGGTTGGCACGGTACTCGGTCTGGCGCTTGCCGTGGCCGTAGGAGGGATGGCAGGCTATGCAGCCGTTGCGCACCCAAGCCGGGCCGAGGCCCTTGCGGGGGGCCTGGTCGAAGGTGTAGAGATGCTCGAAGAAGTCCTCACCGGTGTTGAAGTCTTCCTCCATGCCTTCGATGTTCTCTACGGCTGGGGCGGGAGCGGAGTAACTGGCGTTCTCGGTGGTGCCCAGTTCGCCGCCGGGATACCACTCTTCGGCCGTGAACACATCGTTGGCCTTGCCGAACTCGCTCACGTCCTGTGTCAGCGAGCCCAGGTCTTGCTTGTTGTCGTTTGAGTCGGAACATGCCGACAGTACGGGAACTGCCAGCATGGTCACGATAGAGAGGCGTGAAAGTCTGTTGATCATATGAACGCTGATTTTGATTGTTTACTTACTCGTCGACATCCCAGTCCTCGTCATCTTCGAAGGCGATGTTCCAGACGGTGCTGCAGTACTTGACGAAGGGCGAGGGCATATTGCCGATGGAACTGATGGCCTGCTGGTAGGCGTTCTCCACGCCGGTGTTGACGCTGCTGCCATTGGTGACGGCGGCGAAGAAGCCGTGGAAACTGTACTGGGCAGCCTTGCCGTCGGTGGAGCCCAGCCACACGTTGCGGATGCTGCGGATGTTGTCCTGGAAGTCGGTGATGGAGTTGTAACTGTAGGGCGACTCCACGTAGGAGATGTCGCCAGCAGCGAAGGGGTTGGCAATCTTGGCCGTGCCCACCTCGTTGGCAATGGCCACACAGGAACCCTCATCGTCGCTCAGCACCTGGGCGATGGCGTCCTTCAGGCTGGGGAAGGTGCTCTTGCTGTCCTGGCCGGCCTTGACGAGGTTGTCGCGATAACTCAGGCCATTCTCGGTGGTATAGTTCAGACCGGCAGCCTTCACCACGCTGACGCGGCTGGCATTCTTGCTGGTCTCGCCTTCCCAGGCAACCTGCAGTTGGTAGGTGCGCTGCTTCAGCAGGGTGCAGATGGTCTGGGCGTAGGCCAGTTCCTTGGCACCGCTGATCTTCTCGAAGTTCTTGTAGGTGTCGTTGCCCTGGAACTCGGCCACCTTGCGGGGCTTGCCGTCGCGGAAGAGGATGAACTCGAGGGCGTGGAAGCCCAGGATGGTGGCATCGTCGAGCATCTCATCGTTCATGCCGTTGTTGAAGTAGTTGAGCAGCAGGGTGCGGTTGAGGGGCCACGAGTCGATGGTGGGATCGATGTCGAAGTCGCTGGCGGCTCCCATGAGGAAGGCCTCGGAACGCTCCCAGTTCTCGCGTGCCTGCTTGAAGTCCTGGCAGGCCTTGTCAATCTGACTCTGGGTGATGGTGCTGACGGTCAGTCCGTTGAGTGTCTTCTCCAGATCTTCAGTGTCGTCGGCCAGTTTGGTGTAGGTGGGCACGATGACATTGTCGACCAGCGTGGTCAGGGTCTGGCGCAGGTATTGCTCCTGGGCATCGGTGAGGCCGCTGGCGGGAATCATGTTGTTGGCAGCGGTCAACTCGCTGACGACGGTGGCACAGGCGTCGATGGCCTTCTGGCCATAGGAGCGGTCGCTGTAGATGCTGTCGTCTTTGTTGTCGTCATCATCGCTGCAGGCGGTGAGTGTGATTGCGCCCATCAGCAGAGCGAAGGGCAGATAGAAAAACTTTTTCATAAACCAAATCTTTTTATTTAAGTATTACAGAAAGAATCCCTCGTAAGCCACGCCGATGTTGATGGCGGGCTCGTTGTTGTAGATGCTCTTCAGGAAGCGGTTGGAGTACTCGGCCTTGATGACAATCTCGGGAATAGGGCGGTAGTTCACGCCCACGGCCAGGCGCTTCACCTCGGTGTAGTCGTAGGCCGTGCCCTTGGTCATGCTGGCGTAGGGGTTGTACTGCTCGTAGCGGCCGAAGAGGAAGAGTTGCTGCTCCTGCTGATGCAGGCAGTCGATTTGCGAGAAGACATCGTAGCCGGCCTCGATGCCCACGGCATAGGCGTTCTTGGAGACGAAGGCCGAATGCTTGTAGGGCGACTTGGAGTTCAGGCGGTTGTAGACATACTTCAACTGGTCGGCATCGCCCAGATAGCCATAGTCGGCCTGGCCGCGCACCACCCAGTTGTGGGCGTTGTAGGTGAAGTCGAGGGCTCCGATGACCACTTGGCCCTTGTACTCGGCATCCACGCCGTTGGCGTTGTTGGGGTAACTGTTGCCGATGCTGTGGCCGTAGTAGCCGCTCAGACCGATGCGCAGGCCGGGCACGCTGTAGTTGTCAACGCGGGCACTGACGGCGTACTTGTTGGCTACATCGAACTCCAGCGGACTCTTGTTGCCCTTCTTGATCCAGTTGGTGTTGGTGAAGTGGTCGGCATTGAGACCAGCCAGGAACTGGGCCTCGTAGCGGAACTTGCCGGCACGGCCGAAGAACGATACACCCGTCTGGTGCCACGTGCTGGGCATGATGGTATTCTCGCCCTCCGGG
This sequence comes from Prevotella sp., assembly GCA_017467535.1. Classification (GTDB taxonomy): domain Bacteria; phylum Bacteroidota; class Bacteroidia; order Bacteroidales; family Bacteroidaceae; genus Prevotella. The sequence continues at coordinate 50,158 of JAFUST010000059.1, read as the reverse complement.
CGGTAGACGGTGAAAAAGTTGAGCGGCTCGTGGTAGGCGTTGTTCAGGCCCACGGGCACCACGATGTGGCCGATGCGCAGGTTGGCCTTCCGTGAAAAAGTCTTCTGAATCCAGAACTGCTCCAGTTCCACCTCGCCGCCCTTCTCGGTCTCCTGTTCCCATTCGCCGCCTTCCTCGTCTTCTTTCTCGTAGGCCAGGCCATTGCCGCCGTGCTCAAACTCGATCTCGGTGCCGAAAGTCCAGCCGCGGCCGAAGTCATAGCCCATATAGATGACGGCATGGGGAATGTCGAAACGCCCGTGGCTGGGGTCGTCCTTGTGGGCCTCGGGCTGCGAGTAGCGGCTCACGTGGTCGCTGAAGAAGTTGCGCGACATGCAAATCTCGCCATAGCCGCCCACGCTCAGACGGTTGCCCTTGACGTGGGTCATCACGCTGTCGCCTGCGTTCTCTTGTGCTTGTGTTGAGGCAGAGAATGCAAGTACGCAGGCTGTTATCCAAAGAAGTTTGTTGTTCATTGCTTACTTATGTCTTTTTTCAATTTCGGCTGCAAAGGTACGGCCTTTTCCGTTGTTGCGCAATACCCAAAAGTGATGATTTTGCCCAGTAACTATTGCACATTTCGCCAAAAATGCCTAATTTTGCACGCAAATCAGAATACAAATAGGTATGAAGAATAAAAAGATGTACGAGGCCGACGATAAGATGATATCGCTCATCCGCGATAACTACGACCTGCTGCAGATGCTTGGCTCGTTCGGCATCAGCCTCGGATTTGGAGATAAGACGGTGGAGGAGACCTGCAAGGACAATGATGTGGACACCTACACGTTTCTGGCCGTGGTCAACTTTACCATCAACGGCTATGGCGATGCCGACAACGACGAACAACTGTCGGTGCCCACGCTGATGCACTATCTGGAGGCCAGCCATGCCTACTATCTGGACTTCCAGTTGCCCTTTATTCGCCGCGAACTGGAGGAGAGCCTCAATCCCGATGACTCGCTTGGACAGTTGATTCTGCGCTTCTACGATGAGTATGCCCACGAGATAAAGCGCCACATGCAGTACGAGCAGAAAACGCTCTTCCCCTATGTGCAATCGCTGATCGAGGGACGTCCGATGGCTGACTACAACATTGAGACTTTTTCGAGGCACCACGGTGCTGCCGACAAGAAACTGCGTGAACTGAAACTGCTCATCATCAAGTATCTGCCGGGCGACGGCCTGCACAACAACAAACTGACGGCTACGTTGCACGACATCTACGACAACGAGGAGTGGCTACGCCAGCATGCCATGGTGGAAGACCATATCTTTGTGCCTGCCATCCGCCGGCTGGAGCAACTGGCCCGGCAGAACGACGTGACGCGCAACATCACGGGTATGGTATTCAAGAACGGGGAGGGGATGAATCCCGATGCGCTGAGCGACCGCGAGAAAGATGTGATCATAGCCCTGGTGCAAGGCATGTCGAACAAAGAGATAGCCGACCATCTGTGCATCTCGATCAACACCGTCATCACGCACCGCCGCAACATTGCACGCAAGTTGCAGATACACTCGCCGGCAGGACTGACAATCTATGCCATTGTCAACGGGCTGATAGATATCAGCAGCGTGAAACTCTAAATCTTGTTGATGTCTACGTAGCCGTGCATCACGGCGTAGATGGTCAGGGCACTGACGCTCTTCATGCCCAGTTTGTCCATGATGTTCTTGCGGTGCGTCACCACGGTGGACAGGCCGATGTTCAGTCGGTCGGCTATTTCCTTGTTGATGTAGCCCTGCACGATGAGTGCCATCACCTCAATTTCGCGGTCGGTCAGTATCTTCTGCTGCAGGATGCGCGGCATGGCGGGCATGTTCCTGCCATCGTCATGGGCATGCTGCTGCAGTATGAGCAACGAGCGGATCAGGTCCTGTTCCGGCTGGTTGATGCAGATACTGTGGAAATCGGACAACTGGCTGCCCCCATCGAGCGACAGGGTGAGTACGATGGTCTTACGGCGATTCTCGGTGAAGAAGGCCCGGTTCTCCAGGACAATGTTCATCGCGACAAAGAAGTGGACGTACTGTTCGGGATGATTGGCCATCAGTTCGCTCATCGAACCAAAGGTATCGATGGTCATGATGGGCATCACGTTCTGAAGCAAATGCTTCAAGCCCAACACTGACAGCGTGTTAGGGTCGATGATGGCTATATGAGGTCTGCCTTGTTGCATAATGGGAGTGCAAAGTTACTGATTATTTCTTAATTTCATGGCCCTTAAATACTAAAAAAGATTAAATCTTGGGGCGGTGGGGGCAGAATAGTTGGAAGGAAACAAAAAAAAATGTATCTTTGCCGTGTGTTTTTCATGGTATTAGATTATTAAGGTTAATTACGAAGATTGACTGTCGCGAGACAAACAATCTTCATTCCGAAAGTCACTTGTCCTTTTTTGGGACAAGTTACACAAAGAAAAGGAGCCTGTGAAGGTTCCTTTTTTTGTGCCCTTTACTTGCTTTTCCTTTTCCTGAAACGGAAGAGGTCGCCCACACCATTGAAGTCTTTCTTCATGATCAGGCCCACACCCTGTGTGTTCAGCGACGAACGGGTGAAATAGCGGTCGTTGGTTTGGTTGTAGACCTTCAGGGCGAGGTTGCCGCTGGGGGTGAGCAGATAGCGGATGTCAAAGTCGCCGATGAACGACGGGTTGGCCTGGGTGGCATTGTCGCGGTAGCCAAACTGACCGTTGATAAGCAGGCGGTTGTTGAGCATACGACCACTGACAATGCCCTCGTACTCGGCGTTGTGCCAGCCTTCGTTGCCTGTTGAGATATTAGCACCGAAGTTCCAGTCATTGGACTTGATGACCTGTGAAAGGACTTCGTTGATCTGTGTGGATACGGCCCCTGAGAGGAACGACTGCATGGCCAGCGAGGTCTGGTCGTATTGTTGCGACTGGGCATTGTTGGCTCCTTGGGTATAGAAACGTCCGATGCCGAGCAGGTAGAGCACCTGCTGGTTCATCTCCTGCTCGCTGGCAATGACGGAACGGATCATCTGCTGCTCCTCGCTGTTCACGTTAGGCATTTCAAGGTCGAACTCAACGCGCGGTGCACCGGGCGTGCCGCCGATGTTCATCAGACAGTTGACGCGTACGGTATTGTTGGAGAACGAATTACCCAGATTGAGGTCAGAGAGCGACACGCCATTGACGGTGTATACGGCCTGCAGATTGAGATTGGCATCGAAGGGGTCGCCGCCGAAGACGATGGTGCCGCCATCCTGAAAGGTGAAGTTCTTCTTGATGATGTTCTGAATGGTGATGCCGTAGGTTCCACGGTCGACGGTGTAAGTGCCGAACATGTGGAAGGGCCCTTTATTGTAGAAGGTGGCCTTGATGTTACCCGTGCCGTTGAGCGTGATATAGTCCTCGGTGTTCTGGTCCATCAGTACCCTGAGCGTTGCCTCCGGTGTGGCGTTGATGTCGAAGTTGATGCGAATGTCGGTAGACGATGCCTGAGTGCTGCTGACGACCTGTTGGTGTTGGTCTTGCAGAATCGGCGTACTGATTGGAGAGTGCTGGGCAGTGCCCCAAGTGATGAACTCTTGCTGACTGATAGCGTCGGGGTTGGCGGCATTATACGCAAAGAAGGAATTGCGGCTGGGGGTAACATTGCAGTTAATGGTTACCTCGCCGGGGCGTCCGTGCAAATCGGCACGTCCGGTGGCATAGACGATGCCGCAGATGATGCCATTGTCGAAGGATGGGAAGTCGTAGGCCAGTAAGTTGTCGGCCTCGACATCGATATCAAAGGTGAATCGTGAAAAACTCCTGTGATGCAAGGCTCCGTTGAGATTGCCACGATGGCCGTCGCGGTCGGTGATGGCGCAGTTGTGGAACTCTACCTCGTCAGGCACGAAACGGACTGTGTCGCCGTGTAGGGTATAGGTGGTGTTGAGGGCCTTGACGGTGGCTTGGCCGTCAACCACGAGTTCTCCGGTCAGGTAGATACGGCTAAGAAGACCAGACAGCAGGACCTGTCCGTTGGCTTTGCCATTGACATTGCTGAGGAATGAATTGGTGAACGAATTGCAGAACTCGACACTGGTGCCCAGGGCGCGGATGTCAAGATAGATGTCGTTACGGGCGGGCGATACATAACCATTGATGACAGTCTGTGTGTCCGGCCCGTCGTCGCTGACAGCAGCGATGTCAATCTGTTTGTCATCCTTGTTCCATTCGGCCCTCGCATGCAGGGTGCCCATACGACCCTCCTGGAACAGGAATTGTTCGACGACAAGGTCGGCCCAGGCCTGGACGTCATCGAAAGGTTGGGTGATGTATGCCTTGCCCGTGGCCAGTCCGGCGAAACTGACGGAATGGAAATTGACCATGTCGAGGATGTAGGCTACCTCCATGCGGTTCAGGTCGACCACCAGTGAGTCTGTGGGCGATGAAGAGGCGATGCCGTCGATGATGAGGTGCTGGTCGCCATGGGCCACGCTGAAGTGGTCGACCACCAACCGCTTGTCTGTATAGAGAATGTCGCACGGGTCGACACGCCAGTGGGTATGGTCGAGCGAAACCTGCGAAGGCTGGATGCGCAGGTGAGCCTCGGGCTTGCCGTGGTCGTTGGTGTAGACCTCGGTGACGGCATTGATGATGCCGTTCATGTCTTTCTCTGCACCGCCCTTGTTGTCCCAGATCAGCGAGGTGGCCAACTGGTTGTCGGCAGCCTGCAGGATGAGTTGGATGTCGAGAGGTGTATTGTCGTCTGCCAGTTTGGAAACCATGATTCTACCCTTAGCGGTGTTATCCTCGGTGGTCAGGCTGATGCTGCCATTTCGATAGTGGCTGTCATCGTAGGCAAAGGCCGGCATCTGTCCCTTGATGTCGAGCAGGTGTTGGTTGTCGTTCATTTCGATGTCGAGCAGCAGGGGCCTGTCGAGTGACAGGGGAATGCCGAGTATCTGCCGCATCCATTCCGTGTCGGTCAGTTTCAGGCTGGCTGTGAAGTTGTTGGCCGTGGGATGCAGTGTCTTAGGCAGTCCCGGCAGGGTGGGCAGTTTCGAGGCTGTGTAGTTGATGAAACTCCTTGGCAGCGTCTCCCAGTCAAATGCACCGCTCAGGCTGACCTCGCCCATATCACCATTGGCCTTCAGGAAATGGCGTCCTTCGTCATCATAGCCAGACTTGACGTGGAAGTTGTCGATGTGATAGATCGTGCCAAGCGAGTCTTTAGGGGTCATCGTGAAATCGTCGAGGTCTATGCTGCCTTCGGCATCGTTCAGGCTACTGGCTGTAAAGTCGGCGTCGATGACGGCGGCAAAAGAAGCATCACCCCACTGATTGCTCAGGCCCAGAGCCTTGGGCACGATACGGTTGATAAAGCCCGTGAGCCTGACGGCAGATTGCTTCTGGCGGCTCAGACGGCCCTCAACATCGAGTTGCAGGTTGGGATCGTCGACCTTCAGCATGCCGCTCATCATTCCTTTTTCATAAGTGCCATCGAGGTCGATGTTTTGATAGGTGTAACCTTTGTAGTCCAAGCGGGCTATCTGTCCGGTGGCGTTGATGTGGTCGGAATTGCCGCTGATGTCTACTTGCGTGGTCAGGTGCCCCAACTCATCATTATTGGTGATTGTTCCCAGATGGATGCTGTCTGTCTCGAGGTGTCCTTTGAACTGCCGTCCATCTGTTAGGGTAAACGCCAGGGAGAGTCGTCCGGCATCGGTCTGCAGCAAACTGCGGCTGTCGATTTCGTTCAAGCCAAGGCCGGAGGCTTCGCCGGTCAAGTGCAGATCACCCAGTCGGGTTGCCTCAACGGGTATGTCGTCAAAGCCCTCTTTCAATTCGGCGATGATGCCGCCGGTGAGGTCGAGGGTCCGAATGCGGGCACGCCAAATGGGGAGGCTGTCTTGTTGCTCAGCCGAGATGTCGGCCTGCAGGTTCACCTTGTTATTATCTGAACGAACCAGCAACTGTCGGCAGTCGATGCTCCTGGCCGTACCGCTAATGGCGGCATCAATGGTCATCGCATGGTCAAAACCATTTAATTCGGGCACCAGACATTTCAGGTCAGAGGGCATGATACTTGTACCGGTGAGTGACGTGGAGTAGCGGATGGTCTCTGTCAGATGATCAGCATCGTAGATAGCCGTGAGCGTGTCGATGCACAGTGTGGAGTGGGGTAGTTGCAGGCGGAAATCTTCCAGCAGGGCCTCCTGGCGGTTGGCAGCCAGTCGCATCGTGAAGCGATCCACATTGAGTCCTGACTGCTCATGGAAGGCCAGGCGTTTGATGTTCAGATTGAGTGAATCGTCAGTTAAAGCCTTTAGTGCGATATGTGCGCTTATATCGTTGACACTTACATGGTTACTGTTAAATCTACCAGGTGTCAGGAATTGGTCTAATCGGTCATAGCGGATGCTGGAGTGGCGAACGATGAGTGAGTTGATGCGCAGGTCGATGGCACTGGTGCTGGTGGTGTCGGTAGAAGACAGCGAGTCGAGGACGAACTGGTAGTTGGGAGCCGCCAGCGAGTCTGTCTTGTATAGGTTAGCGTGGACACCGAAGAGTTGTGCCGAAGAGATGGCTATGCGTCCTTCGAGTAGAGGCAGCACATCAACCTTGACTGACAGTCGTCCAGCCTGTAGCATGATAGAGTCAGACTGGTCGTAGATAGTAACATCGTCGATGATAAGACGGTTGAAGAAGCCCATGTCGATGCGCCCGATATCCGCCCTTGTGCCCAGTTTGTCGGCCACGGCCGATGCGACTTTGTCGCCCAGGAAATGCTGTACTGCCGGCAGATGGATGAGCACCAACGTAGCCACATACAGGGCCAGAAGGCTCCATATGGTCCAGTTGATGATATGCTTAAGTTTCTTCACGTTTCTGTCAGTTCGACTTTGCAAATGCCGCACGGCATCTGCGAATTTACGTGCAAAAATACTACAAAACTTTGGAATGCCGCGTTTTTTCCTCATCTTTTCTTTCCCGTTATCCTAAATTTTATTAATTTTGCACTCGCAAAGCGATAATTTAATCAATTCTTTATATCAATGGCAAATGTGATTAGGCTACGTAAAGGCTTAGACATTCACCTTCAAGGCATTGCTGAGGAAACAAAACTCAAACTCAATTCGAACGGGCGGTTTGCGCTGGTTCCCGACGATTTCGAGGGCGTGGTTCCCAAAGTGGTGGTTCGCGAAGGCGACACGATCCAGGCCGGGGATGCCTTGTTCGTCAACAAGATGTATCCCGAAGTACGCTTCGCCTCGCCTGTCAGCGGCAAAGTGACCGCAGTGGAGCGTGGTGAGCGTCGCAAGGTGCTCTGCGTGAAAGTGGAGGCCGATGCGCAGATTTCCTATGTAGATTATGGCAAGAAGGATGTGTCGAAACTCGATGGCAAGGCTGTTGTCGACGCACTGCTTGAGGCTGGCCTGTTTGGCTACATCAATCAGTTGCCCTATGCCATCTCAACCAATCCCTCGGTCGAGCCGAAGGCCATCTTTGTCTCTGCCCTGCGCGACAAGCCGCTGGCCGGCCGCTTCGAGTATGAGGTGAAAGGGCAGGAGGATGACTTCGTGACGGGACTGACGGCTCTGTCGAAGATTGCAAAGACCTATCTTGGTCTGGGCATCCAGCCCGGCCTGCAGGCAGAACTGCAGAAGCGCAATGTGGAACAAGTGGCAGAGGTGACCGTTTTCGATGGCAAGTGCCCTGCCGGCAACGTGGGTGTGCAAGTCAATCACCTGAATCCCGTGAACAAAGGCGAGGTGGTGTGGACCATCGGCGACCCCACGGTGGTGCTCTTCATCGGCCGTTTGTTCAATACAGGCAAGGTGGATCTGCGCCGCACGGTGGCCCTGTGTGGTAGTGAGGTGAAGAAGCCCTGCTACGTGGATATGCTGGTGGGCGAGGAACTGTCGACGCTGGTCTGCAACAGTTACGATGCCGACCACTCGGTGCGCATCATCAACGGCAACGTGCTGACAGGTACCGTTACCACGAAGGACGGCTATCTGGGTGCCCACACCTCGGAGATCACCATCATTCCTGAGGGTGATGACAACGATGAGATGCTGGGCTGGATCATGCCTCGCCTGGGGCAGTTCTCGGTCAACCGCAGTTACTTCTCATGGCTCTTCGGCACGAAGGAGTATGCGCTCGATGCCCGTGTGAAGGGTGGTGAGCGTCACATGATCATGAGTGGCGAGTACGATCGCGTGCTGCCGATGGATATCTATGGCGAGTACCTAATCAAGGCTATCATCGCTGGTGACATCGACAAGATGGAGCAACTGGGCATCTACGAGGTGTCGCCCGAGGACTTTGCCCTCGCAGAGTTCGTCGACTCCTCGAAACTGGAACTGCAGCGCATCGTTCGCGAGGGACTGAACAATTTACGTAAAGAAAACGCATAGGAGGGTAGACGATGAAAGCATTAAGAAACTATCTCAACAAGATAAAGCCTTCCTTCGAGAACAAGGAAAGCAAACTGCACTATCTGCGCTCCATCTTCGACGGCTTCGAGACATTCCTCTTCGTGCCGAATACGACGGCCAAGAGGGGCGTCCACATTCACGATGCCATCGACTCGAAGCGCATCATGAGTATGGTGGTCATCGCCCTGATGCCTGCCTTGCTGTTTGGTATGTATAATGTTGGCTACCAGAACGCTCTGGCTTCTGGCATCGACGCCTCGTTCATGGATATGTTCATCTTTGGTGCACTCGCTGTGCTGCCCAAGATTGTTGTATCCTATGCCGTTGGCCTGGGCATTGAGTTCGCTTGGGCACAGTGGAAGGGTGAGGAGATTCAGGAGGGCTATCTGGTCAGCGGTATTCTGATTCCGCTCATCGTGCCGGTCAACCTGCCGTTGTGGATGCTGGCCGTCGCCGTGGCCTTCGCCGTGATTCTCGGCAAGGAAATCTTCGGTGGAACTGGCATGAACATCTTCAATCCCGCCCTGCTGGCTCGCGCATTCCTTTTCTTCGCATGGCCGCAGAAGATGACTGGCGACCGTGCCTGGATTGCCGATAGCCCCATCTTCGGCTTTGGCGGACAGTTGCCTGACGGCTTCTCTGGTGCTACGCCGCTGGCCAATCCCGATGCCTTCCAGTTCAGCAACGACATGGTGACGGGTCTCATTCCTGGTTCTATCGGTGAGACCTCGGTCATTGCCATCGCCATCGGTGCCGTCATCCTGCTCTGCACGGGTATCGCTTCGTGGAAGACCATGCTGAGCGTCTTCGTGGGCGGTTCGCTGACAGCCCTGCTCTTCGACAAATTGGGCATGACGCCCATTGACTGGTGGCAGCACCTGGTGGTGGGCGGCTTCTGCTTCGGTGCCGTCTTCATGGCTACCGACCCTGTCACTTCGTGCCGTACGGAGACGGGCAAGTGGATATACGGCTTCATCATCGGCGCGATGGCCATCGTTATCCGTGTGATGAACCCCGGCTTCCCCGAAGGCATGATGCTCGCCATCCTGTTTATGAATATGTTTGCACCGACCATCGACTACTTCGTGGTTGACCGCAATATCAAGAAACGACTGAAGAGAGGAGGTACGAAATGAAACTGAACACTAATTCCAACGCGTACATTATTATATATAGTACGATTTTGGTGCTCATCGTGGCCTTCCTGCTGGCTTTCGTCTCCCAGACGCTGAAGCCCATGCAGGACAAGAACGTGGAACTGGACAGGCAGAAGCAGATTCTCTATTCGCTCAACCTGGCCGACACAGTGAAAGGCGCTTCTGACGAGCAAGTGATAGCACTCTATCAGGCTGTTGTGGCTCCTGAGACCGATTCGCTGGGCATCTATACCGCCACCGTCAAAGGCGACACCATCTATGTGCTCCCCCTGAAGGGACAGGGCATGTGGGGTGGCATCAGTTGCTTCCTGGCCGTGAAGAGCGACCGCAACACCATCTATGGTGCCTACTTCAATCATGAGAGTGAGACGGCCGGCTTGGGCGCAGAGATCAAGGACAACGCCCAGTGGCAGGCCAAGTTCCAGGGCAAGCAGATCTTCATAGGGGACTCGCTGGCACTCTCGGTGGAGAAGAACGTGAACAACGAGACCACGGTCGACGCTGTTACCGGTGCCACTGTCACCTCTACGGCTGTCAGCAAGATGCTGCAGGATCAGTTGCAGAAGAAGTACATGGACTTTTTAAAGAAGGAGGAGTAAGACTATGGCACTATTCAGTAAGCAAAACAAAGAGGCGTTCACCAATCCGCTGAACCTCGACCACCCGATACTGGTGCAGGTGCTGGGCATCTGCTCGGCGCTCGCCGTGACCAGCCAGTTGAAGCCCGCCATCGTGATGGGCCTGGCCGTCACCGTGATCACGGCTTTCTCTAACGTGATCATCTCGCTCATCCGTAACACTATCCCCAACCGTATCCGCATCGTGGTGCAACTGGTGGTGGTGGCCGCTCTGGTGACCATCGTCAGCCAGGTGCTCAAGGCCTACGTCTATGATGTCAGCGTACAGTTGAGCGTCTATGTGGGACTGATCATTACCAACTGCATCCTGATGGGCCGTCTGGAGGCCTTCGCCATGCAGAACAAGCCCTGGCCCTCGTTCCTCGATGGCGTAGGCAACGGCATCGGCTATGCCATGATCCTCATCATCGTGGGAGCCGTGCGCGAGTTCTTCGGCCGCGGTTCGCTGCTGGGCTTCCAGATCATCGATTGTAAGGACTTCAACAACGGCATGATGACCATGCCCGCCATGGCGCTCATCCTCGTGGGCATCGTCATCTGGGTGCATCGTGCATATTTTTATAAGGAGAAGTAAGATATGGAACACGCAATAAGTTTATTCTTCCGGTCGATATTCGTCGACAACATGATATTCGCCTTCTTCCTGGGCATGTGCTCATTCCTGGCCGTGTCGAAGAACGTGAAGACCTCACTGGGACTGGGAATGGCCGTCACCTTCGTGCTGCTGGTCACCGTTCCTGTGGACTATCTGCTCCAGACCAAGGTGCTCTCCGAGGACGGCATCTTCGGCATGGACCTCTCTTATCTGTCGTTCATCCTCTTTATCGCCGTCATCGCCGGCATCGTTCAACTGGTGGAGATGATCGTCGAGAAGTACAGTCCCTCGCTCTATGCGGCCCTGGGCATCTTCCTGCCCCTGATAGCCGTCAACTGCGCCATCATGGGTGCCTCGCTGTTCATGCAGCAGCGCATCCTGCTCGATCCTTCTGAGACGAAGTACATCGGCTCCGTGTGGGATGCCATCGTCTATGCGCTGGGTTCGGGCATCGGTTGGACGCTGGCCATCGTGGCCATGGGCGCCATCCGCGAGAAGATGCAGTATAGCGACGTGCCCCGCCCCCTGCAGGGCCTCGGCATTACGTTCATCACCGTGGGTCTGATGGCTATGGCCATGATGTGTTTCAGTGGACTTAAAATCTAAGGAGGGCTAAAGGTATGTTTATCGTAAATAGTATCATCGTATTCCTGGTGACGATCATTGCCATCGTCATCATCCTGCTGGTGGCCAAGAAGTACCTCAGCCCCAGCGGCAACGTGAATATTACTGTGAATGGCGACAAGGTGCTCAACGTGCCTCAGGGCAACAACCTGATGGCCACGCTCAACCAGAACGGCATCTTCCTGCCCTCCGCCTGTGGTGGCAAGGCCTCGTGCGGCCAGTGCAAGGTGCAGGTGTTGGAAGGCGGCGGCGAGATTCTCGATTCTGAGAAGCCCCACTTCACCCGCAAGGAGATCAAGGACCACTGGCGCCTGGGCTGCCAGTGCAAGGTGAAGGGCGACCTGAAGATTCATGTCGACGAGTCGATTCTGGGCGTCAAGGAGTATGAGTGTACCGTCATCTCCAACAAGAATGTGGCTACGTTCATCAAGGAGTTCAAGGTGCAACTGCCTCCGGGCGAGCACATGGACTTCCTGCCTGGCTCTTATGCGCAGATCAAGATTCCCAAGTTCGACTGCATCGACTACGACAAGGACTTCGACAAGTCGCTTATTGGCGACGAGTACTTGCCGTCGTGGGAGAAGTTCGGCCTGTTCCCGCTCAAGTGTAAGAACCCCGAGGACACCATCCGCGCCTACTCGATGGCCAACTATCCCGCCGAGGGCGATGTCTTCATGCTCACCGTGCGCATCGCCACGCCTCCGTTCAAGGCCGACAAGAGCGGTTTCATGGAGGTGAACCCCGGTATTGCCTCGTCGTATATCTTCTCGCTGAAACCCGGCGACAAGGTCATCATGAGCGGTCCCTTCGGCGACTTCCATCCTCACTTCGACTCGAAGAAGGAGATGATCTGGGTGGGCGGCGGTGCCGGTATGGCTCCCCTCCGTGCACAGATTATGCACATGACCAAGACGCTCCACACCCGCGACCGCGAGATGCACTACTTCTACGGCGCACGCGCCCTGAACGAGGTGTTCTATCTTGACGACTTCCTCGGCCTGGAGAAGGAGTATCCCAACTTCCATTTCCACCTGGCCCTCGACCGTCCCGACCCCGCTGCCGACGCAGCAGGCGTGAAGTACACCCCGGGCTTCGTCCATCAGGTGATGCTCAACACCTACCTGAAGGACCACGAGGCCCCCGAGGACATCGAGTACTACATGTGCGGCCCTGGCCCCATGTCGAAGGCCGTCGTCTCTATGCTCGACTCGCTGGGTGTCGATCCCGAAAGCATCATGTACGACAACTTCGGTGGTTGACACCGGGAGCTTGCTTCGTCCAAACCGGGAGTTTGCTCCGTCCAAACTGGGAGTTTGCTCCGTCCAAACAATGAGTTTGCTCCGTGCAAACTCATTTTTTTGCTTTTTTATTCCTCTTTTTCAAGATATTGTTGTAACTTTGCGCACGGTTTATGAAGACAAATGATAAAAAAGACAGCGTGCGTTCAGCCGTAGAACGCATTCTGGACAACTATTTGGAGATGAACAATCATCGCAAGACGCCTGAGCGTTATGCGATATTGCGTGCTGTCTACAGCATGGAGGAGCATTTCACGCTCGACGAACTGGGCGAGAAACTGACGGCCGAGTATAAGTTCCCCGTGTCAAGGGCGACGCTCTACAACACGATGAACCTGTTCATGGAGTTGCGGTTGGTCATCCGCCACCGCTTCCAGGGGACAACCAAGTATGAGGCGTGCTATGCCGACGACAGCCATTGCCACCAGATCTGCACGGTGTGCGGCAAGGTGACGGAGGTGAAGGCCCCCGAGATAGCAGAGGCCATCGACGCCCTGCATCTGAAGCGTTTCCGCAAGGACGGCTTCTCGCTCTACATCTACGGCATCTGCTCTACGTGCCAGGCGGCGATAACGAGAAAAAGTAAGAAAACAAAAGAATAAGTACTTATGAACAAAGGAAAGGTAGACGTTCTGCTGGGTCTTCAGTGGGGCGATGAAGGTAAGGGCAAGGTGGTCGACGTGCTGACCCCTCGCTATGATGTGGTGGCTCGTTTCCAGGGTGGTCCCAATGCCGGCCACACGCTGGAGTTCAATGGCGAGAAATATGTGCTTCGCTCCATTCCCTCGGGCATCTTCCAGGGGGGCAAGGTGAACATCATCGGCAACGGCGTGGTGCTGGCTCCCGACCTGTTTATGGACGAGGCCAAAGCTCTCGAAGCCAGCGGTCATCCGCTGCGTGAGCGCCTGCACATCTCTAAGAAGGCCCATCTCATCATGCCCACCCACCGCGTGCTCGATGCTGCCTATGAGGCTCAGAAGGGCAAGAACAAGGTGGGCACCACGGGCAAGGGCATTGGTCCTACCTATACCGACAAGGTCAGCCGCACGGGTCTACGCGTGGGCGACATTCTGGAGAACTTCCCCGAGAAGTATGCTGCCGCCAAGGCCCGACACGAGGCCATCTTGAAATCGCTCAATTTCGAGTACGACATCACCGAGGTGGAGAAGAAGTGGCTGGAGGGCGTAGAGTATCTGCGCCAGTTCCCCATTGTAGACAGCGAGCACGAGATCAACGGCCTGCTTCGCGAGGGCAAGAGCGTGCTGTGCGAGGGTGCACAGGGCACGATGCTCGACGTCGACTTCGGCTCCTATCCCTTCGTGACCACCAGCAACACCATCTGCGCCGGAGCCTGCACAGGCTTGGGCATCGGTCCCAACAAAATTGGCGAGGTGTTTGGCATCATGAAGGCCTACTGCACCCGCGTGGGAGCCGGCCCGTTCCCCACCGAACTCTTCGACGAGACGGGCAAGAAGATTCGCGACCTGGGTCACGAGTATGGTGCCGTCACTGGTCGTGAGCGCCGCTGCGGCTGGATAGACCTGGTGGCCCTGCGCTACTCGATCATGGTGAACGGCGTCACCCAACTCATCATGATGAAGAGTGACGACCTCGACGGCTTCGACACCATCAAGGCCGGAACGGCCAACCGGGTGAACGGCAGCGTGACCCGCGACTTCCCCTACAACATCGAGCAGGGCATCGAGCCCATTTACGAGGAACTGCCTGGCTGGAAGACCGACATGACCCGCTTCACCAGCGAAGACCAGTTCCCCCAGCAGTTCAAGGACTACATCGCCTTCCTCGAGCGCGAACTGGAGACCCCCATCACCATCATCTCCATCGGCCCCGACCGCGAACAAACGATTCTGAGAAATGGCAAATAAACCCAGCATACCCAAAGGAACGCGCGACTTCGGCCCCGTGGAGATGGCCAAGCGCAACTATATCTTCAACACCATCCGCCAGGTCTACGAACTCTACGGCTTCCAGCAGATAGAGACGCCGGCCCAGGAGACGCTGCAGACGCTCATGGGCAAGTACGGCGAGGAGGGCGACAAACTGCTCTTCAAGATACTGAACAGCGGCGACTATCTGCAGAAGATTGACGATCAGGAACTGCAGGAGCGCAACACCCTGCGCCTGGCCTCGAAGATCTGCGAGAAAGGTCTTCGCTACGACCTCACCGTGCCCTTCGCCCGCTATGTGGTGATGCACCGCGAGGAACTGCAGTTGCCCTTCAAGCGCTATCAGGTGCAGCCCGTGTGGCGTGCCGACCGTCCGCAGAAGGGCCGCTACCGCGAGTTCTATCAGTTCGACGGCGACGTGGTGGGCAGCGACTCGCTGCTCAACGAGGTGGAACTGATGCAGATTGTCGACACCGTGTTCAGCCGTTTCGGCGTGCGCGTCCAGATCAAGATCAACAACCGCAAGATCCTGACCGGCATTGCCGAGGTGATTGGAGCCGCCGACAAGATCGTCGACATCACCGTGGCCATCGACAAACTGGACAAGATTGGCATCGACAACGTGAACCAGGAACTGCGCGACGACGGCCTCACCGAGGAGCAGATAGAGAAACTGCAGCCCATCATCGCCCTTCAGGGCACCAACGAGGAGAAACTGGCCGTCATCGCCGAAGTCCTCAAGGACAGCGAGACCGGCCTGAAGGGCGTCGAGGAGACCCGCTTCATCCTCTCTACCCTCGGTTCCGCCTGTGGCGGCACTATCGCAACCAATGCCGAAGGCACCCTCCGCAACGAACTCCAACTGGACCTCACCCTGGCCCGCGGCCTGAGTTACTACACGGGTGCCATCTTCGAGGTGAAGGCCCTCGACACCCCCATGGGCAGCATCTCCGGTGGTGGCCGCTACGACAACCTGACGGGCATCTTCGGCATGCCGGGCCTCTCGGGCGTGGGCATCTCGTTCGGCGTAGACCGCATCTACGACGTGCTCAATGCCCTCGACCTCTATCCCAAGGACTCGCTGCAGACCTCGCAGGTGCTCTTCATCAACTTCGGCGAGCGTGAGACGGCTTTCTGCCTGCCCTTCGTGGCTGCTTGCCGTCAGGCCGGCATCCGCACCGAACTCTATCCCGACAGCACGAAGATGAAGAAGCAGATGGCCTATGCCAACGCCAAGCAGATACCCTTTGTGGTGCTGGCCGGCGAGAATGAGATGGCTGCAGGCAAGGTGACCCTGAAGAACATGGCCACCGGCGAGCAGACCCTGCTGAGCAAAGAAGAACTAATCGACGCTATAAAATGAAACACTTCAAACTACTGACAATGCTCCTGCTGGCCGTCCTGCTGACGTCGGCCACCAACCGCAAGACAACTACCATCTTCATCATCGGCGACTCCACGGCTGCCAACAAGGACATCTCCGGCGGCAAGAAAGAGCGCGGGTGGGGTATGGCCCTGCAGTGCTACTTCGACCCCGAATACATCGTGGTGGACAATCATGCCGTCAATGGCCGCTCATCGCTCTCGTTCTTCAACGAGGGCCGCTGGCAGAAAGTGCTCGACAAGATGCAGCCCGGTGACTACGTCATCATCCAGTTCGGACACAATGACGAGAAACCCAAGGCCGACCGCCACACCGATCCCGGCTCTACTTTCGACTATATGCTGGCCCGCTACGTGCGCGAGACCCGCGAGCACGGCGGCATTCCTGTGCTAATGAACTGCGTGGTGCGTCGCAACTTCGCCAAGGTGGCTCCCAAGAACGATGACGACGAGGCCCTGCGCCAGACCACTTTCAAGGATGCGCAGGGACTGGTAGAGGGCGACTCGCTCGTCGACACCCACGGACTCTATCGTGTGGCTCCCCGCGACGTGGCCAGCCGCATGAACTGTCTCTTCGTGGATGCCAACCAGATCACCCACGACCTGGAGCAGGGACTGGGCACCGAGGCCTCCAAGAAACTGCACATGTGGTTCCTGCCGGGCGAAGAGCCCAGCGTGCCCAATGGCCGACAGGACAATACTCATTACAACATATACGGTGCACATCAGGTGGCCCGCCTGCTGGCCGACGCCCTGTGCGAGCAGATTCCCTTGCTCAGCCGTTACCGCACCAACGACGACCCCTGTCGCATGGCCACGGAATAATAAAGACATCGTATAAATTACTGAACAAATCCTGCAAAACATTTGCGGGATTTGTTTTTTCTGCGTATCTTTGCGCTGTAATATCAGAACTAAACCAAATACTATTGAAGATTATGAAGAAAAAGTTTATCTGCGCCGTTTGTGGATATATCTACGAAGGCGATGCTGCTCCCGAGAAGTGTCCTGTTTGTAAGGCTCCCGCCAGTAAGTTCTCTGAGATGAAGGAGACGGGCGAGGTGACCTACGCCACCGTTCACCGTCTGGGCGACGGCAAGATTGAGGGCGTGCCCGAGGAGATGATTCAGGAGTTGCGGAATAACTATCTCGGCGAGTGCGGCGAGGTGGGCATGTATCTGGCCATGGCTCGTCAGGCCGACCGCGAGGGCTATCCTGAGATTGCCGAGGCCTTCAAGCGCTACGGCCTGGAGGAGGCTGTTCACGCTGCACAGTTCGCAGAACTGCTTGGCGAGGTCGTGTTCGATACAAAGACGAACCTTGAGAAGCGTGCCGCTGCAGAAGAAGGCGCCTGCGCAGACAAGTTCGCTCTGGCCAAGCAGGCCAAGGCCATGGGCTTCGATGCCATCCACGACATGGTTCACGAGGCAGCCAAGGATGAGGCTCGCCACGGTGCCGGCTTTGCCGGTCTGCTGAAGCGCTACTTCGGCAAGTAACGATACAATAAATCGGCGAAAAGTCCGTTTAATCATTGTTATGATTAAACGGACTCTTTCTTTTCTGGCCCTCGGCATTCTGCTGCTGGCCGTCGGCTGTTCCGATGATGACTCGTTCACCACGAGTCCGTCGGCCAGGTTGACTTTCTCTACCGACTCGGTGAAGATGGACACCATCTTCTCTACCATAGGCTCGCGCACTTACGACTTCTGGGTGTACAACCGTGCCAGCGATGGTATCCGCCTGCAGAGCGTCCGACTGAGGCAAGGCAATCAGACGGGCTTCCGTGTCAATGTGGATGGTTCTTATCTGGACAACACCCTCGGTTCCATCGTCACCAACCTGGAGGTGCGCAAGGGCGACAGCATCCGTGTGTTCGTAGAACTGACCACACCCGAGAATGGTCAGGCCGACCCGCAATTGATTGAAGACCTGCTGGTGTTCCGTCTGGAGAGTGGGGTAGAGCAGAGCGTAGTGCTGCAAGGGCATTCGTGGGATGCGCTTTTCATGCGCGACGTAGTGGTGACGGGCGACTCCGTGATAGAGAGCACCAAGCCCGTGGTCATCTATGGTGGCCTGCGGGTAGACAGCGCTGCAACGCTTACCATCCGCCATACGACCCTTTACTTCCACGACGGTCCGGGCATTGATGTCTACGGGCGCCTGCTCACCGATAGCGTCACCCTGCGTGGCGACCGCCTGGACCGTATGTTCGACTATCTGCCCTACCATCGCGTCAGCGGACAGTGGGGCAAGGAGGGCGGCATCGTCATCCATGCTTCGTCGACGGGCAACGTGCTCCGCCAGACGGAGATACTCAATGCCGGACGCTATGGCGTGGTGTGCGACTCGGCGGCCTACGACCCCGATGTCCTCCGGCTCGACATGCAGCAGTGCGTGGTCCACAACTGCACGGGTACGGGCCTCTCTGCCACCAATGCGAATATTCGTGCGTGGGATTGTCTGTTCAGCAATATGCTGGGCGACTGCGTGGCTGTCAATGGCGGCCAGGCTGACATCCGCCGCTGCACAATGGCCCAGTTCTATCCGTTCTTAGCCGGGCGCGGAGCAGCCCTGTCGTTCCTCAACGAGACGCCCCTCTACGGGCTGACCCTCGACAGTTGCATCCTGACGGGCTACGAGGAGGATGTGGTGATGGGCGCACAGGCCGACACGGCCAATGTCTTCGAGTATCAATTCTCCAACACCTTATTGCGCACGCCCCGTGTCGAGACAGCGGACTCCGTGCGCTTTGCCAATGTCATCTGGGAGACCCCCAAGGACTCCGTGCAGGGCAAGCAGCACTTCTGGCTTGTGGACGAAGATAACCTGCAGTACGACTTCCATGTCATCGACTCCATCTCGCCCGCCAGAGGCTTGGGGTGGCATTAGTCAAGTCAGAATTCGGTGAACGAAAGGGGCATCAGGTTGCGTATGCCGTCCATCACGTAGATGCGGTTCTGACCGTAGAGCAGTATTCGGATGGGCTGCTCGTAGCGCGTCTCCGTTTCTATCATCACCTGTCGGCACGTGCCGCAGGGCGAGATGGGCTCACGGGTCAGTTCTCCGTTAGTGTCTCGTGCGGCGATGGCCAGCATCTTCACCGGCACGCCCGGATACTGGGCACCGGCGGCGAAGATGGCACTGCGCTCGGCACACAGTCCGGCGGGGAAGGCCGCGTTCTCCTGATTGCAGCCGGGCAGCACCACGTCGTTCTCGAGCAGCAGGGCCGATCCCACGTGGAAGTGTGAGTGAGGCGCATAACTGTTGTTGGTCGACTCAATGGCCTTCTGTACCAGAAACTGCTCGTCGCTGGTGAGTTCGTCCATCTGGCATTCCTTGATTTGGATTTTCAGTTCGAGGTCTTTCATATCTTTTGTTTTAGGTACTGTCCTGTGATGCTTTGCGGGCACTGGGCCACCTCTTCTGGTGTGCCGGCAATGACCAGATTGCCGCCGCGGTCGCCGCCGTCGGGGCCCAGGTCGATGATGTGGTCGGCCAGTTTGATGACGTCCATGTTGTGCTCAATGATCAGCACGGTGTGGCCCCGCTGTATCAGTGCGTCGAGCGACGACATGAGTCGACGGATGTCATGGAAGTGCAGACCCGTGGTGGGCTCGTCGAAAATGAAGAGCGTGGGTTCCTGCTTCTCCTGTCCGATGAAGTAGGCCAGTTTGACGCGCTGGTTCTCGCCGCCAGAGAGGGTCGACGAACTCTGGCCCAGTTTGATGTAGCCCAGACCGACATCCTCCAGTGTCTTGAGGCGGTTGACGATGGTCTTCTGGTTGTGGCTGCCGAAGAACTCGATGGCCTCAGAGATGGTCATGTTGAGCACGTCGTCGATGTTCTTGCCCTCAAAGCGCACGTCAAGTATGTCCTTCTTGAAGCGATGGCCGTGGCAGGCCTCGCATTCCAGCACCAGGTCGGCCATGAACTGCATCTCAACGGTGATGGTGCCTGCGCCCTTGCACTCGTCGCAGCGGCCGCCGTCGGCATTGAACGAGAAGAACTGGGAGGTGAAGCCCATCTGCTGCGCCAGGGGCTGTTCGGCAAAGAGGTCGCGAATGGCGTCATAGGCCTTCACGTAGGTGGCGGGATTAGAACGTGTGGACTTGCCGATAGGATTCTGGTCGACGAACTCCACACGCCTGATGGCATCGATGTCGCCAGCCAGTCCGCTGTATTCGCCCGGTGCATCGCACACGTCGCCCAGGTGTCGCTTCAGGGCAGGGTAGAGGATGCCCTTTATCAGGCTCGACTTGCCCGAGCCGCTGACGCCCGTCACGACGGTGAGCACGTTGAGCGGAATCTCCACGTTGATGCCGCGCAGGTTGTTCATGCGTGCACCTTGGATGTCGATGTGGCGGTTCCACGGGCGACGGCTCTTTGGCACGGGGATGGTCTCCTGGCCCGAGAGATAGGCCAGGGTGTGGGATCTGGAATCTCGGGACTTTCGGGCATCTCCAGATGCGCCAGGCACCGTTCCCGCATACACAATCTCACCACCCAGTCGGCCCGCATCGGGGCCTACGTCGATGAGGTAGTCGGCAGCGCGGATGATCTCTTCGTCGTGCTCCACCACCACCACGGTGTTGCCCAGAGCCTGCAGTTCCTTCAGCACCTTGATCAGACGGTCGGTGTCGCGTGAGTGCAGACCGATGCTCGGCTCATCGAGTATATAGAGCGAGCCCACCAGGCTGCTGCCCAGCGAGGTACACAGGTTGATGCGCTGGCTCTCGCCGCCAGAGAGCGTGTTCGACAGGCGGTTGAGCGTCAAGTAGCCAAGTCCCACATCCAGAAGGAATTGCAGACGAGAGTGAATCTCCGTCAGCAGTCTTCTGCCTACCTCGGCATCGTGCTCCGACAGTTGCAGTTGGGCGAACCATTCCTGCAGTCTCACCACGGGCATCTGCACCAGGTCGGTGATGCTGCGCCCGCCAATCTTCACGTAGTCGGCTTCAGGCTTCAAACGAGTGCCATGACACGTGGGACAGATGGTCTTGCCGCGATAGCGGGCCATCATCACGCGGTACTGAATCTTGTATTGGTTCTCCTTGACCATCTGGAAGAAACTGTCGATGCAGGGCTTTTCCTTCGACTTGCGGTCGGAGGGCAGTCCGTGCCACAGCCAGTCCTTCTTCTGCTGCGTCAGGTTGTAGTAGGGTTCAAAGATGGGGAAGTCGTCGTTGGCGGCGTGGCGGATGAACCAGTTCTTCCATTCGCCCATCTTCTCGCCGTGCCAGCACACCACGCAGCCGTCGTAGACAGACAGGCTGGTATCGGGGATGACCAGATGCTCGTCGATGCCGATGATGCGGCCGAAGCCCTGACACTCAGGACAGGCACCGGCGGGCGAGTTGAAGGAGAAGAGTTGGTCGGTGGGTTCTTCGAAGGTGATGCCGTCGGCCTCGAAGCGGGTGGAGAAGTCGTAGGTCAGATTGGCCGGCAGCACCATCAGGCGCATCTCGCCCTGTCCCTCGTAGAAGGCAGTCTCGGCCGAGTCCACCAGGCGGTCGATGGTCTCCTTGTCGCTGGAGGCAGAGAGGCGGTCGATAACCAGGTAGAGAGGACAGGCTTCGCCAGACTCTCCGGGATGATCCAGCCAGTCATCGATCCTGTGGAAGTCGCCTTCAGCGAAGATGCGGGCGTAGCCCTGCAGCAGACTGGCCTTTAGTTGCTGCTCCACGGTGCGGCCCTCGGGCACGCGCAGCGGCGACATGACCACAAACTTGGTGCCGCTGGAGAACTCCAGCATCTTCTGCACCACGTCCTCGGTCGAGTGCTTTCTCACCTCCTGTCCGCTGACGGGTGAATAGGTGTGGCCGATGCGGGCGTAGAGCAGGCGCAGGTACTCGTATATTTCCGTCGAGGTGCCCACGGTGCTTCGTGGGTTGCGGGCGATGACCTTCTGCTCGATGGCGATGGCAGGCGGAATGCCGCGTATGAAGTCGCATTCGGGCTTGTTCATGCGGCCCAGGAACTGGCGGGCATAACTGCTAAGACTCTCCACGTAGCGGCGCTGACCCTCGGCATAGAGCGTGTCGAAGGCCAGGCTTGACTTGCCCGAGCCCGACACGCCCGTAATGGCGATAAAGCGGTTGCGGGGAATGCGCACGTCCACATTCTTCAGATTGTTAACGCGCGCCCCTTTTATTTCTATGTACTCTTGGCTCACCTTAATTATATTATATGCGTTTCAGAACGAGCAGCAGGTGATCCCACACCATCTGCACGGTGGGGATGTAGAGACGCTCGTCGGGGGTATGCACGTCGCGCAGCGTAGGACCGAAGGAGATCATGTCGAGGTTGGGATAGCGCTCTGAGAACAGGCCGCACTCCAATCCGGCATGGATGCCGCGCACGATGGGGTCTTTGCCGAAGAGTTCGCGGTAGGCCTCCACCACCGTGTCGCGCAACTGGCTCTCGGCGCGCATCTTCCAGGCGGGATAGCCGTCGCTCGACCAGGCCTCGGCACCGGCCAACTGGAAGGTGGCGCGGAACGTGGCGCACATATTGTCGAGATTCGACATCACATTGCTGCGCTGCGATGAGAGGATGCAGATCTCTGTCTCCGACGAATGGATGGCGGCAATGTTGCTCGAGGTCTCCACCATGCCGTTCAGTTCGGGGTCTTGGCAGATGGCGTAGATGCCGTTGTCCACGGCCTGCAGGGCCCATACGAAGTTGCGGGCTACTCCGGCCTCGATGACGGGCTCGGCGTCGGCACTCTCCATGGACCACACCATCTGCGTGTCGGTGACGTGGAACTCGTCCTCCACCTGAGCGCTGAACACGTTCCAGTCGGCCTTCACGTTCTCCTTTACTGCCGAGGGCACGGCGATGACGAACAGACCGTCGCGAGGGATGGCGTTGTGCAGTTTGCCCGAGTGAAAC
This sequence comes from Prevotella sp., assembly GCA_017467535.1. Taxonomy (GTDB): domain Bacteria; phylum Bacteroidota; class Bacteroidia; order Bacteroidales; family Bacteroidaceae; genus Prevotella. The sequence continues at coordinate 27,225 of JAFUST010000059.1, read as the reverse complement.
TGAGCCAGGCGTACGCCTTCATAGCGGTTCATGGTCTGGAAGAGGAAGCGGCCCAGCAGTTTGATGGCGTTGGCGCGCTTCTTGTTGATGTCGTCGCCGGAGTGACCGCCGGTGAGCCCCTTCAACTGAGCCTTCAGGAAGAACGAACCGTCGGGGGCTGCTTCGCGCTGGAAGGTGAAGCGGGCCTGCGTGTTGCGGCCGCCGGCACACGAGACGAACATCTCGCCCTCGTCCTCCGAGTCCAGGTTGATCAGGTAGTCGCCCGTCATGAATCCGGGCTTCATGCCCTCGGCACCGGTCAGACCGGTCTCCTCGTCGCGGGTGAAGACGCACTCCAGCGGCCCGTGCTCGATGTCGTCGGCCTCGAGGATGGCCAGTTCGATGGCACAGCCGATGCCGTCGTCGGCACCCAGCGTGGTGCCCTTGGCGCGCAGCCACTCGCCGTCCACGTAGGTCTGGATGGCATCGCGATCAAAGTCGAAGTCCACGTCGACCAGTTTGTCGCACACCATGTCCATGTGGCTCTGCAGGATCACCGTCTTGCGGTTCTCGTAGCCTGGCGTGGCCGGCTTGCGTATGAGCACGTTGCCCGTCTCGTCCACTTTGGTCTTCAGGCCGTGGCTCTTGCCCCACTGGCGCAGATAGTCTATCATCTTCTCCTCACGCTTCGAAGGGCGCGGAATTTGGTTAATCTTTGCAAACTGCTCGAACACTGAGGCAGGTTTTAGGTCACTTTTATTCATTTTTAATGTTTTAATGTTTAATGTTTAATATTTAATTGTTATCTTTGCACCCGCAAAAGTAATAAAAATGGTTGAAATAATCGTCATCAGCACGTTAATAATTGCTATCTCGATGGCATTTTTGTGCATAAAACTGGTTTTTCGCAAGAATGGACGCTTCTCTTCGCAGCATATTCATGACTCTGCGGCGATGCGTGAGCGCGACATCCACTGCGTGATGGACCAGGACCGCGAGATGAGACGAAGCAATCGTCTGGCGGTGAGCGAACGAACCAATTAAACAATCAATAATAACCAAGAAAAGAAATGAAAAAGAACATTTTGACTCTCCTGTCCGTTGCTGCCCTGGCAGCCGTGATGACTTCGTGCAACAACTCAACGCCCCAGATGGACGAGCCTTCAGTGGCATCCGACGGTCAGACCGGTGGTATGCGTATCGCCTACATCGAGATTGACTCGCTGACCGCTCAGTATGAGTTTGCCAAGGAGACCTCGCTCGAACTGGAGAAGAAGGGAACCAACGCCCGCAACACCATTCAGACCAAGAGCCAGCAGTTGGAGCGCAACGTGGCCAACTTCCAGCAGAAACTGCAGAACAACGGCTTCACCAGCCGCGAGCAGGCCGAGAGTGCCCAGGCTGCCCTTCAGCGTGAGCAGAACAACCTGATGGCCCTGCAGCAGCGTCTTGAGACCGAACTGGCCAACGAGCAGGCCAAGTTCCTGCAGGCCTTCCAGGACAGCCTCGACCACTTCCTGGCCGACTATAATGCCGACAAGAAGTACGACCTGATTGTCAACAAGGCTGCCATCCTGCAGGCCGACAAGCGCTACGACATCACCCAGGACGTCATCAACGGCATGAACCGCCGCTACAAGAAGGATGCCGCTCCTGTCGATACGACCAAGACGAAATAATGCGATAGGCTGACACACACATGACGCTGATCATCGTATTGCTGCTGATACTCAGTTACCTGCTGATTGCGACGGGACACCTGACGGGCGTCAACAAGAGCGCCATCGCCATCTTCCTGGCCGCCATCGGATGGGTGGTGTACATCTGCTGGGGCACCGACTTCGTGATGGCCTTGCATCCGGGTGCCTACGCTGAGTTCCTGGGCGATACGGAAGCCAGCAGCCAGAACGTGAAGAACTTCATCTACGACAGCATCTTCCTCAAGTATGTGGGCAAGGCGGCTGCCGTGGTGATGTATCTGCTGGCCACGATGGCAATCATCGAGATTCTCAACAACAACGGATGCTTCGACTTCATCCGCGAGTGGATTCGCACGCGCAACTCCAAGCGTATGCTGTGGACCATCACCCTGGCCACCTTCATCCTCTCAGCCAATCTCGACAACCTGACCACGACCACCGTCATGCTCATCATCATGCGCGACATCGTGAAGAGCCGTCCGCAGCGTATGCTTATCGGCTCTGCCATCATGCTGGCGGCCACGTGCGGCGGCTGTTTCACGGTGATTGGCGACCCCACGGGACTCATCCTCTGGGGCAACGAGGCCGTCACGGCCACCAATTTCTCATCCTATCTAGCCCTGCCCGCCATTGCGGCCTGGGTCGTGCCCACCGTCTTCATCAACCGCCAGTTGCCCTCGCGGCTCGACATCGAGTGGACCATGGCGCCCTATCGCGGCGACGACACCCGCCTGAACCGCTGGCAGCGCATACTGATGCTCATCGTGGCCCTGGGCGGCCTGTGGTTTGTGCCTACGTTCCTCAGCATCACGCGTCTGCCCGCCTTCCTGGGTGCGCTGGTGGTGCTGGGTGTGCTGTGGGTGGTCAACGAGGCCTTCAACCGCAAGTTGATGGACAGCGACCAGATGTCGCGTCGCAGCGTGCCGCGCGCCATCCAGTATGAGTCCTATCAGCAGATGCTCTTCGTGATGGGCATCATGCTGGGCATCGGCGTCATAGCCGAGACGGGCGTGCTGACCGATGTGGCCGACTGGGTGGACTCTACCATCGACAACCTGTGGATCGTCGGCATCCTCTCCGGACTGCTCAGCGCACTGGTCGACTCGTTCACCATTGCTGTGAGCGACATCTCGCTCTACGACGTCTGGAGCGCAGGCGACTATGCCCAGAACGGTGCCTACTGGAAGGTCATTGCCTATTGCACGGCCGTGGGCGGCTGTCTGCTCTCCGTGGGCAGTGCCAGCGGCATGGCCCTCATGAAGATGGAGCACATCCATCTGGGGTGGTACTTCCGCAATGTCACGCTCAAGGTGCTCGTCGGCTGGCTGGTTGGGCTGCTCATCCTGTGGGCCGAGATATTCTTCATCTCCTGAAAAAACAAATTAACTTTAAATCATAACACTCTATGGCGAAGATTAAGACGATTGGCATTCTGACCTCCGGAGGCGATGCTCCCGGCATGAATGCAGCCATCCGTGCCGTCACGCGTGCGGGTATTTATAATGGTTTCAATATCAAGGGCATCTACCGCGGCTACGACGGACTCATCAAGGGCGAGGTGAAGCAGTTCACCACCGAGAATGTCTCAGGCATCATCACCCGTGGCGGCACCATCCTGAAGACGGCCCGCTCGAAGGAGTTTATGACCTTGGAGGGTATGCAGAAGGCCTACGAGACCTGTCAGAAGGAGGAGATCGATGCCCTGGTGGTCATCGGCGGCAACGGCTCGCTGACCGGTGCGCGCAACTTCGGCATGGAGTTCGACTTCCCCGTCATCGGTCTGCCCGGCACCATTGACAACGACCTCTTCGGTACCGACTCGACCATCGGCTATGACACCACGATGAACACCATCATGGAGTGCGTGGACCGCATCCGCGACACGGCCAACTCGCACGAGCGCATCTTCTTTGTCGAGGTGATGGGCCGCGACGCCGGCTTCCTGGCTCAGAACTCGGCCATCGCCTGCGGTGCCGAGGCCGCCATCATTCCCGAGGAGATGATGGAGGAGGACCAGTTGGCCCACTTCATGGCCCGCGGCATCCGCAAGTCGAAGAAGTCGTGCATCGTCATCGTGTCGGAGAGTCCCAAGTGCGGCGCCCTCTACTATGCCGACCGCGTGAAGAAGGAGTTCCCCGAGTTCGACGTGCGCGTCTCCATCCTGGGCCATCTGCAGCGCGGCGGTTCGCCCTCGGCTCACGACCGCATCCTGGCCAGCCGCACCGGTGTGGGGGCCATCGAGGCCATCAAGCAGGGGCAGCGTAACGTGATGGTCGGCATACGCAACAACGAGGTGGTCTATGTGCCGTTCTCCGAGTGCATCCGCACCGACAAGCCCTTCAACAAGAAACTCATCAAGGTGCTCGACGAACTGAGCATCTGATTGTAGCCCCGCACATCGCGTAATCATCATTTTTAGGTATTGCGGCTTTTGCGAAAAAGTCGTAACTTTGCACACACTATGAAACTATCCGACCTAAAGACTGGCGAGCGTGGCGTCATCGTCAAGGTGCTCGGCCACGGAGGCTTCCGCAAGCGCATCATCGAGATGGGCTTTGTGAAAGGCAAGACTGTGGAGGTGCTTCTCAATGCCCCGCTGCAGGACCCTGTGAAATACAAACTGATGGGCTACGAGGTCTCGCTGCGCCATCAGGAGGCTGAGCAGATAGAGGTCGTGTCGGATAGTCAGGCCGAGGCGCTTCCGGAGTACAAGATACGTCAGGGACACGAGGATGACTTTCTGCAGCACGTGGCCCTGCGTGAACGCCGCACCATCAATGTGGCCCTCATCGGTAATCCTAATTGCGGCAAGACGTCGCTCTTCAACTATGCCTCGGGGGCCCATGCCCACGTGGGCAACTATTCGGGCGTTACCGTCGATGCCACCGAGGCCCATGCCGAGATGTTCGGCTATGAGTTTCTGCTCACCGACCTGCCCGGCACCTACTCGCTCTCCTGCTATTCGCCCGAGGAACTCTACGTGCGCCAGCATCTGGCCACGCAGATGCCCGATGTGGTGATCAACGTGGTGGATGCCAGCAATCTGGAGCGCAATCTCTACCTGACCACCCAACTGGTGGACATGAACCTGCGCACGGTGTGTGCCCTGAACATGTACGACGAGTTTGAGCGCCGCGGCGACTCGGTGGACATCGCCACGCTGTCGTCGCTCTTCGGCATGCCCATGATTCCCACCTCGTTCAAGACGGGCCTGGGCGTCAAGGATCTCTTCCGGGCTGTCATCCAGGTCTACGAGGGCAAGCAGGGGGCCACGCGCCATCTGCACATCAACTACGGCCACGAGATAGAGCAGGGCATCAGCCACATTCAGCAGTACTTGAAGGCCGACGAGCATATCCGCCAGCGCTATTCTACGCGCTATCTGGCCATCAAACTGCTGGAGCACGACAGTCATGTGCTGCAGTACGTGGGCCAGCACATGACCGAGGAGCACAAGTCGGCCCAGCGCAAGCAACTGTTGCTGGCCCGCGACATGGCCGATGCCCGCGTGCAGGAGGAGACGGGCAGCGACTCTGAGACGGCCATCATGGACGCCAAGTACGGCTTCATCAACGGTGCGCTGAAGGAGGCCCGATACAAGACAGGCACGAAGGAAGACACCTATCGCACCACCCACGTCATCGACCGCATCCTCTCCCACAAGATATGGGGCTTCCCCATCTTCTTCGCCATCCTCTTCGTAATGTTCCAGACCACCTTCGCCCTGGGCCAGTACCCCATGGACTGGATTGAGATGCTGGTGGGCTGGCTGGGCGACTGGGTGGGCCAGACCCTACCCGAGGGGCCGCTGCGCTCCATGCTCGTCGACGGCGTCATAGGCGGCGTGGGCAGTGTCATCGTCTTCCTGCCGCAGATTCTCATTCTCTACTGCTTCATCTCGCTGATGGAGGACTCCGGCTACATGGCCCGCGCGGCTTTCATCATGGATCGCCTGATGCACAAGATGGGGCTGCACGGCAAGTCGTTCATCCCCCTCGTCATGGGCTTCGGCTGCAATGTGCCGGCCGTCATGGCCACGCGTACCATCGAGAGCCGCCGCTCGCGCATCATCACGATGATGATCCTGCCCCTCATGTCGTGCTCGGCCCGCCTGCCCATCTACATCATGATCATCGGCACCTTCTTTGCGGCCCAGTACCGCTCGTGGATCATGCTCTCCCTCTATGCCATCGGCATCGTGTTGGCCGTCATCATCAGCAAGGTGCTGGCCACCTTTGTCATCAAGGGCGAGGACACCCCCTTCGTGATGGAACTGCCCCCTTACCGCTGGCCGACGGCCAAGGCCATCTTCCGCCACACGTGGGAGAAGTGCAAGGAGTATCTGAAGAAGATGGGCGGCATCATCCTCGTGGCCAGCATCATCGTATGGGCCCTGGGCTACTTCCCTCACGACGACAGTCTCACCCCCCAGCAACAGCAGAAGCAGTCCTACATCGGGCGGATGGGCAAGGCCGTAGAGCCGGTGTTCGCTCCGCAGGGTTTCAACTGGAAACTCGACGTGAGCCTCATTGCCGGCGTGGGTGCCAAGGAAATTGTGGCCAGCACCATCGGCGTGCTCTATAGTGGCGACGACAGTTTCGGCGACGATGACAGTTTCGCCGAGGGCGAGGACAGCCAGAAGTACACCCGCCTGCAGCAGCAGATGCAGGCCGACGGCATCACGCCGGCCACGGCCTATGCCTATCTGCTCTTCGTGCTGATCTACTTCCCCTGCCTGGCCACGATCATAGCCATCAAGAACGAGTCCGGATCCTGGCGGTGGGCCCTCGTCTCGGCACTCTACACCACGGCCCTGGCCTGGGGCATCTCGGCCCTGGCGCTGCCGCTGCTGAATCTTTTTCTTTGAGTAATTCTATACCTTCATCGTGAGGGATATGCGGTGGCGGCGATGGTCAATCTCCAGCACCTTTACCGTCACGTGCTGATGCAGTTTGACCATGTCGGTGGGGTGGGCAATGCGCCGGTTGGCCATCTGCGAGATGTGCACCAGTCCGTCCTGATGGACGCCCACGTCAACGAAGGCACCGAAGTTGGTGATGTTGGTCACGATGCCGGGCAGCACCATGCCCTCCTCCAGGTCGTCGATGGTCTGCACGCGGCTGTCGAACTCAAACTCCTCCAACTGCTCGCGTGGGTCGCGCCCGGGCTTCTCCAGTTCGTGCATGATGTCGGTCAGGGTGGGCAGCCCCACTTCGGCCGTGGCATACCTCTTTATTTCTATGCGCGAACGGATGTCGCGCTGGTCGATGAGCGCCTGCACGGTGCACTGCTGGTCGCGGGCCATCTGCTCCACGATGGCGTAACTCTCGGGGTGCACGGCACTGTTGTCCAGCGGATTAGCGGCTCCCGGAATGCGCAGGAATCCGGCACACTGCTGATAGGCCGATGGGCCCAGCCGCGGCACTTTCTTCAACTGGTCGCGCGAGGTGAATGCGCCGTGCTCGCGGCGGTAGTCCACAATGTTCTTAGCCAGCGTGGGACCCAGTCCGCTGACGTACTGCAGCAGGTGGCTGGAGGCCGTGTTCAGGTTGACGCCCACCTGGTTGACGCAACTCTCCACCGTCTGATCCAGTTGGTGCTTCAGTCGCGCCTGGTCTACGTCGTGCTGATACTGGCCCACGCCGATGCTCTTCGGGTCAATCTTCACCAGTTCGGCCAGCGGGTCCATCAGTCGGCGGCCTATCGAGACGGCTCCGCGCACGGTGACGTCCTCGTCGGGGAACTCCTCGCGGGCCACCCGTGAAGCCGAATAGACCGACGCGCCGTCCTCGCTGACCACGAATATCTGGGGCTTTTGCTTGCCCAGGGCCTCCTCCACAAACTCCCGTGTCTCGCGGCTGGCGGTGCCGTTGCCTATGGCGATGGCCTCTATGTGGTACTGCTCCACCATCTGCTGCATGTGTATGGTGGCCTGCATACGCTTGTTCACGGGCGGGTGGGGGAAGATGGCCTCGTGGTGCAGCAGGTTGCCCTGCGCGTCCAGACACACCACCTTGCAGCCCGTGCGGAAGCCAGGGTCTACGCCCATCACGCGCTTCTGGCCCAGCGGGGCGCCCAGCAGCAACTGCCGCAGGTTCTCGGCAAAGACGCGGATGGCCTCGGTGTCGGCCTGCTCCTTGCTCTGGGCGAAGAACTCGGTCTCTATTTGGGGCTTCAGCAGCCGCTTGTAGCCGTCCTCCACGGCCTCAGCCACCAGCCGGCCGCAGGGTGTCTGTCCGTAGACGTAGTGGCGGTTCAGGCGGTCGATGCATTCTTGGTCGTCTATCGGGTCGATGCTCAGCCGCAGAATGCCCTCGGCCTCGCCCCGGCGCATGGCCAGCATACGGTGGCTCGAGCAGCGGCGCAGCGGCTCCTGCCAGTCGAAGTAGTCGCTGTATTTGGCGGCCTCGTCGGTGTCGGCCTTGGCCTTCACCACCTTCGACGTGATGATGCCCGTGCGTCGGAAGTAGCCCCTGATGCGCTGTCGGCTCTCCTCGTTCTCGCTGACGGTTTCGGCTATGATGTCCTGCGCCCCTTTCAGGGCCTGCTCGGCAGTCGCAATGTCACCCGTCAGGAAGGGGCGGGCGGCCTCCTCAGGGTCGCGGGCGCGCTGCTTCAGCAGTATCTGTGCCAGCGGCTCCAGCCCCTGCTCGCGGGCCACCTGTGCGCGCGTGCGTCGGCGCGGCTTGTAGGGCAGGTAGATGTCCTCCAGTTCAGTGGCGTCCCAGCAGTCGCCGATGCGCTTCTGCAGTTCGGGGGTCATCTTGCCCTGCTCGTTGATGGTCTTCACGATGGTCTGCTTGCGCTTGTCTATGTCCTTCAGTCGTTCATACTCGTCACTGATGGCGGCTATCTGCACCTCGTCCAGTGCTCCTGTGCGCTCCTTGCGGTAGCGTGATATGAAGGGAATGGTGCAGCCCTCGTCCAGCAGCGAGAGTGTGTTTCCTACTGCCTCAACCGCAATATTGAGGCCCTTTGCAATCAGTTGTGCGATGATGTTCTTTTCCATAACTCCGTTGTGTTTGACTGCAAAGTTACGAAAAGTCGAGAGCAAAACAAAAGAATTCATTCTTTTTTTTGCCGAGACGGAGGAAGTTCGCCATCTTTGATGGCATTTCCCTCGTTCACTTCGGCTGCAGGTCCGCGTACTCCGTCACCGGTCTGTAGCAGGGGCAGGAGTGCTGTCTTGGGGTCGAAGCGATAGGAAGTAGGGGCCGTTCCGATGGCATTTTACCCCCCTAAAGTGCCATACTTTACTCCCTAAAGTGCCATCGTTTTGTGCCGAAGATGACGCTCGGAGCACCCGTAGATGACGCATCTTGCCAGACCGCTGCCTTTCGATTACAAAGGTACTACATTTCTTTTCTTCTTTGGTGATTGTAACAGATGAACAGATGTAACAGATGTTTTTAAGGATTTTCTTCCCGCGTACCGCGTAGGCGCGCACGGTACGCGGGAGGGATTTTTCAGAATACATCTGTTCCATCTGTTACCTGTTCCTTCATAAACTCTCCTTGTGCTCCCGCGCCTTGCCGCCGGCTGCGGGCTGCTCGCTTCTTCTTTGCCATTGTCGTACTTTGTTAATGAATACACTCCGACGGGGGCCCTCCGTCTTGTTGCAAAGGTACGAAAAAAGACGCAGCGGCAGAAGTAATCTTCCACCGCTGCGCAGTTTTTGAGAGTTTTATGTAGAGTTTTGGCCTTCTGACCGCTACTTTAGTGGGTTCTTAGGATTTTCTGCGCAGTTTTTGAGAGTTTTCTGAGAGTTTTTAGTTGACATCCCCGCAACAAACATTTCTTCCCTTATTTTTTTTGTTGTTTCAAGGAAAAATATTAACTTTGTATGCTTAAAAAAGATGAACGACAAGACATGAAACAGAGAATACTACTGCCGCTATTGGCATTGCTCCTTGCGTCGTGCGATGATGTCTTCCAGACACATCCCTACGACGTGAATATCAAAGGAGATAAAGGCATCAACGCCAAGAACATTGCAAAGGTAGAGACCGCCTTTGCTGACAAGGATACGCTGCGGGTGGCTTTCATCAGCGACACGCATCTGTGGCATTCGGATGCACGGGACGAGGTGGCGGACGTGAACCGGAGAAACGTCGATTTCGTCGTGCATTGCGGTGACCTGACGGATACGGGGACGGCCAAGGAATTTGAATGGTCGCGTGACATACTGAATGGTTTGCACGTGCCGTTTGTGGCACTGATCGGAAATCACGACTTCCTCGGTACCGGTGACCAGGCGTATGGCGTGATGTATGGCAAGATGGACTTCTCGTTTATCGTCTCCCGTGTGAAGTTCGTTTGCCTGAATACCAATGCCACGGAATACGACTATATGGCAGCAGTGCCCAACTTCGACTTCATGGAGGAAGAGATGGCGAAGGACTCTGACCGTTTCGATCGTACTGTGTTGGTGATGCATGCACCGCCCTACAGTGACCAGTTTAACAATAATGTGTGCAAGGCATTCCGTCGCTACCTCGACTTCTTCCCTGGGTTGATGTGCTGCGTCTATGGTCACAATCACAATGACAAGGTCAGTGCCATCTATGATGACGACCTCATCTTCTACGGCATCGACTGCGCCAAGCATCGCAACTATCGTATCATGACTTTAACCCCTGACGGCTATGAAATGGAACAGATTCGTTATTAGCATTGGTCTGTTGATGCAGGCGGTCGTTGCCATTGCACAAGACAGCACTGACGTTGTCAATCAGGAGAGCGCCACCTTCAGGCATTATGTGGAATGGCGTCAGCGCCAGTGGGCCTCGCTCATTCCTAATCAGTTCGTCGTTCAGAATGCCGGCAACATGGGTGTCCTCTCTGCGGGTATCGGATGGGGCTATGGCCACCGGCACTGGGAGACGTACCTGCTCTGGGGCTATATCCCCACGCACCAGAGTGCACGCGGCAAACTGACAATGACGCTGAAGGAGAACTACATTCCCTGGAACCTGCCCATAACAGGGCCACACGAAGCGGGGGCAAACATTCTGAAACGCGGCTGGACGCTAAGCCCGCTCACCGCCAGCGTCTATCTGAACACCGTCTATGGTCATGAGTTCTGGAGAAGTCAGCCCAGCCGCTATCCAGACAAGTACTATGAGTTTATGTCCACGAAGTTCCGCCTGAACGTGGCCTTGGGTCAGCGTATCACATGGAATATTCCCCGCAATCGGCGTAAGTATGCCAAAAGCATCGCGCTGTTCTACGAAGTCAGTTCCTGCGACCTCTATATCCGTACCAAATTCCAGGAAAGCAGTATGCCGCTGAAGGACATCCTCGGCTTGTCGATAGGTGTGAAGTTGCAAACGCTATGATTTCCGCCCATCGTCTAAGCGATGGATAGGGGCGGCTGAGGGGTCAGACGGGAATCTTGTCGATGCGCTTCTGGTGGCGTCCGCCCTCGAAGTCGGTCTGGAAGAACTCGTCCATGATGCGGCGGGCCATCTCGTTATCGATGAAGCGGCCGGGCATGACCAGCACGTTGGCATTGTTGTGCTGGCGGATAAGGTGGGCAATCTCGGGAATCCAGCACAGGCCGGCACGTATCTGCTGGTGCTTGTTGAGCGTCATGTTGATGCCCTCGCCGCTGCCACAGATGGCAATGCCGGGGTACACCTCGCCCTGCTCGATGCCGCGGGCCAGTGCATGGCCGAAGTCGCTGTAGTCGCACGAGTCCTCGGTGTAGGTGCCGTAGTCGTGGTAGGCCATGCCTTTCTCCTCGAGATACTGCTTGACGAATTGTTTCAACTGGAAGCCTGCGTGGTCGCTGGCCAGTCCGATGATCTGCTGTTGCTGTTCCATAGTGTCAGTGTGTTTATCGGTTTGCTGCCCCCTCGCTCTCGCTATAGGGCTATCTTCATGAAGACGGGATAGTGGTCGCTGTAGGTCAGGTCTTCGCGGTAGTAGTTCTCGCCCTGCAGTTCTTCGGAGTGGAAGATGTAGTCGATGCGTACCTTGAATTTGCGTCCGCGCATGGTGTGCATGAATCCCCGTCCGCACTCGCGGAAGCCGTCCACCAGGTCGCCCTTCATGGTGTGGTAGACATAGGAGTAGGGCACATCGTTGAAGTCGCCGCACAGTATGACGGGTATCTCAGCCTGATTCACTAAGCGGGCCACCTGGTCGGCCTGCTGGGCACGGATGGCCATGCCGCGGGTGTAGTTGCCGTAGACGGCGCGCACCAGTGCGTTCTCCTCCACGTTGCCGCCTGCCATTTGCCGCTTGGCAGCCTGATGGAGTGTGCGGTTGAAGCCGGTGGTCTCCAGATGTACGTTGAAGATGCGCATGCGGCGTCCGTTCACGTTGACGTCGGCCCACATACCGCTATTGTTGGTGTTGCCGAAGTCGATGACCTCAGAGTCGCCCAGGGGGTAGCGGCTGTAGATGACCATGTCCTTGCGGCCCGTGGCCATGTAGGGGAAGTAGGTCTTATAGGATTCGGAGTTCATTTTGTTGCCGCTCTCCTCTTGGTACTCCTGCATGCAGAGTATGTCTACGCCCTGTTTCTTCATCTCGGTGAGAATGTCCTCAGCCTTGAAGCCGGTGATCTCGCGGCCGAACAACTCCACGTTGTAGGTGGCAATCTTCAGGCCCGCACCACCGGAGGCCTTGCTGAAGAGACCTGTCTGGTAGATGGAGCCCACGTAGTGAATGCCGAAGAGCAGGGGCACTACGGGTATGCAGAGCCACACCCAGCGGCGGCGCACCAGCCAGTAGATGAGCATGATGACGTTGCCCAGCAGCAGGAAGGGCAGCACGTAGACGAGCATGGCCAGTGCCGTGCCGGTGGCGGGGTTGGCTGCGCCTCCGAAGAGGCCAAACATGGTGAACACGGCCAGCAGCGCGCTGATGACCAAAAGCATGAACGAGATATACTTGAATATGGCTTTCTTGCCCATGTGTCGTAAGTGTCTGTAAATAGATGTGTTATGGTTATTGTCCGATGTATCGATCGATGGTCTCTATGAGGTCTTCCACCTTGAAGGGCTTGGCCAGGAACTCGTCGCATCCGGCGGCCTTGGCCTCGCGTATGTTCTCATCGAAGGCGAAGGCGCTCAGGGCTATAATGGGCGTCTCGGGGTTTACCTCCTTGATGATGCGTGTGGCATCGAGTCCGGTCATGCCCGGCATACGGATGTCCATCAGTATGAGGTCGGGCTTCTCCTCCTCGTTCATCATCACGGCCTCTATGCCGTTGTGGGCGCGCAGCAGGTTGTAGCGCTTCTGCAGCACGATGCGCACCAATTCGAAGTTGCTCTCCTCATCCTCGGCCACGAGCACGGTCTTCATGGTCTTGGCATCGGGTATGGTGTCCACGCGAAGCGTACGCAGGTTCTGTGCGGCCGAGTGGGCGTTGACAGCCTTGCCGCCAATGGTGCCGCTGAAGGGCAGGGTGAATGTGAAGGTGGAGCCCTGGCCCAGTTGCGACTTCACGCCGATGGTGCCTCCCATCTTTTCCACGATGATGCGACACAGGGCCAGGCCCAGTCCGAAGCCGCGCTGCTGCTCGGCGTCCTGAGAGGCGTAGGTGTCGAAGATGTGGTCGATGAAGTTGGGGTCGATGCCCGAGCCGGTGTCGGAGCAGTAGAACTCTATCTCCTGGCTGTCGTTGATCAGGCGGTAGCCGTAACTGATGGTGCCGCGCTGGGTGTGCTTCAGTGCATTGGAGATGAGGTTGGAGAACACCTGCGTCAGGCGGTTCTCGTCAGTAGTCATCATGATGTGCATGTCAGGCTTCTCCCAGAGCAGCGTGACGGTCTCGGGGCAGCGGAACTTGAAGAGTTGCTTGATGCTGTTCATCAGGTGGTTCAAGTCCGTGGGGTTCTTCTTGATGACGATTTCGCCCGATTCCACGCGTGAGAGGTCGAGTATCTCGTTGACCAGGCTCAGCAGTCGGTTATTGTTGCTCTCGATGATTTCCATGTAGTTGAGACGCTCCTCCTGCGAGTCGGTCTCTACCATCACGCGAGAAAAGCCCTCAATGGCGTTGAGCGGCGTGCGTATCTCGTGCGACATATTGGCCAGGAACAAGGATTTCATCTGGCTGGCCTTCTCGGCCTTGGCAGCCTTTTCCTCGTACTCCTTCAGTTTCTTCTGGGCCTGCTCCAACTGGGCGTTGGCCTCGTTGAGCCGGTGGTTAACATCGGCGAGTTTCTGGAACAGATATTCTTTCTCGTCCTGATTCATAACTATTTAGGAATTCCAATCAGGTGCAAAAGTAAATAATATTTCCGAAATTAACAAACTTTTTTGAGAAAAAATGCACATTTTGTCCATTTTTTATCCTCTTTTGGCCTTTTCCCACTTGCCGCTCGTGCTGTGTGACAGCAGATAGGGCACACCGATGAACACGTTGATATTCATGAAAAGGAAGTATGCGGGTATGTTCAGCCACTTGTTTTTGTGTCCAATCAAGTTGAGCACCGCGCCCACTATGGCCAGAGCATAGAAGAGGGCCTGCAGCAGCAGGATGATGACATAGAGCCAGCCGCCGCCCAGCAGGACGAGCAGCAGGTTGAGCGGGATGAGGGCCACCAGTGCCAGGGGCGTGATGCTCCAGCGCAACACGCGGTGGGAAATGAACTGGAAAGCCACCTTCGGGTGTTGTAGCGGATTCATCAGCGAGCGCAGCCACCAGATACTCTGCAGTCCGCCTGCGGCGATGCGGCGCTTGCGCTTCGACTCCTCTTGCATGTTGGCTGAGCCGTATTCCATAGCGTAGGCCTCGCTGGTGTAGGCGATACGGTGGCCGTCCTTCAGGATGAGCATCGAAATCATGAAGTCATCCAGCAGCGCATTGCTGGGCGCGGGGCGGTAGTGGCTCATGCGCACGGCGAAGAGTTCGCCTGCGGCACCCATAGCCGAATAGAGTTCGCTGTCCCAGCGCTTCAGCGTGCTCTCGTAACGCCAGTAGATGCCCTCGCCCTCGGCAGCCGCCTGACCCTCGTGGCGTGCGGCCACACGCTTCTCGCCGGACACACAACTGACGTTTTCGCGCATGAACTCCCTCACTATCTCGCGTATGGCGTCGGCATTGAGCATCGTGTTGGCATCGGTGAAGATGACGTACTCCGCCCGGTTCTCCTGCAGGCCGTGCTGCATGGCGGCGGCTTTGCCGCGACGCTCGGGCGAGAAGACCAGCGTCACCTCGGGGTAGGCGCTGAGCAACTCGTTGCTGCGGTCATTGCTGCCGTCAGTCACCCACATCACGCAGAGCCGCTCCTTGGGATAATTCAGGGCGCGGATGTTGGCCATCTTCTCCTCGATGATGTCGGCCTCGTTGTAGGCGCAGATCATCAGCGTCACGTCTGGCAGCAGGTCCTCGTCCAGCGGCAGGATGGGGGAGGGCTCGCGCCGCCAGAAGGCACGCTTCACTTTCAGTATCAGGTACAGCACGGCACCATAGCCTACGTAGGTGTAGACCACTAACAGCAGGCAGAGCCAGAACACGACTTTCAGTATCGTTAACACCATAAGTTTTGCTTTCAGATTGTTTTTTCTGTGGCAAAGGTACGAAAAAAGAGTGAAACGGCAAAAGAATTACAGATAATAGTTTTGTGAATTAGATAAAGTTTACTACCTTTGTGCCCTGACTATAACCAATTTACAAAAATGAGGAAATTACTGACTTGCTTAATGCTACTGATGGTGGTCTATGGCTTTGCACAGACGGACATCACCGACTACTATTTAGAAAATGCGTGGTTCGACACCCATTTCGACTACACGGCCGCACAATCAAACAATGTGGGGCAGGAGTTAAAGTCTGTGGATGGCTGGACAGCCAACCTAAGTGCCAACTATACCGTCGTGGGAACCTACGAGTTTGGGTTCAAGGGCGTGTTCAACACTGCCGTAGTGCCTGCCGCAGGGTATGATGGCGAGGCTGGTGGCGGACTGGCTATATCCACAGGATGGGAGCAGACTTTTGTCTTCTATCAGACTGTGACTTTGCCTGCGGGTACCTATACTGTGAAGGTGCCTACTTATAATGGAAGCATTGTCACTGCCGCCACGTCGCAGGTGGCGTGGATTCCTTCCAGCGGAACATCGGTCAGGTCCACAGTCAGCAGTTATCCTGCAAAGAGTTGGACACTCGACCAGATTACCTTCACGTTGACAAAAACCACGCAAGGCAAGATTCAATTTGGAATGAAGGCCGCTCCGAACGGTTCGGATAACTCGGCCAAACTGGTGGTGGACTATGTTCAGTTGCTGGGACAGAATATGGCCGTCGACAAGTCAGAACTCAGTGCGGTCATCGCTTCTGCCCAAAAATACTATGGCGATGGTACTGGCAATGACGCCGTTGCACTTAAAACTGCCATCGAAGCAGCGCAAGGCGTCATAGAGAATGGTGATGCCGATATGATTGCCGTACTGAAGGCCATACAGGCCCTGAAGAAAGCCATCGAGGTTTATCGCCAACAGAATGTGAGTGAGGAGAATCCGCTGGACAAGACTGAATATATCACGAATCCGAGTTTCGAGAACAGCACCAACGGATGGACGAATGTCAACCTGCAAAGTCAGGGAAATACGTCTTTTACCAAGAAAGCAGGAGCCTACTATATGGAGAAGTGGGTTAGCCAAGGTAACAAGGTGGGTGATGCCAGTATCAAGCAGACGCTGAAGAACCTGCCTAACGGTATCTACAAATTGACGGTGGGTGCGCAGAACCTGAATCAGAGTTCCACATCCCAGAAATGCACAGGTGCCTATATCTTTGTCGATGATCAGCAGGAACCTGTATATACTCCTAACGACTACTCGGTGAAGTTCAGTAGTATTGCCGGCGAGGCAAAGATCGGATTTGTGGCAGAAGGGGCAGCAGGTAACTGGATTGCCGTGGATAATTTCCGTCTTTACCTGATAGGTGAGTTGGATGCCGAGGCTGTGGTGGCAGAACTGAATCGCATATTGGCTAAGGCTGAGGCCCTGCAGTCGAGTATGATGTCGGCTACCGCTGCGTCTGCGTTGCAGACTGCCATCAGTGCTGCTCAACTTATCACTGTGGAATCGGACGGTGCTGACATTCAGGCGGCAGTCAAGGATTTGCAGTCTGCCATTACCACAGCGCAATCATCGATTGCTGAATATCAGGCGTTTATCGTTCATATTGAGGAAGTGGAGAAATACTATGATGCTGACAAAGAAGGAGCATCGGCACTGAAGGCTGAACTTGACAAGGCCAAAGCCCTTGCCCAAAACGCTGAGGCATCGTCGCAGGATCTGGCCGCAGAATCTGATGCACTCGACAAAGCGTTGTTGGCTTTCAATCTGGCTAATGCCACACCGGGTGCGGGCGTGGCTCCTGCCGTGACCGCCACCAACCACTACGTACTGACTGGAGCAACCCAGGCTCTGATGCGTGCCTCGATGACGGGAGGAAATATTCTGGAGCGTGGCGTCTGCTGGAGCACGGAGCATGATCCTACGGTGCTTGACAACCGCTCTACCAAGTCGTTCTCGCAGAAAGGATACATCTTCCACGTCACAGGGCTGCAGCCGGCATCGGTCTATTACCTGCGTCCCTACGTGATGAACAAAACCTACACGGTGGCCTATGGTGATGAGGTGAAGATTGTGACCCATCCCAAGGGCACATGTTCTGGGACATGGGACAACGGCGCACCTGATGAGGCTGCCAATTCGCGCTGTCGTGAGGCTATAAGGCAGACCATCGACTATTTCAACGAGTGGACGGGCATTCAGGGCTTTGTTCTGAGCGGGCACTATGGATCCGGCACACCCACTGCCGATTGCTCTTATGGCGGATGGATGCGAATCGGTCCTAATCCTGGAAATCAGGCCATCGGCACCGTTCTTCATGAGACGGGACACGGCGTGGGCGTAGGCACTCACTGGCGTTGGACCAACTGTGCTGATACGCGCTCTGAGACGACCCGAGGCAGATGGCTGGGTAGAGAAGCCAACGACGTGCTTCGCTTCCTGGAGAACTTTGAGGGTGATGATGCTTTCTTCACCGGGGACAATATGCATGGCTGGGGTACAAGTACGAACTCCAGTATTACGATTACTTATGACTGGTTGGTGAACGGTGCCGATAAGGATACGCACTCTGAACTGCAATACATTGGCGGTATGTGCATCCTGCATGGACTCTTCATCGATGGTCTCTGCCCGACATCCGGCGACCCGAACGGCGTGTCTGGCTATACCTATAATTTCGATGAAGGGAAAAAGTACTACCTGATGAACAAGAATGCGGAGCGTGGCTTGAACAGGGGACTTATCTATCAGCGTCTCGACGAGGCCATCGCTTGGAAGGAAAACCTGCTTGACGAGGCCGTCAGCGATTCGGCTGCCTGGTACATACAGTTCAACGCCAAGGATGGCTACTATATGTTTAAGAACGCGGCCACGGGTAAGTATCTGACTCACTACGTCGGTGGCTCGATTGTGGCCTTGAAGAATGTGACGGGCACCCCGGCTGCAACGGAGCGCTTCCAGTTGATGCCCGACCGCACCGACATCACCATCGGTACGGGCACACAGAAGTTTAAGACCCACGGCTATTGGTTCACTTGGTTCGACAACGGCAGCCGAAACAGCAATATGGCAATGGGCGCCAACGCCCTGAAGACCAGCGGATATGGTACCATCAGTCAGGTAGCATTCGACTACAGCAACAAGGCCTCCGCTCAGCAGTGGATCATCATCAGTGAGGATGAACTGGCAGCCTACCGGGCAGCAGCCGTTTCTACAGGCATACGTTCAATTGCAGCCGAAGGCGAGGCGCTGGCAGACGGCCAGAAGACCGTGACGGGCATCTTCACTCCAGGCGGCATCCGGCTGGAGGAGGCACTGCCTGGCATCAACATCGTTCGCTACAGCGACGGCACGAGCCGGAAGGTCATCCTGAAGTGAGGACAGGACTCGGACAAAAACAGACGGAAGGAAACACTTGTAGTGCGTTTCCTTCCGTCTTTGTTTTCTGAGGTTTTCTGTTACTTGCTTACTTCGTTTTCCTCCTGCATGTCAATGAACTGCCGGTTGGCGTCGTAGAACTCGTACTGCAGGAACGCCATCTTCTGGCTGGGAATGATGCGCACGCCCAATCCGTACTTCATCTGCCAGCGGCGCTTCAGCGAGAAGACGCCTTTGTTGATATAGGCAGCCACATAGGGATGGACGTGGAGCGAGAAACGCTTGATGCCAATCTTGTTGACAAGAACATCAATTTTGCTTTCGAGTTGGTCGGTGAACAGGATGCTCGACTTGATTTTTCCGGTGCCGTGACAAGTGGGGCAGGTCTCCTCGACGGCCACGTCCATAGCAGGACGCACGCGCTGGCGAGTGATCTGCATCAGCCCGAACTTGCTCAGTGGCAGGATGTTGTGGCGGGCACGGTCTTTCTTCATGTTCTCGCACATCCGCTCGTAGAGCAGTTGGCGGTCTTCGGCCAGGTTCATGTCGATGAAGTCAACGACAATGATGCCGCCCATGTCCCTCAGTCGCAACTGGCGAGCCAGTTCGTCGGCGGCTCCCAGGTTGGTCTCCAGGGCATTGGCTTCCTGTCCGTTTTCTTTCTTGATGCGCGTACCACTGTTGACGTCTACCACATGCATGGCTTCGGTGTGCTCGATGATGAGGTAGGCTCCCCGCTTGTAGTTGACGGTGCTCCCGAAGCCTGACTTGATCTGCTTCGTGACGTTGAAATTGTCGAAGATGTGAACCTTGCCGTTTTATAGTTTCACGATCTCGACCTTATCGGGGGCGATAAGTGACAGGTAATCGTGAATCTGGCGATGAATCTCGGCATCGTTCACGTAGATTCCGTCGTAAGTGGGGTTGAAGAGGTCGCGCAACAGGGCAACGGCGCGTGTCTGCTCTTCAAACAACAGCAGAGGCCGCTCGGTGGTCTTCTGAAATTTGCTGATGGCATCGTCCCACCGCTTGAGCAGCACCTTCAACTCCTGATCGAGTTCGGCTGCTCGTTTTCCTTCGGCCACCGTGCGCACGATGACGCCGAAGTTCTTCGGCTTCATGCTCTGCACCAGTTGCTTGAGTCTGCTGCGCTCTTCGCCGCGCTTGATTTTGCTGCTGACCGAAACCTTGTCGCCAAAGGGTATGAGAACCATGTAGCGTCCGGCGAAACTGAGTTCGCACGTCAGGCGCGGCCCTTTGGTGTTGATGGGTTCCTTGACCACCTGTACCAGAATCTCCTGTCCCACCTTGAGGACGTTCTGTATGCTGCCCTCCTTGGGCAGGGTAGGCTGGACGGTGGCTTTCCCGATAGGGTAGAGTTTCTTCCGGTCGCTGGCAACCTGTTTCAGATATTTCTCGTAAGAACCAAATTGAAGTCCAAGGTCAAGATAGTGCAGGAAGGCATCTTTCTCAGAGCCCACATCGACGAAGCAAGCGTTGAGCCCGGGCATCAGTTTGCGAACCTTGCCCACGTAGATGTTGCCCACGGCGAAAGTCGTTTCGCGCGGTTCGTTCTGATATTCCACCAGGCTCTTGTCTTCGAGCAGTGCGATGGATATCTCTTTGGGCTGGACATCGATGATAACTTCGCTTGTCATTCTTTTGTTACTTGCTTGACGTTTGGTGAATTACTACAGAAAAGGGTGCACCTCAAGCATATCGCTATGCATTGGTACACTCCTTTCATTTTTTCTTTCGGCAAAGGGCTTACTTGCTCTTATGACGATTCTTGCGCAGTCTCTTCTTGCGCTTGTGAGTAGCCATCTTGTGGCCCTTCTTCTTTTTTCCGTTTGGCATAATTTAATGAAATGATTATTTGTTGTTTAACTTATTTGTATAGATCTTACTCTTTCGTCATGCGGTCGATGAAACTCTTGCAGGGCTTGAAGGCGGGCAGGTCGTGTGCATCAATCACCAGTGTGGTGTTCTTCGAGATGTTGCGGGCCGTCTTCTTTGCGCGGTGCTTGACAATGAAACTTCCGAATCCGCGAAGGTAGACATTCTCTTTGTTGTCGGCCAGACTATTGCGGATTTCCTCCATAAAAGCCTCTACGACAACTGACACGTCTCTGGGTGCTACGCCTGTCTGTAGGGCTATCGTCTTGACTATTTCAGCCTTGGTCATATTGCTTTCTCCTTAATGTTTTTTATGTTTACTTCTTGTTTCGGACTGCAAAATTACTCATTTTCAGTCAGATAAGGAAATTTTTTGCTGACTTTTTTGAAAAAAATCGTATTAATGGCCTTTTTTAATCTCCGAAATAGGCGGTAAGTTCCTCTTTAGCCGCAGAATCCTGATTGCTCAGGTCGCGGATGATCTCTCCCTTCTCCATCAGGGCGATGCGCGTAGAGATATCTGTCGTGTGCTGTAGGTTGTGGCTGCTGATGATAATTGTGGCCCGTGTTTGTGCCGCATAGTCGGTGACGGTGCGCTTGAGCACATTTTGGCTGGTGGGGTCGAGGAAGTTGAAAGGTTCGTCGAGAATCACCAGTTTGGGCAGACGGATGAGCGCAGATATGATGCCCACTTTCTGCTTGTTGCCAGCCGAGAGGTTGCGGATGAGTTTCTTCTGTCCGAAGACCTCACCGCCCGACAGATGTTCGTATTGCAGCAGTCGTTCGTCGATGACCTTCTGGGGGATGTTGCTGATCTTTCCGATGAAGGCGAAGTATTCCTCTGGCGTCAGGTAGTCGATGAGGAAACTGTCGTCCACATAGGCACCCACATCCTGCTTCCAGGCTTCAGATGCTGAGGGATCGATGCCGTCCAGTTCCACGTGGCCCTCGTCAGGCTTCAGTAGGTCGAGCATCATGCGGAAGAGGGTGGTCTTGCCGGCACCGTTGTTGCCCACCAGGCCCAGAATATCGCCGTCGTTGATGGTGAACGACGGGATATTGCAGGCGATGGTTTCACCGAATTGCTTCCTAAGATTTTCTATCTTGATCATGATATGCGCTTCTGGCAGGTTATACTAAACCACGTCCGTGGCAGTTCTTGAACTTCTTGCCGCTGCCGCAGGGGCAGGGATCATTGCGTCCGGGCAGTTTGTCCTTCACCATCGGGGTACGCGGCTGCTGGGCACGGGTGTCCTGCTGAGCGGCGGCCTGCTGTCGGCGATCCACCATCTGCTCTTCCTGCAGGTTCTGCTTGTTCTCGGTATACTGGCGGCGGTCAGTGTGCTGCTCGGGAGCGGCTTCGCGCACCTCCTGCTGCATCTCGGGGATAGAGCCTCGGTTGAGAACGGCCATTGCGCGGTTGTTCATCTCGTTGATCATGTTGTCCCAGACCTTGGCACTCTCCAGTTTGAAGATCAGCAGCGGGTCTTTCTGCTCATAACTGGCGTTCTGCACGGAGTGGCGCAGTTCGTCGAGTTCGCGCAGGTTCTCCTTCCACGACTCGTCGATGATGTGCAGCAGCATCTGCTTCTCAAACTCCTTGACCACCGACTTGCACTCCGTCTCGTAGGCCTCCTGCAGATTGCAGGCGATGTTGTAGACCTTGCGTCCGTCGGTGATGGGCACGATGATGCGCTCATACATCTGACCCTGCTCTTCGAATACGCGCTTGATAACTGGCCAAGCCACCTCACGGATGTGCTCCGTCTTGCGGTTGAAGTTGGCCAGTGCTGCCTGGAATGAGTCTTCGGCCAACTGGTCGGGCTTGCCGTTCAGGAACTGCTCTTCGGTGAAGGGCACTTCCATAGCGAACAGATGGAGGAACTCCTCCTTGCAGCCCTGGTAGTCGTTGCGCTCGATGATGGTCGACACGCGGTCCCAGATGGTGTTGGCTATATCCATACCGATGCGCTCACCCATCAGGGCGTGGCGGCGCTTCTCGTAGATGACGGTGCGCTGCTTGTTCATCACGTCGTCGTATTCCAGCAGGCGCTTACGGATGCCGAAGTTGTTCTCCTCGACCTTCTTCTGGGCGCGCTCGATACTCTTCGAAATCATGGGGTGCTCGATCATCTCACCCTCCTTGAAGCCCAGTTTGTCCATCACCGATGCGATGCGCTCGCTGGCGAACAGACGCATCAGTTTGTCTTCCAGTGAGACATAGAAAACAGATGAACCCGGATCACCCTGACGGCCGGCACGACCGCGCAACTGACGATCCACGCGGCGGCTCTCATGACGCTCTGTGCCGATGATGGCCAGACCTCCGGCGGCCTTCACCTCGGGTGATAGTTTGATATCAGTACCACGACCTGCCATATTGGTGGCTATGGTGACGGCACCAAGTCCGTTTTTGTCCTGTTGTCCGGCGAGTGCCACAATGTCGGCCTCCTTCTGGTGCAACTTAGCGTTCAGCACCTGATGGGGTATGCCTTCGCGCTTGCCGGTTTCGGGATCAACATACATGTCGAGCATACGAGAGAGCAATTCCGAGATTTCCACCGATGTGGTACCAATCAGGGTGGGGCGTCCCGACTTGCGCATCTTCACCACCTCCTCGATGACGGCGCGATACTTGTCGCGTGCCGTCTTGTAGACGCGGTCATCCATATCGTTGCGGGCGATGGGCTTGTTGGTGGGAATCTCCACCACGTCCAGTTTATAGATGTCCCAGAACTCGCCGGCCTCGGTGATGGCCGTACCGGTCATACCTGCCAGTTTGTGGTACATGCGGAAGTAGTTCTGCAGGGTAATGGTGGCAAAGGTTTGTGTGGCGGCTTCCACCTTCACGTGCTCCTTGGCCTCCACTGCCTGATGTAAGCCGTCACTCCAGCGTCGGCCCTCCATGATACGGCCTGTCTGCTCGTCGACGATCTTCACCTCGCCGTCGATGACTACGTATTCGTCATCCTTGTTGAACATCGTGTAGGCTTTCAGCAACTGCTGCAGCGTGTGCACGCGCTCACTCTGTATGGCGTAGTGGTTCATCAGTTCGTCTTTCTTGTTCAGACGCTCCTCGTCGTTCAGCCCTGCCTCTGTCTCCAGTGCTGACAGTTGAGCCGTGATGTCGGGCAGCACGAACAGTTCGGGGTCGTTCACCTGGTTGGCCAGCCAAGCGGTACCCTTGTCGGTCAGGTCGCAGGAGTTCAGTTTCTCGTCGACCACGAAGTAGAGAGGCTCGGTGACCTCGTGCATGCGGCGGTTGTTGTTCTCCATGTAGATCTCCTCCGTCTTCAGCATACCGGCCTTGATGCCCTCTTCCGACAGGAACTTGATGAGGGGCTTGTTCTTGGGGAGACACTTATGTGAGCGGTAGAGAGCCAGGAAGCCCTCGTCTGTCAGTTTCTTGTCGTTCTTCTCCTGACCCTCCGAGATCTTCTGCTTGGCTTCTGCCAGGAACTGTGTGGCCAGTTGGCGCTGCACGCCGAAGAGTTTCTCCACCAGCGGCTGATACTCCTCGAACATCTGCACCTCGCCCTTGGGCACGGGGCCACTAATAATAAGAGGTGTACGGGCATCGTCAATCAGCACCGAGTCAACCTCGTCGACGATGGCGTAGTTGTGGGCGCGCTGTACCAAATCGGAAGGCGATACGGCCATGTTGTCGCGCAGATAGTCGAAGCCGAATTCGTTGTTCGTGCCGAAAGTGATGTCTGCCTGATAGGCCTTGCGGCGAGCGGCCGAGTTTGGCTGGTGCTTGTCGATACAGTCGACGGAGAGTCCGTGGAACATATAGAGCGGGCCCATCCACTCGGAGTCACGCTTGGCCAGATAGTCGTTCACCGTCACCACGTGTACGCCGTTGCCGGTCAGGGCATTGAGGAACACGGGCAGCGTGGCCACCAGCGTCTTACCTTCACCTGTGGCCATCTCGGCAATCTTGCCCTGATGCAGCACCACGCCGCCGAAGAGTTGCACGTCGTAGTGCACCATCTCCCATTTCAGGTCGTTGCCGCCAGCCGTCCAGTGGTTGTGGTAGATGGCCTTGTCGCCATCGATGGTGATGAAGTCCTTGCGCGGGTCGCCGGCCAGTTCGCGGTCGAAGTCGGTGGCCGTGACGATGGTCTCCTCGTTTTCGGCGAAGCGGCGGGCCGTTTCCTTCACGATGGCATACACCTCAGGCATCACCTCGTCGAGCGCCTTCTCGTATTCGTCGAGTGCCTCCTTCTCAATCTTGTCAATCTTGGCGAAGATGTCGGCACGCTCCTCCAGCGGCGTGTTCTCGATAGTCGCCTTCAGTTTCTCCACCTCTTCCTTCTGGGTCTTGGCAGCGGCTTGCACTTGCTGGCGTATCTCTTGTGTCCTGGCGCGCAGAGCATCGTTGTCCAGTATCTCCACTTGGGGCGAAACAGCCTTCACTTTCTCCACAAACGGCTGTATCTTCTTCATGTCTTTCGAAGACTTGTCACCGAACAAAGCCTTCAGAATCTTGTTGAAATTCATCTTTATAATTGCGATTTACTTGTTACTAATTTACGATTTGGGGTGCAAAGTTACTGATTTTTTGCTAATTAAAAGCAAAAAACGTCCATTATTTGCTGAAAGAATGTCAGAATAACGGCTTGGAAGAGCACGCATTAGGTGCCCTGATGCGGATGCAGCGGGCAATGGTGGGCGCAATCTGGTCGACGGTGACGGGTGTCTGCACCTGTTCCGCAGGGGTGCCTGCTCCCCAAAAGATGATGGGGAACTGGGTGAACGATGCCCTCTGCAGCACATCTTCCTGTGTGTCCTCGTTGTGTATGCGCCAGCCGGGAGCCGCCTCTATGACGATGTCTCCGCAGCGTTCGGCGCTGTAGCCGTTGCGCACCTTGCGCAGGTATTCGTTCTGAGTGGTGAGCAACTGCAGCGAGGTGTAGACATTCCTCACGCCCGACATCATCGACAGAAATTCCTGTGCCCTGCTGGTCGCATCGGTCACGCTGATCTTCTTCTGCTCCAGCAGTTTATGGTTCAGGTAGATTTGGTTGCCATAGGTGGCCTCCACGTAGATGCCTTGTCCCCAGAAAGCACCGAAGTAGATGTTCATGAGGTTGGTCGTGCGATCCATGTGGAACGTGCCCGACGGGATGCGGTACTTGTCGTAGTCGGCCGACTCCTCGTCGCTATAGCCAGTGCTGGTCAGCACGAAGAGCACGCGCTCTCGTCCCAGAGCCTTCTCGAAGTGGCTGACGAGCCGTCCGATCTCGTGGTCGAGCCTGACATAGGTGTCCTGCAACTCCATCTGACATTCTGTCACCGTGCGGTGGTTGTAGTTGCCGGCATAGTAGGTGATGCAGAGCAGGTCGGTCACATTGTCGTTGCCCATGCCTGTGCAATCCACACACTTCTGAGCCATATCCGTCATGTCGGCGTTCACCAGCGCGCTCGCCTTGTATTCCACGAAGCGCTTGTCGCCCTCGAAGGTGTGCCTGAAGGGTTTCTGCTCGCCCGTCTGCATGAAGTAACTGAAGTTGCCCGTCAGCAGGTTGAACGGTTCCCACGTCTGCCCCTGAATCTTCATCGAGGGCGCCTGCAGCCGATTGTAGGCCTGCACCCACGTGGGCAGCGAAGGGAAGAAATAGTCGGTAGAGCACCAGTTGCCGCTGGCATCGTCTATCCACAGGGCACCGTCGGCGGCGTGTCCTGCCGAGAGGATGGCTGCATCGCGATAGGGGGCGATGGCGTAGACGATAGCCTTGCCCGCTGTGGCCACCTTCAGTTCGTCGCCGATGGTGGACGTGCTCAGTTGCAGGGGCGATCCCGTGTCGCCGGTTTTCAGCCCTGCGTGCTTCGGGTCATCCACGCAGCCGATGGGTCGCAGCGTGGCGCGGTTCATCCATTTCAGCCCTACTATATTATTATAATAAGGTGTAGTGCCGGTTGCGATGGAGGCGATGGCCGATGCACGGTCGATGGGTGTGAAGGGATAGGAGGCGTAGTTGCATATCAGCCCTTCGCTCAGCAGCCGCTTGAAGCCTTCGTCAGAATAGAGTGGGGCGAAAGCCTGCAGATAGTCACTGCGCAGTTGGTCGATGTTGATGCTGACCACCAGCCGCGGCGCAGCGGCTGGCTGTGTCGTGTCGGCCATCATTTCGGCGTGGAAGCCCAGTATGGCCAGCAGGGTGATGTAGATGGATCTATTTGTCATTGAGGTGCCTCCAATATCTTAGCAGCAAACATAGTGCCACAATTTCCATTCCCTCGGCATAGTCTTGCCACAACGCGCCGATGAAGAAGAGCACGATGCACACCAAACTGATGGTGAACCAGCGTGTCTTGCGCTTGCGAACCACCGAGGGGATGAACAGCAGCGAGAGGGGGTTGAGCACCAGAATCTGCAGGTTGATGCTTGTGGTGGGGTGCTGCGAGAAGATCATGACGAACAGCACGATGCCTGCCAATCCCGTGAGCAGCATGAGCGCGGCATCGAACCAGCGCAGCGAGAGGTGCTTGAAGTGTTCGTAGATGAATACCGCCAGCGAGACAGCCAGCAGGAGCACAGCACACTGCATGGGCGACAGGGGGAAGCCCTCGGTCACCATCTGCACGCCTGGGCGCACCAGCACGCGGCGTTCCTTCACCAGAGGCGAGGTCACGCCGTCGCGGTCGACGAGTGCCAGTTCGAAGTCGCGTCTGAGGTTGTCCGGCAGGAACTGCTGTTCGCGCTGCGTGGCCTCTCTGTCGGCCTTGATGC
>JAFUST010000058.1 GCA_017467535.1 Prevotella sp. | reverse complement strand
AGACCAACGGCTACTGGGCTAGTGTCATCACCACTTGGCGCAAGTGGGGTATCGACTTCTACACTAACTACGAGCAGACCGTCCAGAACCTGACTCCCGAGAGTCTGTGCGCCTTCGTCAAGGAGGTGCTGAAGGCCGGCAACGAGGCCGTGGTCGTGATGATGCCCCTCGAAGACAAAGAGTAAAACGACATATCGACATATCGAAATATCGAAAACAACAAAAACAATGAGTTATTTCTTTTCATCAGAATCAGTGTCAGAGGGACATCCCGACAAAGTGGCCGACCAGATTAGCGACGCCATCCTCGACCAGTTCTTGGCCTACGACCCACAAGCCCACGTGGCCTGCGAATCGTTTGTTACAACAGGACAGGTCGTCCTGATGGGCGAGGTCAGCAGTTCGGCCTACGTCGACCTGCAGACGGTGGCCCGCAACACCATCAACAAGACAGGCTACACGAAGGCAGAATACCAGTTCGACGGTAACTCCTGCGGTATCCTCAGTGCCATCCACGAGCAGAGCCAGGACATCAACCGAGGCGTCAGCCGTGCCGACGAGGAGGAACAGGGCGCCGGCGACCAGGGTATGATGTTCGGTTATGCCACCAACGAGACGGAGAGCTATATGCCCGTCTCACTGGACCTGGCACACCTCATCGTCCGCACCCTTGCCGACATCCGTCGTGAGGGCCAGGTGATGACCTACCTACGTCCCGACTCTAAGAGTCAGGTCACCGTCCAGTACAGTGACGCCGGCATCCCCGAGCGCATCGACACCATCGTCGTCTCTACCCAGCACGACGAGTTTGCCGACGACGAGACCATGCTGGCCCGCATCAAGGACGATGTGATCAACATCCTCATTCCGCGGGTCAAGCAGCAGATTCATAGCGAGAAGGTGCTCCGCCTCTTCGGCCCCGACATCAAGTACTACGTCAACCCCACGGGCAAGTTCGTCATCGGCGGCCCCCACGGCGACACGGGTCTCACCGGTCGCAAAATCATTGTCGACACCTATGGCGGCAAGGGTGCCCACGGCGGCGGTGCTTTCTCGGGCAAGGACTCCTCGAAGGTGGACCGTTCGGCTGCCTATGCCGCCCGCCACATCGCCAAGAACATGGTGGCCGCAGGCGTCAGCGACGAGATGCTGGTGCAGGTGAGTTACGCCATCGGCGTGGCCAAGCCCATGAACATCTACGTGAACACCTATGGCCGCAGCCGCGTGAACATGAGCGATGGCGAGATAGCCAAGCGGATTGAGACGCTCTTCGACCTCCGTCCGAAAGCCATCGAGCGTTCGCTCAAACTGCGCCAGCCCATGTATCTGGAGACGGCAGCCTATGGCCACATGGGCCGTCAGCCGGAGGTGGTGAAGAAGACCTTCACCAGCCACTACCACGAGACGAAGACCATCGACGTGGAACTCTTCACCTGGGAGAAACTGGATCGCGTCGACGACATCAAGCAGGCGTTTGGACTCCGTTAGCACCATAACCCAACAGCACATCTTTGACCTGCGCACCATGACGGGTCAGAGTTTCTTCGACCGCGACTCCATGTTGACAGCCACCATCCCCCCGGGAGTGAAGGGCTACAGCATGGGAGTCGCGGGCGACGCTGTGCCCTATTCCATCGGCAACGACGACATCGTGTCGCTTGCGTTGCTGGCCTGCCTGGTCATCGTGACCATCTCGGTGGGTCGGTCGTGGGGTTTCATCTCCCGCCAGGCCCGTAATTTCTTCTATGCCCCCCACGACGCCGATGCCGTGACCGAGACCACCTCGGAACTGCGCTTCCAGATCATCATGGTTCTCATTGGCATCCTCCTGATGGGACTTGTCTCCTATATCTATGCCACCGAGACCATCGCCCATCCGTTCAAGGTGGGCGACAACTATTGCCTGATGGGCATCATGGCCGCCATGTTCCTGGCCTATTTTCTGCTGAAGTGGCTGGTGGCCTCGGTGGTCAGCATCACCTTCTTCGACAGTAAAAAAAACATACAATGGGTGAGGCTCCAACTTTTTCTGGCTGCTGTGGAAGGCGGGCTGATGCTGCCCTTCGTCCTGCTGCTCGTCTACTTCAACTTTTCTGTCGAAATTGTGCTTTTATGCTTAGCGGTTGTTCTCTTTTTGAACAAATTACTAACATTTTATAAGTGTTGGAGCATCTTTTTCAGGCAAAACGGTGGTTTATTGCAAACTTTTTTGTACTTTTGTGCCCTCGAAATGACGCCCTTGCTCGCTTTTGGCGGTGCGTGGTTGGCGTTGACGGATTTTCTTAAAGTAAATTATTAGGACACAGAAATGATAAAAAAGATTCTGGTTTCTCAGCCCAAGCCAACGAGCGAGAAATCGCCTTACTACGACATTGCCGAGCGATTCGGTGTCGAACTGGTTTTCAGGCCATTCATTAAGGTGGAGGGAATGTCGGCTCGCGAGTTCCGCACCCAGAAGGTGAACATACTCGACTACACGGCCGTTGTCTTTACTTCTCGTCATGCCATTGACCATTTCTTTACGCTGGCCAAGGAGTTGCGCGTGCAGATTCCAGAGGACATGAAGTATTTCTGCGTTACCGAGACCATCGCTCTCTACATCCAGAAGTACGTGCAGTACCGCAAGCGCAAGGTCTTCTTCGGCAGTACCGGCCGGGTGGACGATCTGCTGCCCACGATGGTGAAGCACAAGACCGAGAAGTATCTGGTGCCCATGAGCGACGTGCATACCGACTCGCTCACCCGTCTGCTCGACTCTAAGAAACTCCAGCACAAGGAGTGCGTGATGTACAAGACCGTCAGCAACGACTTCACCGAGGAGGAAATCAAGACCTTCGACTACGACATGCTCATCTTCTTCAGCCCCTCGGGCATCGAGTCGCTGACCAAGAACTTCCCCGACTTCCAGCAGGGCAACATCGTCATAGCCACCTTCGGCCCGGCCACAGCCAAGGCCGTCCACGATGCCGGGCTGCGTCTCGACCTGGAAGCCCCCACCGAGAAATACCCCTCTATGACCGGTGCCCTGCAGCACTATCTGCTGGTGAATGAGGAATAAGTTCAGAAAGCAGGAGCGCATCGTCAGCCAGAAACTGATTGACCAACTCTTTGGCGGAAAAGGCAGCCGCTCACTGTCGGCCTTCCCCCTGAGAGCCGTCTATATGAAGCGGGATATCCCCTGCGCCGAGGCACCTGTTCAGATACTTGTCAGCGTGCCCAAGCGCCACCTCAGGCACGCCGTCGACCGCAATCGCGTGAAGCGGCAAGTGCGCGAAGCCTATCGGCACCAGAAAGACCTGCTCCCCGAGGGCCAGTCGCTGGCACTCGCCTTCATCTGGCAGACCGACCGATGTCTGCCGTCGGCTGAGGTAGACAGCCGGGTGAAGAGCCTCCTGGAGCGCATAGCCCGGCGATTATGAAACGTCTCTGGCACATCATCACCGTCATACTGAAGTGGATCCTGCTGACGCCCATCATCTTCTACCAGCGATGCATCAGCCCCTTCACCCCGCCGGCCTGCCGTTTCACGCCCACCTGCTCGCAGTACGCCAAGGAGGCCATCATCAAGCACGGCCCCATCCGCGGTCTCGGTTTGGCCATCTGGCGCATCCTGCGCTGTAACCCCTGGGGCGGTTCTGGCTACGACCCGGTGCCGTAGGCTTTACCCCCTAAGTCACGGGGGCGATGACAGGGGTCTGAACAAGAGAAGACAAGAGATAATTCACATAGTAATAAACATAAAAAGGGGCAATGAACCACCGTTCAGACCCCCATCCCCCTGACTTAGAGGGGGCTAAAGGAAACAATGAGAAAAAACTTTGTAGAAGAACTCCGCTGGCGCGGAATGCTGGCACAGATGATGCCCGGCACTGAAGAACTCCTGCAGAAAGAAATGGTGAGTGCCTACCTCGGCACCGATCCCACTGCTGACTCGCTGCACATCGGCCACCTCTGCGGCATCATGATGCTGCGCCACCTGCAGCGCTGCGGCCACAAGCCCTTCATCCTCGTGGGTGGAGCCACCGGCATGATCGGCGACCCCAGCGGCAAGAGCCAGGAGCGCAACCTGCTGAACGACGAGACGCTGCGCCACAACCAGGAGTGCATCAAGGCCCAGGTGGCCAAGTTCCTCGACTT
>JAFUST010000057.1 GCA_017467535.1 Prevotella sp. | reverse complement strand
TGCCACGTAATGAGAATTAGAGATAATAAACATTATAAACAAATAACAAAAGAGTTAAGTACGAAGAGCCGTGTGATGGGAGACTGTCAAGCACGGTTCCGAGAGAAGGGAGGGTGAAAGTCCCTCAACTTACTCGACCAAACTAAAAGCAAGAGTACGCTTATGATTAAACTATTCGTTCCAGGGCGTCTGTGCCTGTTTGGAGAGCATACCGACTGGGCCGGTCACTATCGGACGATGAATGCCAGCATAGCGCCGGGTGCTGCCATCGTGACTGGCATCGAGCAGGGCATCTACGCCGAGGTGGAGAAATCGAAGAACTTCGAGGTGACGAGCGAAGCCATGCAGATCAACGAGCATTGGCGCGACTTCTCCTGCCGGATGGACGAACAGGCCCTGAAGCGCGTGGCCCGTTCGGGCGACTTCTTTTGCTATTGTGCCGGTGTGGCATCATATATGCTGCAGTGGTATAAGGTGGGCGGCGTGCACATCAAGATTACCGACATGACGCTGCCCATGAAGAGCGGCCTGTCGTCGAGTGCGGCCATCTGTGTACTCGTCGCGCGTGCGTTCAATCTTATTTATAATCTGAACCTGAACACGATGGG
Source organism: Prevotella sp. (assembly GCA_017467535.1). GTDB lineage: Bacteria > Bacteroidota > Bacteroidia > Bacteroidales > Bacteroidaceae > Prevotella. The sequence continues at coordinate 10,827 of JAFUST010000057.1, read as the reverse complement.
CGAGATGAACATCGCCTATGTGGGCGAACTTCGCACGTCATCGCGCTGCGGTCGTCTGGATCAGGCTTGTGCCTTCGGTGTAAAGCCCAACCTGATGACCTTCGACGGCGATGAAGTGGAGGTGAGGCCGCTCAACGTGAAGAAGCACCTCTACTGGGTGTTTGCCGACCTGTGCGGCACGAAGGACACCATCAAGATTCTGTCAGACCTGAACAAGGCTTATCCCTTTGCCTCCAATGAGCAGGAGGAACTGCTGCACAAGGCGCTGGGCGAACAGAACCAGCAGTTTGTGAATCAGGCTGTCCACTATATGGCTACGGGCCAGGTGGAAGCCCTGGGGCGGCTGATGACGGAGACGGAAGAGGTGTTTGACCGTCAGGTGGCACCGCTCTGTCCCAGCGAGTTGACGTCGCCGAAACTGAAGGCGGTGCTGGCCGACGAGCACATCAAGTCTCTGACCTATGGTGGCAAGGGCGTGGGCTCTCATGGCGACGGCTCGGTGCAGTTCCTGGCTAAGGACGAGGCCTGCCAGAAGCAGTTGACCGACTATCTGATCGGTCTGGGGATGCCCGCCTACAAGTTGACCATTCAGCCCGTCCACACCGTCAGGCGTGCCATCATACCCGTGGCAGGCTTCGGCACGCGGCTCTATCCTGCCACGCGCAGCCTGAAGAAGGACTTCTTCCCCATACCGTGCCCTGACGGCATGGTGAGACCCGTGATACTGATTCTGCTCGAGGAACTCATCCAGAGCGGCATCGAGGAGATTTGCCTGGTGCTGGGCAGCAAGGAGGAGCGCCAACTCTATGCCGACTTCTTCGAGCGTCCGCTGAGTGCCGAGCATACGGGCAAACTGAACGCCGAGAGTCGCGAATACGAAAAACGTATCCTCGACATCGGCAAGCGCCTGCACTATGTCTATCAGCGCGAGAAGCGCGGCTTCGGCCACGCCGTCTATCAGGCCGTGGCATTTGCGCGCAACGAGCCCGTGCTGCTCATGCTGGGCGACACGCTCTACCGCTCGTCATCCAACAAGCCCTGCGCCCTGCAGTTGATTGAGGCTTACGAGCGATTCAACAAACTGCTGGTGGGCCTCTATCCGGTGACTCTGGATCAGGTGAGCCATTTCGGCATCATGAGCGGCGTGTGGGAAGATCAGGACGAGCGCGTGCTGCAGGTCAACGGTCTGTCGGAGAAGCCCAAGGCCAGCCACGCCGAAGAGTTCCTTGGCGTGCGCAACATGAAAGGGGAGAAGGAGTATTGCTCCGTATTCGGCCAGTATATCCTGACGCCCGAGGTGTTCATGCAACTGGAGGCAGACATCGAGGCTGCCGACCGGGAGGGTGACCACGTGCGCGAGATAGAACTGACGTCGGCCCTCGACAAGGTGCGCGAACAGTCGGGCATGATAGGCTTCCGCCTGAAGGGTGAGCGCTTCGACATGGGCAACCCCAGGGCACTGGCTGAGACGGTGGCAGCATTTTCCGGATATTGAAAAAGTGACAGTTGAAGATAGAAGAGAACCATGACAAAGAAACGCAGATGGCACTGTCTGCCAGGACAGGAGCCAACAGAACTGGATAAGAAAATCATGTACTGGGAGAACAAGGGCAAACTTGTTCCCACGCGTGAACTGATCAAGACCCCCGAGCAGATAGAGGGCATACGGCGTGCCGGCGTGGTCAACACCGGCGTGCTCGATGCCGTTGCCGCTGCCATCCATGAGGGGATGAACACGCTGGAGATAGACCGCATCTGCCGCCAGTACTGCGAGGAGCACAACGCCATCCCCGCCTGCCTGAACTATGGCGGCGACGAGGAGACGCCCCCGTTCCCCATGAGTGTCTGCACGAGCATCAACGAGGTGGTCTGCCACGGCATTCCCAAGGAGGAGGACGTGCTACAGGAGGGTGACATCATCAATGTGGACTTCACCACCATCCTCGATGGCTACTATGCCGACGCCTCGCGTATGTTCATCATCGGCAAGACCACGCCCGAGAAGGAGCAACTGGTGCGCGTGGCCCGTGAGTGCCTGGAGATAGGCATGGAGGCCGCCAAGCCCTGGGGCTTCGTGGGCGACATAGGCCACGCCATCAAGAAGCACTGCAAGAAGTATGGCTACGGCATCGTGCGCGACCTGGCTGGTCATGGCGTGGGCCTGGCTTTCCACGAGGAGCCTGACGTAGACCACGACTCATATCGCGGCACCGGCATGCTGCTCGTGCCCGGCATGGTGTTCACCATCGAGCCGATGATCAACATGTGCACCTGGCGTGTCTTCATCGATGCCGACGATCCCTACGGCTGGGAGGTCATCACCGGGGACGAGAAGCCCAGTGCCCAGTGGGAGCACACGCTGCTGATGACGGAGCACGGCGTAGAGGTGCTCACCTATTGACATATTGAGACACAGAGCACTGCCCCGGTCTGCCGCTGGCGCCCCTGAAAGGGGAGGCGAGAGGAAAGTCCGGGCAGCACAGGGCACTCCACTTCTGAAAGTAGAAGCAGTCGGCGACGGCTGGTCAGGGGAGAAGAGAATGACCGCCCCACGCGTCCTTCGGGGGCTGCGGGGTAAGGGTGAGAAGGTGGTGTAAGAGACCACCAGCCGGCGGGTGATCGTCGGGCTGTTCCCACTGGAGGCTGCAAGTTCATGTATACCATCGCCATGCTCAGGGCGGCCCGCCCGAGTTGCCGCAAGGCATGCGATGGAGGGTAGAACGCTAGAGACGCATCGCGAGGTGCGTAGTAGATAAATGGCAGACACCGCCGCAAGGCGGCACAGAACCCGGCTTATAGGGGCAGTGCTTTTTTTCTAATTGAGAGTTGAGAGTTTAAGAATGAAAGGGGTGAAGCGACTGATGCGATTCCTTCAGGTGGAGATGTGGCGGATTGACGATGACAAACTGCCGCCCGTGCGCCGTGTGCTCTTTGCCATCATCAAGACGGCCTATCTGGCCGTGCGCTTCTTCACCACCAAGCGCGTGCTGACGCAGGCTGCAGCCCTCACCTATAGCACGCTGCTTGCCATCGTACCCATACTGGCCGTCGTCTTTGCCATCGCCCGCGGCTTTGGCTACAACAAGTTCATCGAGGTGTGGTTCCGCGATGCCTTTTCATCGCAGCCCCAGGTGGCCGAGGTCATCATCGGCTTCGTCAATAGTTACCTCGTCCACACCAAGAGCGGCATCTTCCTGGGCGTGGGCCTCATCTTCATGCTCTACACCGTGATGATGCTGGTGAGCAACATCGAGCAGACCTTCAACGAGATATGGCAGGTGAAGAAGAAGCGCAGCATCTTCCGCACCATCACCGACTATCTGGCCATGTTCTTCCTCTTCCCCATCCTCATCGTCATCTCGTCAGGCATCAGCCTCTTCCTGGCCACCATGGCCAAGTCGCTGCCAGACTTCCTGCTGCTCGGTCCCGTCGTACGCTGGCTCATCGACGCTTCGCCCTACGTGCTCATGTCGCTGCTCTTCGTGGGCCTCTACGTCTTCATGCCCAACACCCACGTAAAGGTGAAAAACGCCATCGTGCCAGGCATCCTGGCCGGCATCGCCATGCAGTTGGTGCAGTTCTTCTACATCCACTCCCAACTCTGGGTGACGGGCTACAATGCCATCTACGGCTCCTTTGCCGCCCTGCCGCTCTTCATGCTCTGGGTGCAGATCTCGTGGACCATCTGCCTCTTCGGGGCCGAACTGACCTACACCTCGCAGAATCTGGACTACTACGACTACGATGCCCGCACCGACAACATCAGCCATCGCTATCAGTTGATGCTCTCCGCCGTGCTGATGTCGCGCATCTGCCGTCGCTTTGCCGATGGCCGCCGTGCCGCTACAGCCGACGACCTGCGACAGGAGACGGGCATCCCCATCCGCATTGTCAACGACCTGCTCTACCGCCTCATCGAGGCCCGCCTGCTGATAGAGATCTCGCCCGACGAGAAGGGCGATTCTTCGCGTTACGTGCCAGCCGAGAGTCTGGACCGCCTGAGCGTAGGCGTGATGGTAGACCGCCTGGAGGCGCAGGGCCAGTGGCAGATAGACCTGCCCATCAGGCAACTGATGAGCAGCCAGTGGGCCGAGGCCGTCCGATTGCGCGGCGACTATCTGCGCCAGTCGCGCTCCGTCCGGCTGGAGGACTTGGTACGTTGCTGATGGCTGCCTGAGTGTCGAACCATCTTCGCACCCCCGTCATCTTCGGTTTCTCCCGATACCATCTTCGGGTGTAAGGTATGGCACTCTACGGTCGTTCCGATAGGACTTTACCCCTGTAAACTGCCATACCTTACTGCCTAAACTGCCATACTTTGCTCCCGAAGATGATATCGGAACCAAAGAAAATGCTGATTTTCTTTGGTTGAATTGATTTATATGGTTGATGGCGAAGTGTTTCCACGACGACGGTCGTTGCTTTGTTTCCTGAGTTGTTGTTTGAACTGCTGGAAGAAGAACAATAGTGATTATTCTTTAAACGGCCAAATTTTTCTGTTGAAAAATGGCGGGTATGCCAGAAAATAGTTGTACCTTTGCATTGTTATAAAAAATCAGAACCGAAATAATGAAAGACCGATGCAGATAATTCTCGCTTCCGCAAAGATCATGCACGACAGGCTGAAGTCACTACCCGCCATCAGCATGTCAACGCCACGTTTTGAAAATGAGGCCATAGGCTTTGCACGGGATATGGCGCAATACGATACGGAGACGATTGCCGAGATGCTGGGCTGTAGCCATCAGATTGCCGCTCAGAATAAGTTGCGGTATATGCAATTTTTCGATGAAAGGCCAAAGATGCCAGCCATCCTTGCCTATCACGGTCAGGCATACAAGCATCTTATGGCTGAGACACTGACAGCCGATGAACTCAATGATGCCCAGGGGGAGTTGTGGATAACATCCTTCCTCTATGGTTTGCTGCGCCCCCTTGATGGCATCCTTCCTTATCGGATGGAGGGGAATATAGAACTTCCAAGCGGAGAGGGTCTGAACATGTTCGGCTTTTGGAAGAGTCGACTGACCGACGTGCTGATTGATGCCGTGAAAGCAGATGACGGCACGCTGATCCACCTTGCCACCGAGGAATATCAGCATTTGTTCGACTGGCAACGTGTCCGCAGGGAGGTAAGAATCATCCAACCGCTGTTCTATGTGCGCAAGGGCAATGACCTGAAGATGCAGGCCGTCTGGGCAAAGACCTGTCGCGGAGCCATGACACGCTTCATCATCGAGCATCGCATTACCAATCCCGATGACCTTGCAGCCTTCTCATACGAGGGCTTCACATACGAACCAACCTTAGGCGAACCTGCCTATCCGCATTTCGTCAGGCAATAAGAAAATAGAAAGAAAAAGAATATTAACGATCAATCATGATGAAGAAATTCTGCCACTACATATCGGAATACATGGGTGTGCTGGTGTTGGCTGCGGCGCTGTTGGCATTAGCGTTTCCACAACTGTTGCAAGGGGTGCGACCGACGGTTATCAACTACCTGTTGGGACTGGTGATGTTCGGTATGGGGCTGACGCTCAACCTGCACGACTTCAAGATTGTGTTCAGCCGTCCGCGCGATGTCATTATCGGGTGTCTGGCGCAGTTCACCGTCATGCCGCTCATAGCATGGATGCTGGCACGGGCCTTTGGACTCAGCGAGGCACTGGCTCTCGGAGTGGTGCTTGTGGGGTGCTGTCCTGGTGGCACGGCTTCAAACGTGATTACTTATTTGGCCAAGGGCGACCTCGCCCTATCCGTGGGTATGACTGGCGTCTCCACACTGTTGGCTCCCCTCCTCACCCCTCTGCTGACGTGGGCATTGGCAGGAAAGAGCGTCGATGTAGATGTCGCGAGTATGTTCCTGAGCATCCTCTGGGTGGTCATCCTGCCCATCGTGGTTGGACTGTTGGTAAAATGGCTCTGGCCACGATTTACGGAGCGAACTACCGACTATCTGCCCGCCTTCTCCTCGCTGGCCATTGCCTTTATTGTGGCCATCATCATCTCTGCCAATGCAGATAAACTCTTGGCTGGAGGTCTGCTGATTGTGCTGGTCGTCATGCTTCACAATATCTGCGGTTTGAGTCTTGGCTACCTGATAGGCCGTTTGTTAGGTCTGTCCGAACCAAAAAAACGCGCCATTTCTATTGAGGTAGGCATGCAGAACTCAGGGCTTGCCAGCAGTCTTGCCACCATTCATTTCGCCGCCTATCCGTTGGCCACCATCCCCGGGGCTATCTTCAGCGTGTGGCATAACATTTCCGGCGCAGCCGTCGCCTATTTGTATCGCAAAATGAAAGACTGATGGCTTGGAAACTGAAATATCGCTGTAAGGCGTGTGGCAACGAGGCAGATGTTTATGAAGGTCATAATTCTCCATATCCGGCTGAAATGGAGTATATTTGCTGCTCGAATTTATTCGCTTTTCACAGAAAAGAACATCTTTTTGTCATAGTAGCACATGCTTAGAGACTTCATCGCCATCGACTTTGAGACGGCCAACCAGCAGCCGTCGAGTGTCTGCTCTGTGGGAGTAGTCATGGTGCGTGGCGGGCAGGTGGTAGATTCGTTCTACAACCTGATTCAGCCGGAACCAAACTATTACAGTTACTTCTGCCAACGCGTTCATGGGCTGGGGCATGAAGATACTGACGAAGCAGCAGTATTCTCAGAAGTGTGGCAACAGTTGGAAGAACGCATCGCCGATGTATTCTTCCCTGACCAAACGGAGTGCGACGACCTCAGATACCAGATAGCCTCCATCCCCTTCGTGGCCCACAATGCGCGATTCGATGAGGGATGCCTAAAGGCCGCTTTCCGAGTCTATCAGATGGATTATCCTGACTACCGTTTCTACGATACACTGACCGCCGCCCGCAGACAGTTTGGTGCATCATTGCCCAACCACCAGTTACACACCGTCGCTGCCGCCTGTGGCTACGACCTGCAAAATCATCACCACGCCCTGGCCGATGCTGAAGCCTGTGCAGCCATAGCACTATATTTGTTATAATTTCGCCAGCCTCTCCAGCGTTGCTGCATCGAGTCGATAGGTTGTCCATTCATCCATCGGCACGGCTCCGAGTGAGAGATAGAAGTTGATGCTTGGCTTGTTCCAGTCGAGACATGTCCATTCCATCCGTCCACAAAGGTGCTCGCGGGCTATTCCTGCGAGATGCAGCAGCAGAGCCTTCCCGTAACCTTTGCCACGCTCTTCCGGCCAGACGAACAAGTCTTCAAGATACAGCCCAGAGTGACCGATGAATGTCGAGAAATTGTAGAAGTAGAGCGCAAAGCCCACCTCACGGCCATCCACCACGGCAAACACTGCTTCAGCCCTGCGCTCATCGAACATCTCGCGCTCCAGCACCTTTGGCGTTGCCACTACCTCATTCTCCATCTTCTCATATCGGGCGATACCCCGTATGAACTCCAGCAGCAGCGGCACATCCTGCCGCTCTGCCTTGCGTATAACTACTTTCTTATTCATGATAGTTCTTCTTTTATATCGAAAGTGACCACCGTCGATGCCTGTGCGCCACCTGTTACGACGGCTACTTTATCCTTGAAATCCATATTTAAGAAATCGTTTTTAATCCGATAATTGACGCGATGAGCGTCGTGAGAAAGAACAGTCGCCAGAAGGTGGCTGGCTCACGGAAAACGAAGATGCCCACGAGTACCGCACCGACGGCACCGATGCCCGTCCAGACGGGGTAGGCCGTACCGATGGGCAGCGTCTGTGTGGCCTTTGCCAACAATACGGCACTCAGCACATAGAACCCAGCGAACGCCGTTATCCATGTCCACCACTCGAAGCCCGCAACACCTTTTGTTCGTCCGAGACAATAGGTAAAGGCCACTTCGCATAGTCCTGCGATAATCAAGATAATCCAGTTCATATAGAATCTAATTGGTCGTGGAATCAGTTGTAGTATTCTATTGTCATTTCCAGCGCCAAGTTTTTCTGACGATGGCCGATAGGGTATGCGTGATGGTACGAAGGTGAAAGTTCTTTCCCAACACAATGATCATCACGGCTGAGAGGATAAGTACGATGCCGATGATAAGTCGGACGGTGAGGAATTCACCAAAGACCATCACTCCGATGGCTACTGCCGTCAGCGGTTCCAAGGCTCCCATGATGGCGGTTGGCGTGGCTCCCACTTCGTGGACGGCTATGGTCATGAATACGAGCGAGAGCACCGTCGGCACCAACCCCAGCCAGCAGGCGTAGAACCATGCTCGAGGCGAGGGTGGCAGCATCAGGTGCAGGTCAGGCGAAGTGAACGAGTAGGCCAGCAATGTCAGCATACAAACGAGCAAGACAAAGAACGTGAGTTTCAGCGACGACATGCGGATGCTCGACTGATTGACGACAACGATGTAGATTGCGTAGGTCAGTGAGGACACCATCACAAGCATGACTCCCATCGTACTCAGCGACACATCGGAATCGCCCTTATAGAGCAGCGCAATGCCGGTCAGCGCCAGCAGGATGGCCATGACTGTTGAGAGCGTAACCTTTTCTCGGAAGAACACAGCCATGATGACCGCCACCATCACAGGATAGACAAACAGGATAGTGGACGCGATGCCTGCATCCATGAAGCGGAAACTCTGGTAGTAGGTGATGCTTGATGCGGCAAACAACAGTCCCAGGGAGCCAAGAACCTTCAGTTCCTTTCCGCTGATGCTGAAAGACCGTCTTTCTGCCAAGAGCATCGCGCCCAGCATGAGAACAGCCATAGAGAATCGGTAGAAAAGTACGGACGACGTGTTTACGCCTTCCTCGTACAGCGGCAATGCACCAAATGGATTTGTGCCATAACAGACAGCCGCCAACACGCCGCAGATGATACCCTTATGCTTCAGTTGCATTTGTCTTTCATCAGTATTCGTCGTTGATATAGTTCTTCGTGGACATATCATAGTACAGGGCTTCTAACTCCTGCAATGTCAATTTCTCCACCGAGTGTTCGATGATGCGAATCAACTCGTCACGGCGATAGTCATCCGTTTGTCCAAATCGTCCTGTGTATGCCATACCATTCTCTAATTTGATAATCTTTTCTAAATCTGTGCACAAAATTAAATAAATTCTCCCAAATTTGCGTAATTTTGCAGTCACTTTTAAGTCAATTTAGAATATCCGATAGAATCATGCCGAAAATATTGTTCCTTCACGGATTCTATGCCAGCGGTCAGTGTGTGCCAGCGACGGCTTTGAGGGAAGCGTTTATGGGGCGTGCCATCGTGCTGACTCCAGACCTTCCCATTCATCCTGCTGATGCCATCAGCCTGATTCGCGACATCTGCGAAAAGGAAAGGCCGGATGTGCTTGTAGGCAACAGTTGTGGCGCTTTCTATGCTCAGATGATTTCGCAGACAATAGATGTACCAACCTTGCTGGGCAATCCGCATTTCAAGATGTCGGATTTCCTGTGTGATCGCATTGGCAACCACCAGTATAAATCGCCACGAGCCAACGGAATCCAAGACTTCACCATCGACGAGCAACTTGTCCATGAGTTTGAAGACGTGGAAGCCCATCAGTTTGACCATTGCAACAACAAAGACAAGGTGTGGGGACTCTTTGGCGAGGAAGACAACTTGGCTCATTTCGAACCGCTTTTTCTGGAGCATTATCGCTACAGTTACCACTTCCCCGGCGGGCATACGCCGACGGCAGAACAGGTCAAGTTGTGGTATGTTCCGCTGATAGAGAGGCTATTGTCATTACTTTCTCAGTCTTGTTAACTCAATAGCCTCCTTGCCCGTTAGGTGTTCGATGTCGAAGCGGATGGCCAACATACGGTTGAGGCCATGCTCCAGTTCCTTCTGCAAGGCTTCCTCCTGATTCGGATTGTAGCGGTTGCCGAGCAGACGGGCTATCTGTAGTTTCTCGTTTTCATCCTCCACGATGTGGATGTGGCCAAAGGCTATCACGCTGCGGAAGTAAGTAGTGTACTCTGCAGGCTTCACGCAGTCTTGGTCAATGACACAGAATGACGCTTTGTCACAGTTCCTGATAGCATCGATTTTGTGACCATCCTTTGCACTGTGGAAATACAGTTTGCCGTCGGCATAGACATAACTGATGGGGACAGCATAAGGATAGCCGCCGTCACCAAGCAGGGCCAGTGTGCCCGAGGTGGCTTTCTCTAATATCTCGATGCTCTCGGCATCAGAAAGTTGTTGGCGCTTACGGCGCATTTCTCTGAAATCCATGATTAAGAGATTGTTTTTAGTCCGATCTTTCTCGGTCATCGATTAGTCGATTACAGAAACTCTCATCTCAATGTCATCAACAGGACGGTCGCCACGGCCAGTAGCCGTGCCTTGAATCATCTCCACTACGTCAAGACCTTCCTCCACCTCGCCAAACACGGTGCCCAACATGGTTTGTATCTTTACCTTCATATATTTTTATTTAACCAGTCTCAAATTTGATGATCTTTTCTAAATCTGTGCACAAAATTAAATAAATTCTCCCAAATTTGCGTAATTTTGCAATCACTTTTAAGTGAATTTATCAGAATACTCTAACTGACGCACTACGTCAATGGTTTTTTAGATATTCAAAACAGCCCTGTCATCAATGGTTAACACCTGTACGTAGCGGCATTTCAGCGAATACCTCGCGAGAAGGTTCCGACCAGCAGAGATGTGAGGTGTTTGGAGGCTCCAAACGGTGTGTTTGGAGGCTTCAAACGGGTGGTTTGGAGGCTTCAAACATGGTGCTTGGAGTGCCTCGGTGAAGGTCGCTTCCAGCGGCCTTATACTACCTTCTCTCTCGTAGAGAGAAGTACGTATAGGCCC
>JAFUST010000056.1 GCA_017467535.1 Prevotella sp. | reverse complement strand
GGGAAAGGCGTAGGTGCCCTTGTACTTGATGTTCTTCAGCGTAATCTTATTGATGGTGCCGGCTGCCATATTGTCCCCTATCTTGAAGCACACGGCGGTCAGCAGGTGGTGGAACTCTATAGACTGCGGACTGGTGTGGGCCGTCGTGGCCGTCTCGTCGCAGAGCGTGGCCAGCAGGTCCGACTGCTTCGTCACGTCCTCCGGCACCTCATAGGTCAACGTCGGCACACCGGCCTGCGAGGCACCCGACACCGTCAGGCCCTCCACGCCGTCTGCACTGGAGTAAGGGGCATAGGCATAGAAGCGCACGTTGTCGTCGCTGGCGGGCCAGTAGACGCCCGTCTCGTAGACCGAACTGCCTTTCGTTGCTTCCACGTTATACATCAGATTTGGTGTTTGCGTTCCGTCCCAACTGCTGCTGAACGAATAGCCCAGCACGCCGAAAGAGGCGTAGAGGTTCGACGCCGTGCGCATGACGCCACGGGTAGAGGCCGATTCGTCCGACATGGGGGGGGGTAAATTTGTTGTCTTGTGCATCGTTCACCACCACCCTGCCGGTCTTGTGTGAACTGATACCGTCGACAACCTCGGCATGCAGGTAGAGGGTCTGCCTGCCGCCCTCCATCTGAACAGGGTCGCCGACACTGGCTGAATGAGAGCCGCGCGTCTCGGACGGCTCATCCCAGCCGTTCACCACTGAGGTCGAAAAGCCGATTCCCCGTCCCGACAATGCCCGACGTTCCTCAGGCAGTTCCTCCACGCAGCCCGCCAGAACCACTGACGCCAGGCCGCAGAGCAATGCGAAGAAATAATGTTTCCTCATTATATACCTTATTATAATATATCGTCTTCCTATCTTAATTCGATGACATGGGCACCGTTGTTTCGCCCTGACTTTCATCCCACGGGTTCACCGTCGGGCTGTAGGTGATGGGATTCGGAACATCCATTACGGGACGGATGCAGTGGCTGTAGGTGGTGTAGCATGCCGCACGATTATAGAACAACGAGAAAGGATTTCTTGTCAAATCCACTTCCATCAGTGTTCCTGCCATCTGTCCCCACGAATCACCGCCACCGCGGCGCTGTGCAGTCCAATAGTCAGACTGTAAACCCGCATAACAAATCCCATCAATATCGTTTCCATATACATTCCTGAAACCTACCGTAGGAAAGAATACCTTCTTATCATCACTTAAGTCCAGCCTGTCGGTGTAAAGCCATACGCCCCAGTCCGTTATTTCCTTGTAATTTACTGCCGGTGCATCATTATAACCTTTGGGGTCATTCTTTGTAAAACCAAAGAAAGCGGCATAGTCGGCAACATGAAAGCCTATAGGACAGGGATCATAAACGGTCTTTTGAAAAGGAACAAGCCCTGTCGTTGCCTTATCACTGACGTCGGAAGCATAATCGCCACTTTCGTATGTAGTCTCACTGACACCATTCCACAGATTATTATATAGATGTTCTGTATTAATCCATTCGCAATAATGCCCATTGGAGAGGCGTTTGCCTGCCGCCTGAATGGATTGCCCCAAAGTATAATAGTTACCATCATCGACCGCAGCATTCTCAAAGGTATAATCATTATAATAATAGCACTTCTTAATCTTAGAACCAACTGTATACAAAGGACCACGAGTACTCTTATGCATACCGTCTCCCCCAGGTTGAGGATCTTTTCGTCCCCACTGGTACCAAGGACAGTTGCCACGGGTGTTGTCGTCAGTACTGCTACCTAAATACTCTGTCTGCTTAATATCAAAAGTAGCCTTTTTTCCACGTTCCGCTTGCTGAACAACCCGCACTTTGACTGAACGCGCAGGATAATCGGCACCGCCTATGGAGCACCAACCAAGGTTGACGGGCATCACGTCGAAACTGGCACGTGCATAGTTAATAACCTCTATCGTCTTATACACATTCTCATCGGTCACCCAGATGTGCCAACTCCACGCAATCTTTCCCTCACTATCACGAACAGCCACAATGGCATTGCCCTGACAGATGGTGGCCGAAGGAACCTCAAACTCCAGATAAGTGCCGCTATCGGTCAACTTCACGCTGGCAGGCGTGACAAGTCCATCGGCATCTTGCCAGACAAGCACGGCATCGCTGATGGTGAAGGCACTAGTATAGGAGGTAATCCAAGGATCGGTGATAGCGCTGTTCTGATGGTTTACAAAGGGCTTAAGAAACCTCGCCGATGCTGTGCCGTCTGGATTGAACGACTGCGTATTTGTCGTTCCATTCCTGACGCCATTGCCATATACCAGCGGAAGTTTATAAGTTCCGGGCGCATTGACAATATAGCAATTAGCCGTGGTCATAGGGGTTTCGGTTTCGTCGTAATCACCTGTAGCCACATTATAAGTGTGCTTTGAAAGATCGAAGGCTATCCTGGCAGTATGGTTTTGCAGATTGCGCACATGGAGCGAATTGGTTGGTGTCTGATCATGCACATCTACATCAAAGTTTTGTTGGCTGGTGCCACCTTGCTGATCGCTGAAATGAAGAATATCAAAGAATGCAGACGGCCAAGTAGCCGACCATGTGTCATTGTCCTCGTCATAGAACTCTAGAGTCCAAGGTACGGCAGACTGCGTTCCGTCCAGTTTATTCACGTAACTCGTAACATACAACTCATAATACTGCCCGGTATATGGACTTACGCCTATTGAGGTGACTTCCAGGATATACTCATCTTGCTCCTTGGAGAGACTGTAGGTGATAGTTGCACCCTGCACCCAAGGTCTGCTGCCTGTACCGCCGATGGTGGCACTGAGGGTGGTGGTATTGCTCTCGCTGTCAGTCATTTCTATTTCTACTGCCGCATCATTCGACAGTTCCTGCGGAATCATCATAAAGGTTTTCTCGCCACTGACTAAGAGGATATTCTGCTGTCCTGTGGTGGTAAAATCAAGCGTCTGTGAGAAACTGGTCTTGTCTGACTCCAGCACCCAGTGGTCCTGTGTGGTCTCCACACCATTCTCTACGTTGTGGTAATAGAACGTACCCTTGCCCACTACGTTCTTGATAGTGACTTTAGTAATCTTCCCATCAGGGATGCCCTCACCGACCATAAACTGTACGGCGGTAAGGATGTGGCGAAACTTCAGATTCCAAACGCTCTGGCGCAAGATGCCGCTGCTCTCTATCACATCGTCAGCAACCATCAGGTCCTTCTGGTCTTCGGCATCAGCAGGCACTTCATAAGTCAACTGGGGCACACCAGCCGTTGAACTGGATGAGACGGAAAGATAGGTCTTGCTTTCGGTGTTAATATCGCCATTATATGGAGCGTAGGCATAAAATCGCATATTCTGGCTCTCGTCAGGCCAATAGTATTTAGTGGCGGAGGCATAGATGCCGTCATCACCCTTAACCTCCTCTACATTATACATATAGTTAGGTGTCTGAGTGCCATCCCAACTACCCGTATAGGTATAGGTGAATACACCCATCTTCTGGTAAAAGGAAGCCACATCGCCACTATTCAGAGGTACGCCGCGAGTGGTACCGCTTTCGCCGACAAGTGCATCGACACCTTTACCCCCATCAAAGTACTCATTAATGCCCGACACCTCATTTATTTGTAGACTGAAGTCACTGCCCTGAATGGGCACACAACGATTAAAAGACTGCTCATTGCCAGACCTCGTTTTGTTTGCTCTTGACCAATCTTGCGATGACTGAGCCATGAAACCTATCTGTAAGGGAGTTAAAGGCTGAGAACTACCTTTGGAGTCAATGTCATCCGTGCAGGCTGTCAGCACGAGCGCCGCCAGACTGCAGACAATCATTCGGATGTAATACTTACGTTTCATCGTGTCCTTTATTTATATATTCTTCAGAACTCCGACGCACTGACACAAAACAATCGCACAGGGGAAACTTTTGTCGAAAGCAACAAGGGGAAAAACATAGGGTGGTCTGTCGCAGAGGGCCCTATGGTCTTCGGTGCCAAGCCTTCACAGGGGGAGCCCGAATCGCCATGACTTTTTGCTAAAAAAGTCAGAGTTGTAAATATTCTATTATGCTGCCTAAGCAGCATAGTTCAGTTCCACGATTATTTTGTGTCAGTAAGTCAAAGAGCCTTATTTTTTACTTCTTCATTTCATTTTCTTCTGTCCGCGGTCAGACGTGCTAATAGTCCTTCACGGGTCGGATATTGAGTCCCGCCGACAAAGGATAACAACAGGTGTCATCACCCTCGACACGGACGATATAAGACATTGCCCCGGAATCAATCCAAGTATAGGCTATGACAGCCCTCCAAGCCGTAAAATTAAGATTTACTGCAGTGCCGTCTCCATAACTAAATGCAGTCCAACACATGGCGTGGTTCAAATTATAAGTAATGGCACCCGCCACGTAATTGCGATGCCCCGTTGCGGGGAAGTTATAGGTGATGTACTCATTATTGAGTTGCAAGTCATTGGTCCACTCCAAGTTGTTAGTAAGCGGATTGTATTTAATTTTAGTCAGATAATACGGATTACTGTATCCATTGAAGACATTCATCCTTGAGAACACGCCCATCTCCGGCACGTGCCAGCCTGCTGGCGACGGGTCATAGACAGTCTTCACGACTTTCTCGTTGCTCAGAGCCGTAGGATACTTGCTAGAAGATGTATTTTTGCTATTCGCACTCCATAGATTATTGATATTGCCCATAGCGGTAGCCGAAGTGGTCTGGCTATTAGCCAGCCCCCGAAACCAGCAGGCGGAACCAAACGAACCGTAGCCGCCATAGAATATGCCGGGGTTGCGGATGCCCTCATACAATAAGGGCAAATTACTCACTGTGGAGCCGAGGTAGCGCCCAACGCCGCTATAGCCTGTCAGGTCTTTCACCGGCATAGGGTCTTTGCGCCCCCACTGGTAATAGGTGGCACCGCTGTAATCGACAGTCTCGCCTGTTGCCCCTTTTTGGTGTATCTTGACGATAACCTCCTTTTTACTCTCTTCCTGCACCAACTTCACCCATGCATCGCGCTCTGCAAAGTTGGCTTTCGTAGCACCTTTCACTGTTCCCAAAGGCACACTCATCACCGTATAGGTCTGCGTGGTCGGGTCCGTCTTGAAGGTCTGACTCTTCAGTTGTTTGCTGTTTGTTGTGAAATCCTCATCGGTCACCCAGATGTGCCAACTCCACTGGATGTTGTCACTGGCATCCTTCACGGCCAGCAAGGCATTTCCACGCTGGATATTGGCCTTGGCAATGTCGAAGTATAAGAATTTATTGCCACTCTCATCCTGAATCTTGACGGAGGATGCAGTTATCAGATTAGTGGCATCCTGCCAGACGATTTCCGCACTGGTGGGTGTCGCACCGCAATTCTGCAGCCACGGGTCAGTGATGCCGACATTGTTGCCGTTGATAAAAGTAGACAGCGTGTTATCATCTGCGGTTGCAGTCGATGTGTAGGCACTACTGTTCGTGGCACCATCCTTGATGGCGTTGCCGTAGACACAGGGTATCTTGTATTGGCCGGGAGCACGGACCACGTAGCAGTTGGCCGTGTTACGGCCTCCGCTGTGAGCATTCCCCATCACATCATAAAGCGAGAGGTCACGGCGGGTGGTCACCTCCGTTGCGTTTGTCAGTGCGCTGGAGGCGTAAGCCGGATCCACCGTGTAAGTGGGAGTTGATGCCAGCACGTATGTGGTGATGTTGTTCGTGGACGTGGCATGTCCGTTACCAGAAGTGCTGGATAATTTCATATGCGAGGGAACGCTGGTGGAATACGTCGTACCATCAGTGGAATACTGGGTAACATTCCACTTTACCGCCTGCTTGGTCTGAGCACCTGTCTTCACGTTCGTCAGAGTCTTGTAACTGGTAATCATCATCTGTTTATTACCCCCCCCATATTCAAAGTCATCCACGTCGGCAACCTCGAACGTATACTCGGTATCGTTCAGGTCACTGATCTTATAGGTATAGGTTTTGCCCATGGCCCACGATGTGGTGAAAGTACGCAACAAACACTTGTAGGTCTTCACCTCCGAAGTGCCGTCCTTCTGGAACTCCAGTTCAAGGAGGGCGGGATAGTTGGTGTTGTTCGACAGCGTTTGGGGAATCATCATCCATGTCTTATCACCGCCAATGACCAAAACATCTTTCTGAGCCTTTGCATCGAAATTGAGTTCCTGCGTATAGACGGTATTGACATACGAGCCGCCAGTCGACCACCGCTCGGCTATAGTCTGTTCGACGCCCGTTGATGCGTTGTTGTATTTGTAGCCGAAGTTATAGGTGCCGCTTTTATATACATTCCTGAGGCTGACGCTCTTGATGATGCCATCGGGGAAGTCGCTACCTATCTTCACCCGCACGGCGGAGAGGATATGGTTGAACGTGACAGCCCAGGGCTTTTCGCGCAGATCCGACTCCAAGTCGTCAATCATCGAGTAGCCCGCCATGAGATCGGGCTGCTTGCTGGCCTCTGCCGGCACCTCGTAGGTCAGTTGCGGAAGACCCTTTGTCGTTGACATCAGTTTGGTGGTCATGTAGGCATTGCCGTCAATCTCGAGGGTGCTGCTATGAGGTGAATAAATGAAGGTGCGGATCAGTTTGTCGCTCACGTCTCCCCACAGATAGGGCTGCTCCGGCACGTACACCCCCGCCGCGTCGCTGGACTCCTTGGCACACACGTCGTTCATAAACGGCGTGAACGACGTGTAGTTGCTGCTCGTCCACGGCGCATCATAGGAATAGGTGAAGGCACCTATCGAGGAATAGAAGGTCGTGGCGGCATTGTCGTAGGCCAGTGAACGGGTCTGCGCGTCGGGGCGGGACTGCTGCTTCGGCTCGATGCCGTCGGTCACCTCCAATGTGATGGGCAGCGTGTCGCTCTCGTCGCCGTCTGCTGTCAGCAGGCCGGAGCGCGTCGTCGTGCTGTCCTGCTCCGCATTCCAGCCATCGGTGGCGCCGACGGTGAAGCGGATGTTGCGCGATGACAGCAGCGGGTTGGTTTCAGTGGTATCGTCCTCCGTGCAGGCTGGCAGCAGCAGGGCCGCCAGTGCGCAGAAGGAAGAGAGATAGACAAATCTGGACTTCATATCGTGCTTTTACTGATTTTTTGTTCTTCAATTCGACGTCAGCGGCAGAGGAACAGCCTCCTGGCTGTCGTCCCAGTCCTCCACTGTCGGAGTAAAGGTGATGGGATCCTCCTCGTCCTGCTGTCCGCCGCCGGGCAGCCATTCCTCACCTTCGACAGGATCTTTCTCTATCCAAGTGCCTACTGCGGCATCAAACTTCACCGAGTTCAGGCCCAGGTGCAGTTTCAGCGTGTAGCGCTTGCCCGACTCCAGGCCTGCACCGGCGGCACCGCCGAAGTTGACGGTCTTGGTGATGCGGTTCTCTATGCTCACACCATGGGTCGCACCATCGCTGATGAAGCCGCTAAGATTAGGACTTGTTGTCTCTATATCATAGACAATAGTGACGGTCATCTCCTCACCTGTCGGGATGACGCAGACTGCATCGTTCAGACGCGCCTCCAATTCCTCATCGGTGGGATTCTCCGGGTCGGCGATGGGCGAGGAGGGCCTGAAGAGGTTCTGGTATTTATGTGTCACGCCAGGTGTGGAGGTGGAGTTTTGGATGATGTCGGGATTGAGGCCCTGTGGTGTCTCGTTGTAGGCCTCGGCACCGGCGGCACCCTCGCGCGAGTCGCGGCGGCCGTCGTGCACGGTGACCGTCTCACCGAAGGGCAGGTCGGTGCAGCCGCACCAGTCGAGCCACAGGGCCTTGTTGGCCTCGGTGTTGTTCAGGTTGAGCGCACCCTGCTGGGCGATGCCCGTGAAGGAGATGCTCCTCACGTAGACCTTGGTGCCGGGGGCCAGGTCATCGTCGGCATCCTGGTGTGTCTTCACGTCGGCATCGGTGTCAATCTGGACGTTCAACTGCGCCAGTGCGTGGTTGAACTTAAACTTTACGCGCGACGTGGTGGCAGCGGCCTGCGTGGCCGTCTCCTTGGGGTGATAGACGTCCAGCCAGGGCAGTCCCTCGGTCAGCGTCTGCGTCAGGCCGCCCTGTGCGAGTGCCCACGAGGTGCGGTCGCTGGGCACGACACCCCAGCACAGGTCTACCGACTCCGTCGGGTCGAACGATGCGATGTACCTCACCAGCGGGTCGCCCGCATCGGTGTTGCGTGAGAATCCCACGATACCATACGTCGCATCGGCGACACTGCCTGCAGAGGGGGATGCCGCCTCGGCATAGGGTGCATAGGCGAAGAAGGTCAGGTGCTCCTCGTCACTGCTGGACGCATCAGAGCCGTACTCATTGGGCCAGTACATCACGGGTTCGTATGCCCAGTAGTCATCGGTGAGAGCTCCGTCGGCTCCCTTCCAGAATACCCCCTGATTGTACATGAAGTTGGGCACGTAGGTCTGGCAGTACTGCTTCAGGTCGGTGTAGTAGGCGAACACACCAAAGCCGCCGCCATCGGCCTTCTTCTTTTGTAGCGTTCCGATGGTGGTCACGCCTACCTGACCAGAGCGCGTGGTCTTGCGGCTGTTGTAGGCATCGAAGCCTACGGGCAGCGTGTCTCCGGCTGATGTGTCAGGCAAGGTGCTCAACTGCTCAATACGCTCATCACAACCGACGAGCATGACAGACAGCAGTGCGCAGAACAAAAGTTTCTTCTTCATTTCTCTTGATTTTGATGTTTATAAGTCAGGAATAGAGAGCGTGAGCCTCAAGTCGCTGCCGTTGCCGGCAGAAGCGACGCTCGACAGGGACACCACTGTGGTGACGAATCCCGTCTTACCCGTACTCACTGTGTAATAGACCGTAGCCGTCACCTTCTGGCTGTTGGCTCCCACTTCCAGTGGGATGTAGAAGATGCCCTGGTCGGAGACCGAGTAGTCGGTCAGCGTGCAGGCGGAGGCAGAGGTGGCCGTGGCCACCACCTGACTGGGTGCCAGTTCCAGGCGGCGGTGAATCATGGGCTCTCCGGACTGCAGCGGCTTCCAGTTGGGCTGTATGCTGCCGTTGAGCACCAGCCGGGCCTTGCCGGTCAGTTCGTAGTCGAGCAACAGGCGATCGATGGTCAGCGTCACGCTGGTGGCACTGCCCGCGCTGGCATAGAGGGCCTTCAGCCTGGTCTGTAGCGCCTCACTGCACGTCAGCGTAATCTGGTCGCCCACACAGGCCAGGGCATGGCGGAAACTGAAGGTTGTCTTCGCTGATGTGCTGGCGGGCTTCACCTGGTCTTTCTTGAAGTCGTAGAGCAGATCCACCTGCCGTGCCTTCCAGCCGTCGGCACCATCTGCATCCGCTGTTCCGCCAAGTTGATAGGTCAGCCAAGGATCGCCAATCTCTCCAGATAGTGAGAAATCAACGATGCTGGCGGAGAACTCGTCAGAAGATCCGTTGCTGTAAGGCGCATAGGCGAAGAACGTGACGTAGCCACTGACCCCATCGTCGGTGTTAGGCCAATAGACAACAGGACTGTAGGTCCAACTGGCCGCTGTGCCTTTCCACTCCACTTGCTGGTTCCACATCAGGTTGCTGGTGGTGGTAGAACTGACGTAGGGGTGGCTGCCCGTATGGGATGCGAAGACGCCGAACCCTGTATCCTTCAGGCTCTGCTCGTTGGTGCCAGTGCCGTTGACGGTCAGCGTGTTTGAGGCCGTGCGAGTGGTGCCCGGCATGGCCACAGAGAAGCCAATGGCATCTCCGGGCTGTTCTTCGGAGCACGATGAGTCGTCATCGTCGATGAGGGAGCAACCAGCCATGAGGGCCGTCCCGAAGAGGGCGGCAAGAAGGAGTGTGAGGTTGTTTCTTCTTTCTTCCATTATTCTGTTGAGTTTCCTATCTGCAATTCTTTAAGAAGGGAGGGGGCGGCAGAGGTCTTGCCTTCTGCCAGCAATCATATTCCCCCTCCCGGTCAAGGTTATATTGGTTGATAAATACGGTTTAATGTCATCATTCTACCGTGAAAGTAACAGTCTCAGCAGGTGCATCGCCCGTCTTAACGGTGATCTCAAACGTATCGCCTGACGATGGAGCACTATTAAGGGTTATCTTACCATCAGACGTGCTAAATGAGAATTGATCTGAAGATGGCGATGCGTCTACTTTGTTCAACGGCGTAGTACCCTTCTTCACAGCAACACTTGCAGCCACAGGCGTATCGTCTGTAGATTGAGCATCCCAGCCATTTGTGGCGGTCTTAGCCAAGGTAATGGTGGTACCAGAGGTATTAGTAGCATCAATACTTAATCCGAGCGGAGCAGCCTCCTGGGTGATGTTCAACTTTACGCTCTTGGTTGCGCCAGCGACCTTCACGTTACCTGTCGTTGTCTTGACAGTAGTCGTATTGGCGGTAATGGCGGCAACAGTCAATGCACTTCCAGCGGCATTGCTCTTATCATCTGTTGACGCACCGTCAGTTGTTTTTGTTGCGCTAGTCACGACGGTGTTATCGGGTGTCGTTGTCAGCGTCTCTGATGCACCCAGCCCCGTAATACCGAAGGTATAGGAAGTGGTAGTGGCGGGCAAGACAAGGTCGTACTCAGCATCAGTGCCAGCCATATACTGCGGCACGTTGGCAGGCAGCCATGCATCGTTGGGGTCGGCAACAGCATCCCAATCGGTTGCAACTTCGGCATCAAACTTCACGGAGTTCATGCCCAGGTGCAGATTCAGGGTGTATGCCTGACCACTCTTGAAGCCGCCGGTGGTGCCACCAAAGGTGATGGTCTTCTTGATGCGGTTCTCGATGCTGGAGCCGGGAGTCTTGCCATCGCTCAGATAGGTTCCCAGATTCGAGTCCTCAGTCTCTACATCGTAGACAATCTCCACCTCTACGGTCTCGCCGGTAGGAATGACGTAGACCGACCCTGATGTAAAGAGATTCTGCAGTTCGTGGGTAACACCGGTCTCCGTACCGTTCTCTGTCTGTATGAGTTGAGCAGACAGGCCCGTCTGCTTCTCGTTGCTGGCCGTCGCATTGAGGGTACCCTCCTTGCCGTCCTTACGACCGTCGTAGACGGTGACCACCTCGCCACTCTCCAGGTCGCCCGTGCCGTTGTAGTCGAGCCACTCGGCAGTATTGGCAATGCTGTTATTCAGGTTGAGGGAGCCTTTCATTGCGATGCCGCTAAAGGATACGCTACGCACATAGACTTTCGTTGCGGCATCCAGACCAGTAGTAGCATCGTGGACTGCAACATCCGGATCGACATCGATCTTCACATTCAGTTTTGCCAGTGCATGGTGGAAGGTGAACTTCACACGCTGCTGGACGGCAACATTCTGAGCCTTTGCATCGTAAGGACGCTCTACGTTGAGCCAGGGCAGACCGGTGGTCAGCGTCTGCGAGCCGCCCTGCGTGAGAGCCCACGAAGAGGTTTCGGCATTGACGCCCCAGCAAAGATCCACGATTTCGGCAGCGTTGAACGAAGCAACATACTTGACGAGCGGATCGCCGCTGGCGCTATTGCGTGAAAGGGCAACGATACCACCCTTATTGTTGTCCGTGTCCGTCACCTTGCCTGTGTTGGGATTGACTTCCACGTAGGGAGCATAAGCGAAGAAACTCACCTTGTCCTGATCGTCGGAAGAGGCGTTGTTTCCATACTCATTCGGCCAGTACTTGATGGGGGCGTACTCCCAGTAATTACTAGAATTCCACGTCACCAACTGGTTATACATGAAGTTAGGTATCGACTGGGGATCGTACTCGTTGTTGTCGGTGTAGTAGCCGAACACACCGAATCCGCCTTTCTCAGCCACAGGTTTCTTCAGATAGTCCAACGTCAAATCGCCAGTAAGACCGGCACGCGTCACGTTGCGCGACTGGTAAGCCTCGAACCCTACTGCTACATCCTGTGCGGATGACTCTTTTGCGACGTTCTGCTCATCGTCCAGAATGTCGTTACTGCTGCAGGCAGCAAACATGGCCGCCACGGCTGCGAATAAATAGACTTTCTTCATAAGATTAACATTAATTAGATGAATATTTTATTTTAAATGATTATGTATCAGAAATCCACGTCAATGGGCGTCACGTTCTCCCATGGCACCACCTCGGCGCCGAAGTCGGTGCCATTGTAGGCATCCACGTAGGGCAGGTCGATGAAGGGGTTGTCGGGGCCGAAGAAGTCGGGGCCCAGATCGACGCGCAGTACCAGTTGCTCGTCGTAGGACACCACCATGTGGCCCACGTTGAAGTGATAGTCCACGGTGGTAGCATGGTCGCGCAGCGTGAACGAGAGGTTCAGGCGCAGTTCGTCCGCCCGGCAGACGCTGGTGTAGTAGTCCCACCAGTCGGGGTTCTCGTAGTCGGGCTCGGTATCGCCGGGTGCACGGGTGCCGTTCTGGTGGAGCACGCGGTCGGGCAGTATGCTCTCCGGCCTGAGGCCGAAGGTGTTGACCGTGGCAATGATATAGCCGCTGTCCTCACCGGTGCGCTCATAATCCCACCCGCCGATGCTGAGCAGGCAGGAGCGGTCGGTGACGACATCGCGCGGCAGGAAATGGCCGTCGGCCAGTCCGGTGATGCTGGCAGGTGTCTGCCACAGGCAGTTGAAGCCGCTGCGTATCCACACCCTGACGCGCAGCGTCCACACGATGGTCTCCGGCTCGGAGAAGAGGTGGGTGATGGAGAGTGTGGACTGATAGGTCTCGTGTTTCCGCCAGGGGATATAGTCGCCGTAGAGGCCACGGTCTACATACTTGTCGAGCAGGGTATCGAGCCCCATCTGCTCAGGCGGGTTGGCCACGACATAGAGTCCTGTCTCCTCGCGTACAGGCGGACGGCTCTTTTGAAGTTCGGTCCAAGCCGGCTCGCCATAAAGTTGCCTGTTCACCCTGTCGCTAAGACCAACGGGCACGCCCTCACCGCTAACTGTCAGCGAATCAGGCTGGTAGGATGACGGCGTAGCCTCCACACGGGCCATGCTAAGGGAACTGAGGTCGAGGAACTGCTGGCGCGAATATTCCTCGGGCGAATAGTCGACGACCACGCCCTGATAGCGTCCGCCGGGCAGATAGAGTTCGTGGTGGCGCACGTTGGCCGTCGTTGTACGATATACACCGTCGGTGCCTTCGTCGAGGGGATAGAACCAGACGGTCATGCCATCGGGATCGCGGTCGGCATACTGGCGCCAGTCCACCTCGAGGTCCACCGAATGGAACTCGTCGCCATAGACGTAGAGTTCGCGCCGCTCGCAGCCGAGGGCCAGGTAGAGTATGACCATGACCACGGCAAAGGAGACGACAGACATCACGACCGCGCCAATATTACGATATTTCTCGTTATTATCCCTGTGCATCATATATATATCCAGCGGATTGTTTTCATTATTTCTGTTCATACCTCATGTCCACCCTCTGCAACTCGTGCTGCAGGTCTTCCTCCAGCCGCTGCATCTTGGCATCAAGCCGCATCTTCAGCCGGCCAGCCTTGGCGTCGCCGGCAGCAGCACGCTCTACCACCTCGGGGGTGAGCCGCCGGGCCACCCTGGCGCTGTCGCGCTCGAAGGCCTCACGCAACATCAGACTGTCTCGGAAGTGCAGGTAGTCGTATTGCTTTGCCTCGGTAGCCAGGGCCTTCTGGCGGCGCCAAGCGCCGTTTTTCTGCCTGAACACGTAGCCGAGGGAGATATTGAAGTGGGGCGTTCCCACCCAGTTGTTGCGGCCGGTCTCGCGCCACATCAGGTGGTCATCGTGATATTCCTCGTGGCCCTTGGGGAAAAGGGTGCTGCCGGTATAGCGGCGCCAGGGGATATAGGCGTAGCCCAACCCTATGCCGGCATCGAAGGCCCACTGCCTGTGACGGCCGAAGCGACGCTGCCAGCCGATGTTGACGAATGCCGAATAGACCTCAGCCTGATAGCCGCGGCTCTTCCACTCCAGATCACCGTATCCCCCGCCGATGCCCAGACCGACGTGCCAACCGTCGAGTGTGTGGTGCAGATGGCGTTGGCCCAGCCAGCGGCGCAGTTCCACGGAGCCATACATGATCTCGTTGGCATAGGCATTGAAAGCGAAGGTCCACCAGGACCACACGCCCTCAGCATTGACGCTCCAGCGGTTCTTGTGGTCAAGCGACCACTCTGCCTGCAGGTTGGGCGTGCCCGTGGCGAGCAGGGGGAGATTGGAGCGCAGAATCCAGACTGGCTCGCGCAGCGCAGGCTTGCGGACGACAGGCTCGCCGCCTCCCTGCATGACAACCACAGCAGAACCGGGATAGCCCGAACGGCCTGCACACTCCATGACGATAGTGTCGCGCACGACGATGGTGTCGCGTCCACCCACAAGACTCAGTATGGCGGTTGCCCCGCTGCGAAGGGGCGAGAGATATTTTTCCAGCAGAACGGGCCAAGCGGTGCCGCCGCGAAGGGCACGCAGTTGCTGCTCACGATGGTCGCGCTGGTTCTCGTCGGCAGAGGCCGTCTGCTCGATGATGCGCAAGGCCTCGTCGCGCCAGGGCTCATTGCTGGCCGAGAGCAGGTCGTAGAGTCCGTCCCAGCGTGCGGCCTCGTTGTGCACGATGACACCCCCTACCCTGCTGCCCAGTCGCTGGCGCACCAGTCGACGGATGGCAATGCCGCGGTTCTCGCCCAACCAGCGGTTGTGGGCTGCCGAACCTTCAGGCGATGCGCCACTGTAGATGTCAAGGCGGATGGAGCGAGGGGGAACATGGGAATAGTGCTGGTAGAAGTTACGCTCGAAGGACTGCCACGCCTGGCGATTGCCGGCGAAGTCCATGTCGATGCGTATGCTGTCGAGGCGGAACTGGATGAAGAGGCTGTCGGCAGCGACACCGGCGGCCACCAGCGGCACCGGCGTCAGGCTGGGCAACACCACAGGCTCAGCCACAGGCACGGGCTGCGCAGGCACCACCGGCATCTGGCGAACGGGCTGCCCCGTTCTGACGGACGCCTTCTGCTGCACGGGCTGGGTCTTCTGAATCCGGGTCTTGCGGGTCCAGTAGTTGTCCTGGGCATCTGCACTGACAGACACCGCAGCCAACACCAACAGGAGGAGCACAATGCGACAAGCCATTCTCATCTCATCCCTATTTGTTCAGAGCGGCCAAGGCCCTCGTCGCCTCGGGCACGCCCAGGTTCTCGGCCATCTTCAGATAGACCAGAGCCTTCTCGCGGTCGCCCTTCAACATATAATATACACCTATATTATTATAAGCGTAGGGAAGCGTGTGCAGGCCCTTCAGGCACTGCTCCGCACGCAACAATTGTCCGCGCATCATGGCGGTGGCGGCGGCATTGATGGCGGCGGCAGAACTCATGGGGTAGATGCGCTCGGAGATGTCCATCAGGTCGCAGAACTCTGCCGACTCCTTGGAGAAGCGCGTGGCAGTGACGAACAACTGCTCAAGCGATGCCTCGCGAGGCGATGGCGTCAGCCCCTCGACGGGGATGCGCAGCACCAGTTCGTAGTCCAGACGGCAAACCTGCGGAAAGATGTCGGCGCAGAGTTGGCGGTAGAGCGAGCCATTGCCTATCATCTGGAGTTGGCGCTCGCGGCCTGCCCCCACCGACACGTTGCGTATGATGTCGAGAGCCGCATTGCGGAAGCGCATATCACTGCGGTCAATCAGCGTGGAGATGCTGTCCCAGTCCTCGGCCGTCCACGATACGTTCACACTGCTCGGCGCCCCCTCCTGGTCGTAGTCACTCATCAGGTAGTGCTTCAACTCAGTGGCGCGGGTCAGGGCATTCTGCTCGTTCTTGCGGTAGTTGCCGATGGGAGCGCCATAGACCTTGATGTCCATAGAGAGCATGAATACACCGGGGCGGTCGAGCGTCTCGGCTGCGGCCTCGTAGATCTCCCGGAAAATGGCTTCGTGGAATTTGGCCGGATCCATCCGCCCAACCTGCTTCTGATCGGCCAGAGGAACGGTGCCGGTGATATGCACCTTGTCCATGTGGATGTCATGCGGATCTACAATCTGCACCCAGGACGGGTCGGCCTTGAGGAAAGGTTTTTGCTGACCACTTGAAGGAAGTGTGAAAAGAGTCCAAAGAGACACGGTCACAACTATCCCCAACTTGAATCTCATGTGTATATGCATCTTCACTCTACTTTTTTCGGTATTGAGTCTTATTATCTTCTTCATTTAGATTAGCAATAGCCTCCTCATCGACGCTCCTCCGGCCATGCGCAGAAGCATGAGATTGAAATCTTCAATCTCTAAACGGAGGTTCTGGATTACCTATTGCACGAAGATATAGACTCAATCCCACGCTATACGCGTGAGAAACTGAGATGTCATCTTGTGTGCAATGAAAATTTTCCAGATTTCCGTTCACAAGATAAGCATTCGCTTCTCTCTTTTTTCTTATGTCTGCAAGTCTGTTTACACAAACTCCGCTGCAAATTTACGTCAAATTTTTGAAACTGCCAAATATTTTAGGAATTATTTCTGTTTTAGACCACAACAAAATGAAAAGGCAACTATTCAGCACAGGAAAGGGAACCGAGCCGGACAGGGGGAGGAGTCGATGCAGGTACACAAAAGGGAGGCCGAAAAACACGAGGAGGGATTATGGCGAGGAGGCGGAAAGGCGGCTCACTTAGAGTCGAGATAGTGGCGGATGTCTTCCTGCAACTGGAGGAAGCGGGGACTCTGCTGGTAGCCGGCATTCTTCTTGAGCATGGACTTGACATCCTGCTGAGAGTTCTCGTAGCACGACATCTCGTTGCGCTTCTGCGTCTTGTGGGCACGGGAGTGGTAAATCTCGCTCTGACGCTCCTGCCGGAGTTGGTTGCACACCTTGGTAAGGATGGGGGCCACGACGGTGTCGAAGATATGGTGGCCCTGCATGTAGAGATAGGTGGTCTGAGGCGTGACGCCCAGACGGCGGACTTCCTCCTTCACCTGGAGGTAGGACTCCTTGTTGTCGGGGAAGAGGCGCTGCAGTTCGTGCACCTTGGTCTGCACCTTGCGGCGGATGTTGGCGATGGAGACTTCGGGATTCTGGATGGTGAAGCCGCCAGGGTCGGTGACGCGGTTGAAGTCGGAGAGCGAGAAGCGTCCGTGGCGGCCAGTGCGATAGGCCCACACCGACCAGATGAAGAGGGGGAAGCAGGCTTCGCTGTACTGCCGGAAATAGTCCACGAAGTCGATGATGCGATGGTCGTTGAGGGTGACGGCCACGCAGACATCGTGGAGCGAGGGGGCGTAGCACTGGAAGTTCTCGATGGCATAGACATAGGTGTGGAACACATAGGGGCTCTGCAGCACCTTGCGCGACTGCTCGGTGGCTCCCTGCACGAGATAGTCGTAGTCGGCATCGACGCAGGCTATCATGCTGGTGCCAAGACGGTCGTCGCCACCACTGGTGCCTTCGTGCAGGAAACTCATGAGCACCGACTTCTTGCCTCGGCTGAGGTTGCCCTTCGAGGGGAGCATGACCTCGAAGTAGCGATGCTCGTCCTCGAAGCGACTGAGCACGGTGCGCCAGAAGTAGATGTCGTCGTAACTCTCCACATAGGCCACGATGCGCCGACGGGCATTCTTGCCCTTCAGCACATTGGCCGCCTCGATGTAGCGGCTGTTGAGGTTGTCTGTCAGCCTGTTAGCCATTATTCACTCATCACTCTTCAATCTTCACTTATCACTCATCACTTATCACTCTTCACTTCAATATCACTGACTTCCGTCACATGATCGGCCCAGCCGTTCATGACGACGGCAGGGCTGTGGGTGGTGAGGATGATCTGCACATGGGGGTTCAACTCGACGATGAGGTCGATGAGTTGCTTCTGCCACTCGATGTGGAGGCTCACCTCGGGCTCGTCCATGAAGAGCACGTAGGGCTGGTCATCCTCTACGAGGACGGTGAGCAGGATGGCCAGCATCTGCTTCTCGCCACTACTGAGTTGATAGGGCACGAGCATCTCGCCGATCTGGGTGAAGCGGATCTCGTTCTCGGTACGGACGATGCGCTTGCCGGTCTCGGCGAAGAGGCTGTCCACCATATCCTGGAAGCGCTGCTTCTTCTGCGACAACTGCTGGGCGGCATCGGCATGACCCTGCTGCAACTGCTCAATGATGCGGTTGCCGATGTTGACCTGATAGTCCAGGTACTTGCGCTGCAGGTGGTAGAGTTGGAAGTCGAGTGCCGACGAGATGCGGGAGTCGACATGGGCCATAGTGTCGAGATCGAGCACGGGCGAGTCGAGCGAGCGGATGAGGTCAAAACGTACGTGGGTGGCATCCTCGGGCGAGGCCGTCACGTGGACGCCCTTCAGCAGGTGGTTGATCAGGTCGCCATTGGTGTTGACACTCCTGACCACCTTATTTAATATGGTGCTCTTGCCCACGCCGTTGATGCCGCTGAGGATGTTGACATGCGGGTCCAGTTCCCACACGATGTGCTTCTTGCCGCTCCAGAGCGAGTCTATCTCGATCTTCTGGATGAAGTCGGCAAACTTGACGTTGGAGGATTTCCCGTTTTGCATAGTCTCTGTCGTTATAATAAAACAATGATGTGGCAAAGATAGGAAAATAAATCGAAACTAAAAAGTTTTTTGGCAACAATCTGCGACAGAAATACCAAATTGTTGGTATGGGAATACCAAGAACGTGCGATTGCCCGGTTCACGCTTTTGCAGTACCTTTGCCGAAAAATCAGAGAGGAACATGGGTAACTACATCATAGCCGACAACCAGGAACTGACCAGTTTTGCACTGGAGAGCCTGCTGAAGACGAACGAGCAGAACCGCGTGCTGAGGGCCGTCAACAAGGCAGAACTGCTGGCCCTGCTGCAGAAACACGGACAGGCCGTCGTGATACTGGACTACACGCTGTTTGACTTCACCAATGCCGACAGCCTGCTGATACTGAGCGAACGCTTTGCGATGACCTCGTGGGTGCTGCTCAGCGACGACTTGACAGAGTCGTTCCTGCGCAAGGTCATCTATGCCTCTCATGCCTTCAGCGTGGTGTTCAAGGACCTGCCGCTGAAGGCCGTCCGCGATGCCATCGACTATGCCACAGAAGGGCGCCGCTATGTGTGCCAGCGGGCCACGGAGATGATCCTGGCCCAACAGGAGGAAGAGGCCAGAACGCCCGTGCTGACCACCACCGAAATAGAGATCGTGAAGGCCATCGCCCAAGGCAAGACTACCAAGGACATTGCCGCCGAGCGGTTCCTGAGCGTGCACACCGTGAACACCCACCGCAAGAACATCTTCCGCAAACTGGGGGTCAACACAGCCCACGAAGCCATCAAGTATGCATTTCGTGCCGGCTGGGTCGACCCGAGTGAATTCTATATTTAGTTAATAGGTAATAGTTAATAGTTTATAGTTTGCTACCGCCACGGTTTCTGCGCAGCCATCAAGGGCGGTAGCAAACTATAAACTATTAACTATAAACTATTAACTATAAACTAGCAACAATGTCTGCCAACAGGTCTTCGGGTGCTTCAAGCCCGATGCTGAGGCGCACCGTCTCGTCCTTGACGCCCATCTCACGCCGCTGCTCGTCGGTGAAGAGGCCGAAGATGGTGGAGGCGGGATGGATGGCCAGCGACTTGCGGTCGAAGAGGTTGGTGGCGCGGCGGATGACCTGTAATTTGTCAATGAAGTTGAAGGCGGCCTCCTTAGATGACAGGTCGATGGTGAAGACGGCACCGGGCAGCGGCCCGAACTGTGCCTTGGACAACGCATAGAAAGGATTGTCCTCCAGACCTGTATAGTTCACCTTCTGAATGCCCTCCAACTGTTGGCACTGGCGAGCGAGCCATAGTGTGGTCTCCGCCTGACGGTGGAAGCGCAGGTCAAGCGTATCGAGGCCGAGGGTCTCCATATAGGCCACCTGAGGTGTCATCAGCGCGCCGAGGTTGGTCACCAGTTCGGTCTTCACACGGGCCGTGAAGGCCATCTTCTTGCCCACCCGCTTAACACGTGCCTGCAGTGCCGGCGAGGGATGCTGGCTCCAGTCGAAGGTGCCATAGTCCACGAGCAAGCCACCCAAGCCTGTGCCGCCGCCGGAAATGTATTTCGTGCTGCTGATTACCTCGATGTCTGCACCGAAGTCTTTGGCACGGAAAGCCGAGAATGGCACCACAGTGGTATCGGCAATGAGGGGCACGCCCTTGGCATGGGCCACATCGGCCAGTGCGCGGATGTCGGCCACGAGGAGTTGCGGGTTGGTAATAATCTCAAAGAAGAGGGCCGCCGTGTTCCCGTCGATGAGTGCCTCCACCTCCGCCGTGTTCGTGAAGTCGGCAAAGCGGGCCTCGATGCCCAGCGAGCCCAGCGTGTCGCGGATGAGCGAGACGCTATTGCCAAACAGGTGCTTAGAAGCCACGATGTTCAGGCCGGCGGCGCTGACAGCCGTCAAGGCATAGTGAATGGCGGCCATGCCCGTGTTGAGGGCTGTGACGCCGACGGCTCCCGTCACCTGCCGCACACGTTCCTCCAGATGGGTGGTGGTGGGATTGGCGATGCGGGCATACGACGGAGCCATG
This sequence comes from Prevotella sp., assembly GCA_017467535.1. GTDB lineage: Bacteria > Bacteroidota > Bacteroidia > Bacteroidales > Bacteroidaceae > Prevotella. The sequence continues at coordinate 2,659 of JAFUST010000056.1, read as the reverse complement.
CTGCGACCGCAGAAAGCATCGCTCATGGCCTTGGCCGACGGAAACTCGAATGCCGCTGTATAGTACACCGGCATTGAGAGAGATCCGTAGGCATCAGGTTTCTGATACTTCGTCGTCAGAATCTTTGTTTCGTATTCCATTTATCTAAGCCCCCTAAGTTAGGGGGTTGGGGGTCTGAACAAGCGTGAATCAGACTCTATGTTATTTCGATATTGGGACCTGCGCCTGTTCAGACCCCCATTCCCCTAACTTAGAGGGCTCTGTTCCCGACAATTTTACGAACGGCGATGACGAGTTTATCCACATCCTCCTTCGTGTTGTAGAGGGCAAAGGTGGGACGCACGCTCATCTCATAGCCCAAGGCGCGCAGGGCAGGCTGGGCACAGTGATGGCCGGCTCTGACAGCGATGCCCTCCTTGTCGAGCAGGGTGCCTGTCTCCGGCACAGGGATGCCGTCGAGCACGAAGGACACGACGCTGACGCGGTTCTTCGGATTGCCTATGAGCGTCAGACCGGGAATCTGCGCCAGTTGCTCACGGGCGTACTCCGTCAGTTTATGCTCATGGGCCTCGATGTTGCGGATGCCCAGATGGCTCACGTAGTCGAGGGCGGCACCCAGTCCGATGGCATCGGCCACGTTGGGCGTGCCAGCCTCGAAGCGTGCCGGCGGCACATTGTACTCGGTGCGTTCGATGGTCACGTCCTTGATCATGTTGCCGCCACCCTGCCAGGGCTGCATCTTGTCGAGGATGTCCTTGCGACCATAGACCACGCCGATGCCGTTGGGGCCATAGATCTTATGTCCGCTGAAGACGAAGAAGTCGGCTCCCAGAGCCTGCACGTCGACAGGTGTGTGGGCAATGGACTGTGCGCCATCGATGAGCACGGGGATGTTGTGCGAATGGGCAATGTCGATGATGCGCTGCACATCGTTGATGGTGCCGAAGGTGTTGTTCACGTGGCCCACTGAGACGAAACGGGTACGAGGGGTGATGAGCCGCTCAAACTCCGAAAGAATCAGGTCGCCGTTCTGGTCGGCAGGAATGGCCTTCAGCGTGCATCCCTTCTCGTGGCACACTTGCTGCCAAGGCACGATATTGGCGTGATGGTCCAGCGTGGAGACGATGACCTCGTCGCCGGGAGTCAGATACTGCCGGCCATAGGTCTGCGCCACAAGGTTGATACCCTCCGTCGTACCCCTCACGAAGATGATTTCCTCGCTGGAGGCGGCGTTGATGAAGCGCTGCACCTTCTCGCGGGCAGCCTCGTAGGCATCGGTGGCACGGGCGGCCAGCGTGTGAGCCCCTCGGTGGATGTTCGAGTTATAGTTGCGATAGTAGTCCGCAATCTTGTCGATCACCTGATTGGGCTTCTGCGTCGTGGCGCCGTTGTCCAGCCAGACGAGATCGTGGCCGTTCACCTTCTGCTGCAGCACGGGGAAGTCCTTTTTGATCTGCTCGCTGTTCAGCGTGTCCACCTCCTCGTAGTGCAGGTTGGAAAGTTCCGCCTCGCCCAAGGGGGAAAGATTCTCCACAGAAAGACCCTCCCCTAACCCCTCCCTGTGAGGGAGGGGAATATATAGTTTCGAGAAGTCATACTGCTCTGTGTGCCCACTCCCCTCCCTCACAGGGAGGGGTTGGGGGAGAGTCTGTTTTTCTTGCGCCACCCGTCTCAGCAGTTCAAAGCCCGGATCCTCGATACCGTAACCACTAATATTTTGTATATCTATCATAAGCAAGTCTGTCTACTCCCCTATCCCTCGCGGGGAGGGATAGGGGGTGAGTCTCTACTTCTCTACTTGATTCCTATGCTGATAATCGTGGTAATAGCCCACCTCGACATTCTCCAGCACGGCGATGGCATCGTCGGTCAGGGCAGCCAGACTGAAGTACTTCGTCAGCAAGTAGGAGGCGACGCCGAACTTGTCGAGTCCCATCAGACGGGCTGACAACGACGGGGCTATCTCGCCAGGGATGCCGCTCTGGTGCAGGCCGATAACGCCTTGATTCTGCTCGCCGGTACGTACCAGGATGATCTTGGTGGTGCCAACGCCACGGCCCGTCAGGTACTGGCCTTCCACCTCCACCTTATCGCTGGGGATGAGGGGCACGCCACGCCACAGGATGACCTTCGTGCCGAAGAGGTCGGTGGTCACAGGGGGCACGCCACGCCAGGTGCACTCACGCTCGAAGGCGGCAATGGCACGGGGATGGGCGATGAAGAAGGCAGGCTCCTTCCACACCAGCGAGAGCAGTTCGTCCAGATCGTCGGGTGTCGGGGCTCCATAGCGCGTGGTGATACGATAGGCGGGATTGGCCGATGCCAGCAGACCGAATTTGTGGTTGTTGATGAGTTCCCACTCCTGGCGCTCCTTGATGCTCTCGATAGAAAGGCGAAGTTGCTCCTCCAGTTGGTTGTAGGGATTATTGTAGAGGTCGCTCACACGAGTATGGACACGGACAACGGTCTGCAGCGTGTTGAGCGAATACTCGGTGGGGTTCTCCTCGTAGTCGATGTAGGTCTCGGGGATGATGTTGTCCTCCTCATGACCGCTGACCAGGTCGATATGCTTCTCGCCGTGGTCGTTGACGGTGGCCTTTAGGCGCAACTGCTTGTCCACAGCCTTGTTGAAGGTCTCGCGGAAGTCGGGCACCTCCTT
>JAFUST010000055.1 GCA_017467535.1 Prevotella sp. | reverse complement strand
TTTTCTTGAGTATGCACAGCGGGAAAATCTAACTGTAGCACTGTAACACTGTAACACGAAACGACAATCACGGAAAAAAAACGAAAAATTTTCGGTGAAAGATTCGTAAACCGCAATGTCGATGTTGTATCTTTGCACCGTCAACATGAGATGACTGCACGGCCGCGCGGATGACGAAGGCTCCCGACCCCCACCCCGACGGCAGAAAGCAACCGTTCCGATGGCACTTTTTGGGGGCAAGCAACCATCGGAACGGCAGTAAGTAAGCATCGGGACGAGCCCTTTCAGGCATCGGAACGCGGCCAAGCAGGCATCCCAACGAGACAGCGGCTGAAGCGTCAGCCGTTCATCGACATGAGGAACTCCTCGTTGTTGCGGCTGGTCACCAGGCGGTCACGCAGCGTGTTCATGGCCTCGATGGGATTCATCTCGGCAATAAACTTGCGGACAATCCACATACGGTTGAGCGTGGTGGCATCCTGCAGCAGATCGTCGCGACGCGTAGAAGACTGCACGAGGTTGAGAGCCGGGAAGACGCGCTTGTTCGAGAGCATACGGTCGAGTTGGATTTCCGAGTTGCCCGTTCCCTTGAACTCCTCGAAGATGACCTCGTCCATCTTGGAACCGGTGTCGACCAGGGCAGTGGCAATGATGGTGAGCGAACCGCCGCCCTCAATGTTGCGGGCAGCACCGAAGAAGCGCTTGGGCTTCTGCAGGGCGTTGGCATCCACACCACCGGTGAGCACCTTTCCGCTGGCAGGGCTGACGGTGTTGTAGGCACGAGCCAGACGGGTGATGGAATCGAGGAAAATGACCACATCGTGACCACACTCCACCATGCGCTTGGCCTTCTCGAGCACGATGCCGGCAATCTTCACGTGGCGGTCGGCAGGCTCGTCGAAGGTAGAGGCAATGACCTCGGCATTCACGGTGCGGCTCATGTCGGTCACCTCCTCAGGACGCTCATCGATGAGCAGCATCATGATGTAGGCCTCGGGATGGTTGGCGGCTATGGCATTGGCAATGTCCTTCATCAGGATGGTCTTACCCGTCTTGGGTTGAGCCACGATCAGGGCGCGCTGGCCCTTGCCTATCGGGGCAAAAAGGTCGACGATGCGGGTCGAGGGATTGGTGGTGGCAGGGTCGCCGGTCAGGTTGAACTTCTCCTCAGGGAAGAGCGGCGTGAGGTGCTCGAACGACACGCGGTCACGCACCTCGTTGGGATGACGCCCGTTGATGAGATTGACGTTCGACATAGCGAAATACTTCTCGTTGTCGTGCGGCGGGCGCACGGTGCAATCCACCACGTCGCCAGTCTTCAGCGAGTACTTCTTGATCTGCTGTGGCGACACATAGATGTCATCGGGCGACGAGAGGTAGTTGTAGTCGCTGGAGCGCAGGAAGCCATAGCCGTCCTGCATGATTTCCAACACGCCGTTGCCCTGGATGATGTCATCGAAGTTGTAGCGGGCGTTGGCAGATGCCGAGGGTGCCGGCTGGAAGGCTGCCTCCGCCTGACGCTGCACGACGGGGCGGTCGAAGATGTCGAGCGTAGGCATGGCGCTCTGGTCCTCGATGGGCAGGTCAATGACGGTGATGAAGTCGGTGCCGTCGCCGGGATCGCCTTCCCACACGCCATCCGTGTCCACAGGCTTTTTCTCGTCCTTGGTCTCCTTGTTGTGGCGGGTGATCTTCTCCTGCAGTTGGTCGAGCATCTGCTGATCAAGGTTCTGCTCCTCGGCAGGCGTCTCGCTCTGGTTCTCCGGCACGGCTTCCTCTTGTGCAGCGGCCAGTGCAGCAGCGGCGGCAGCAGCCTCTTCGGCAGCCTTTTCTGCCTTCGACTTGCGGCCGCGGCGCTTCTTCGGCTCTTCGGCCACCTTGGGTTCCTCAGTTGCCTGGTTTTCCTCAGCGGCCTTGGGCTCCTCAGCCGCAGGCTCTGCCTGTTCGGCGGGTGCAGCGGGCTCGTCGGAGAAGAGCGACGGTGCCTCGACGTTCATGTTCTTCTGATTCTTCACGTCAAAGTTCTCGCCCTCATTTCCGTTGACGGTATAGACGCGGTCTGTATCTTTCTTGGCTATACGGGTGCGCTTGCGCTTAGGTGCGGCGCCAGTAGAGGAAGAAGCCGTCTCGGCAGCCTTGTCCAGAATGTCGTAGATGACCGTCTCCAGTTCATCTTCCTGCGACACCTTGACACCCAGTTCTTCGGCAATTCCCATCAGTTCGGGTATCGCCATCTGTTCTAATTGTTCTTTCGTATACATATGATTAGCACATTAGTTGCTTGAGTTGTGTGAAATGATGATAAATTGTGTGAGACTCAAAAACGCTTCAAGGACTGTAGCGTTGTCAGGAATCGGGTGCAAAGGTAATCATTTTTTTTGTAACGACAAAGAAAATGATTACCTTTTTATTATTTATTCACTACTTTTTCAGTGGTACGAGCACGCTGAAGGTGGAACCCTCGCCGAGCACCGACTCGACCATCACGTCGCCTCCCTGCTTGCGCGAGAAGTCGGCACAGAGTTGCAAGCCGAGGCCGGAGCCCTCTTCGCCGTCGGTGCCATAGGTGGTTTCGCCCTTGTGGAAGATGCTGTCCAGTCGCTCGGGAGCGATGCCCACGCCGTGGTCACGCACGCTGATCTTGGCAAAGTCATCGTCCTGCTGCGACATGAGGATCTCGATGGTGCTTTCCTCGGGCGAGAACTTGATGGCGTTTGACAGGAAGTTGCGCACGACGGTCTTCAGCATATCGTTGTCGGCTCTGACCACTACGGGCGAGCCGGTGCCCTTGTACTCCAGTTTGATTTTCTTGGTCAGGGCAATCATCTCGAAGATTTCCACCACGCCCGGCACGATGTCGTTCAGGTCCAGATCCTGCAGCACCACGTTCAGTCGTCCCGTCTGGCTCTTCGTCCACTTCAGCAGGTTGTCCAGCAGGTCGTGGCACTCCTCGCTCTCCTTGTTGGCCTTGTCCAGCAGTTCGAAGAGTTCCGGCCCGATGATGTCCTTCGGCACGGCGTTGACCACCAGGTTGAGCACCATGCGGATGCTGGCCATCGGCGAGCGCAGGTCGTGGGCAATGACGGAATACATCTTGTCGCGGTTGTTGATCGTGGCACGCAGGTCGGCGTTCTGCTTCTCGATGATGCGGGTGGCAGCCACCAGTTTGATCTGATGGAAGACGCGCACCACCAGTTCCTCCTTGTTGAAGGGTTTCGTCAGGAAGTCGCTGGCTCCCACCTGGAAGCCGTGCACCAGGTCGCTGGGGTTGTTCAGTGCGGTCAGGAATATGATGGGTATCTCTGCCGTCGCGGGGTCTTTCTTCAGGATGGTGGCCGTGTCGAAGCCGTTGATGTCGGGCATCATCACGTCCAGCAGGATGAGGTCAGGCTTCTCGCTCTTGGCCATCTCGATGCACATATTGCCGCCGTTGGCAGTACACACCTGGTATTTCTCGTTAGTGAGTAGAATCTTAAGTAGTAGCACGTTACTGACCACGTCATCGACAATGAGAATCTTGAAGTCACTCTTCACGATCACGGAGTCAAGTCCTTCGCTTCGGGGGTTTTCGGTCATACGTTTAAATGGATTAATTTCAACGGACAAAGGTACACCATTTATTTGGATTGGCCAAATCTTGAGACATAATTTTTCTTGATTCGCGTTAAATTATATAATATAATGTACGCGAAAGGATAAAAATGATTACCTTTGCACGCTGAAATATGGACAAGATCATCATGGGCATTGACCCTGGAACCAACATCATGGGCTATGGCGTGCTGGCCGTGAAGGACGGACGGCCTCACATGGTCACTATGGGCATCATCGACCTGAGGAAGTTTCCGGATGCCTACCTGAAACTCGGACACATCTTCGAGCGGGTGACGGGCATCATCCAGTCCTACCTGCCCGACGAACTGGCCATCGAGGCCCCTTTCTTCGGCAAGAACGTGCAGTCGATGCTCAAACTGGGGCGTGCACAGGGTGTGGCTATCGCCGCCGCCATAGAGCGCAGTGTGCCCATTCACGAATATGCCCCCATGAAGATCAAGATGGCACTGACCGGCAACGGCTCGGCATCGAAGGAGCAGGTGGCCGGCATGCTGCAGCGGCTGCTGAAGATTCCGCAGGAAGAGATGGGACGCTTCATGGATGCCACCGACGCACTGGCCGCTGCCTACTGCCACTACCTGCAGATGGGACGCCCCGAAAGCGATGCACCCCACTACCGCGGATGGAAGGATTTCGTCAACAAGAACCAGGACAAGGTATGGAAAAGCAAGAAATCATAGCCGTCATAGGCCTGAACGCCAGCGGCAAGACGCAATATGCCGACCGTCTGCGCAAGCAGTTGGCCAGCGACTCCGTGCGCTACATCGCCTTCTGCGACTCCTACGGGGCTTCAACCGACCGGTCTTACTACCTGCAACTGCGGTGGAACCAGCACGACATAGATGCCGAGACACCCGTGGCGGGCGAGGTGCTGGAACGCTCGTTCCTGCTGACAGGCCCCGACAATGAGGAGCGGCGCACGCTGCAGGCCCACCTGTACGACCTCTTCGAGATGCGCCCCCTGCTGGACAAGTACGTCATTGCGCTCTCCAGCGGCGAACTGCGCAAACTGCAACTCATCAAAACGCTGTTGGCCCGTCCGCGCACGCTCATACTCGACAACCCCTTCATCGGGCTCGATGCCGAGACGCGCGAGCAACTGAAGGCACTCCTCAAGCGACTCTCCGACGAACAGCAGTTGACGCTCTATCTGGTGCTGTCGAGAGCCGAGGACGTGCCCGCCTATGTGTCGCGTACCGTCTGGATGACTCCTGAGGCTGACTTCCGCAGCACCCCTGCCCCACTCTCCGACGAGAAGCGCGAGGCCCTGCTGCGGCTTCCCACCCACGACGATGACTATCAGGCAGACACGGTGGCCGACCTCCGCCAGGTGAGCATCCGCTACGGCGAGCGCACCATTCTGCGCAATCTCGACTGGACGATTCGCAACGGCGAGCGATGGGCCCTATCCGGACAGAACGGCAGCGGCAAGTCAACGCTGCTGTCGCTCATCTGTGCCGACAATCCTCAGGCCTATGCCTGCGATATCACGCTCTTCGGCCGCCAGCGCGGTTCGGGCGAGAGCATCTGGGACATCAAGCGCCACATAGGCTACGTGTCGCCTGAGATGCACCGCTCCTATCAGCGCAACCTGCCCTGTCTGCAGATCGTGGCCAGCGGGCTGAAGGACACCGTGGGCCTCTACACCCGCGCCAACGAGGCGGAGCAGGCACTCTGCCGCTGGTGGATGTGGCTCTTCGGCGTGGATCATCTGGCCGAACGGCCGTTCCTCACGCTCTCCAGCGGCGAGCAACGGCTGGTGCTGCTGGCACGTGCCTTCGTGAAAGACCCCGAGTTGCTCATCCTCGACGAGCCGCTGCACGGACTTGATGCCCGTCAGCAGCGTCTGGCCAAGGACATCATCGACACCTTCTGCCGCCGTCCGAACAAGACGCTCATCATGGTGACCCACTACGAGGCGGAACTGCCCTCGTGCATCACTCATCGGAAATATCTGAACAAACAACTATAACACAACAATGAAGAAAATCATCATCACACTGATGCTCCTGCTGACCACAATGACGGCCATCCAGGCGCAGGAAATCTACACCGAGGTAAAGAAAATGGCACAAGAAAAGGTGGACAACCCCAATAATGCCCCCATCGTGAGGAACATCAACCGCTTCAAGGTGGATGCCCTAAACTATATGGCTATGAAGATGCGCGAGGAGATGCCGGACTCGAGTGCCACATTCCTGGACGATATGGCCCTGGCCCTGCACAACTTCATCAACGACTATTCGCAGTCGCTGGTCATCAGCAGTCAGCAGCCGGCCGCCTTTCAGACAAAGGTCATCAAGGCTTACATCGATGCCAGTTACTCGAATCCCCTGTTCCACGACCCCGATCAGGACACTGCCCTCGTCTACTTCTTAGACGGCAACAGCCTGACGCGCTTCTCGCTCGACACCGATTGGCGCCGAGCCGTATTGGCAGCCAAAGAGGCCATGAAGCAGATACAGTAAGAAGTGATAAACGATAAGTGATGAGTGATAAGTGGGAGAATAATTAACACACCACTTATCACTCATCACTTATCTCTTATCAGTCATTCAGATCTTCAGTTCCCTGAGCAGTTCGCTCATGCGCTGAAGCGTAGAGATGCGGGTGGGAACGAGCGGCAGTCGCAGCACGTTTTCTATGAAGCCCATCTCGTGGAGCATGGCCTTCACGCCTGCGGGGTTACCATCGACGAAAAGCAGCGAGAACAGGTCAGTGAAGCGATGGTGAATCTTACGGGCGGGGTCATACTCGCCGCGCATCTGCAGTCGGATCATCTTCGAGAACTCCTTGGGCAGGGCGTTGCCGATGACCGAGATGACGCCCACGGCACCACACGACACCATAGGGAACGTCAGCGAGTCGTCGCCCGAGATGACGTCAAAGTCCTTAGGCTTGTTCTTGATGATCTCGTCCACCTGCTCCAGATTGCCCGAGGCCTCCTTGATGGCCACGATGTTCTGGCAGTCGCGAGCCAGTCGGACGGTGGTTTCCGCCTTCAGGTTGACGCCCGTTCGTCCGGGCACGTTGTAGAGCACCACAGGCAGCGACGTTGCTGCGGCGATAGCCTTGAAGTGCTGATAGAGACCTTCCTGCGAGGGCTTGTTGTAGTAGGGACATACACTCAGGATGCCGTCAATGCCCTTGAAGTCGCCCGTCTTCAGTTCCTCCACGACGGCTGCCGTATTGTTGCCGCCGCACCCCATCAGGATGGGCACGCGAGCCTGCACCTTGTCCACCACCAGTTGCTTGATGCGGGCCTTCTCGTCGGCCGTCAGAGTGGGAGTCTCACCGGTAGTGGCGAGAATACAGAAGAAGTCGGCACCGTTCTCCAGTTGATAATCCACCAACCGCAGAAGTGCGTCATAATCCACGGAACCGTCTTGCTTGAAAGGAGTGACCAGGGCGATGCCCAGTCCTTTAAAAATATTGTATACCATACGTATGGACGTCTAATTCGGCTGCAAAGGTACAAAAAAGATTGCAAACGACCATAGTTATTCCGTCTTTTTTTCTTCAGACCCTCGGCAAATGCAGGCAGAAAGTGCTACCCTTGCTGCTGGAGTCGACGAGCACCACGTCGCCGCCCATGTGGCGGGCCAGTGTGCGGGAGACGCTAAGTCCCAGGCCGATGCCGGCAGAGAACTTGTCCACCTTCTCAAACTTCTCGAAGATGCGCTCCCGGTCTTTCTCCTGCACGCCTATGCCCGTATCGCTCACGATGAAGCGCACCTCCCGTTCGTCGGCTTCGGCCGTCAGACGGATGCTGCCCTGATGGGTGAACATCTGGGCATTGCTGAGCAGGCAGCGCAGAATCTTGACCACGCTGGCCGCGTGGGTCTTTAGCACCACATCGTCCGTCACCCGGCAATCCTGCTCGAAGTTGACCTGCGCCGTCGAGCCGATGTTGCTCTCGGCAATGGCCGTCTGCATCAGTTCGCGCGCCGTCGCCCGGTCGTTACGCTCGATGGTCTTCTGGCTCTCCATATCGGAGAGTTCTATCAGTTCGTTCACGATGCGCGTCATCAGTTGCGTGTTCTCGCCTATACGATCCAGCATGCCGCTGCGCTCCTCGTCGCCGATGTTGTAGTCGGGCGCATTGAGCACCTGGGTGAAACCCGTGATGATGTTCAGTGGTGTGCGTATCTCGTGGCTCACGTGCTGGATGAAGGCCGTCTTCATGCGATCCGACTCCTGGGCATGATCCAGCGCAACGGCCAACTCGCGGTTCTTCTGCGAGAGTCGGCGAGCGGCCTGCCAGATGAAGAGACCGATGACCAGCAGCGAGACGATGATGAGCGAGGCGATGATGATGATATACCTCGAGCGCGTGCGCTGCTGCTTCATCTCCATCTCGTCCAGCCGGAAGAGTGAATTCATCTCGCTCAATTGGGCTTTGGCATCGCGCAGGTTGAAGACATTTCGGTCATCGCACACCTTCTTGAACAACTGGGCAGCCTCCTGGTCACGACCAAGATGCATCAGGATCTCGGCCCGCTGATACTCCACGCCAGAAAGTTCTGTGTCAATATCACGCTCACGGGTAATGCCCAGCAGTTCGTCGTTGTAAGCCAGAGCCACATCGTATTGCTCACGCTCATTGGCCAGTTCGGCCAGTTCCGTCAGCACGTGGTGCCAGTGGCCCTCGTTCGAGTCCTCGCCATACAGTTTGGCGTTGCGCGTAGCCGTCTGCAGCAGCCGTTCAGCCTCTTCGAAGTTGTGCAGCCCTCGCTCAGCCTTTGCCTGCGCCACAAAGCAGTAGGTGGCATAGACCGTGCTGTCTACCTCTTCGGGAGTCATGCCCCGGTTCTCTCCCCACGCCCACAAGGCACGATGCCATCCCTTTGTAGCCTCGCGCAGGGCGGCATAGTCCCCCAGCGCACCCAGCACCTCGCAGTAGTCGCCATAGACGCTCACCTGCATGAAGGGCTCGCCCTGCGTGGTCGAACTGTTCAGGCATCGCTCCATAGCCGAACGTGCCTCCTCGTAGTAGCGGATGTTGCTGTAGGCCAGGCCCATCACGTGGCTCGACATAGCAATGCCGTAGTCGCTGCCGCGCAACTGGGCGTCCTCATACATCTTCTTGCACTCGCGCAGGGCCGTCTGGTTCTTGTTCGAGTAGATGTAGGCACTGATCATGATGCGCCACGTGTAGTAGTAGTGATCCCAGTCCTGACGGCTCTTGTAGAAAGCCATCTGCTCGGGCACGATGGCCTCCAGCGAGTCGAACTCCAGCCGATTGTAGTAGGTCACCGCCAACCGTTCGCGCGCCAGGGTCTCCTCCTCCACGTTGCCCTCCTTCTGCGCCTTCGCCAGGTCGCGCCGATAGCCGTCAGTCACCTCGTCGGCACGCAGCCCGATGCTGGTGCCGACGAAGAGAATCACAAAGGTCAAGGCTATGGCGCGATAGTTCATCCTCTATTCTCCCTTGAAGAGTTCCTTGATGCCGCCGATGCTGCCCATCAGGTTCGTGGCCTCGTAGGGCAGGTAGACAGTCTTCGTCTTGTCGCCCTGGGCCAGTTCCTGCAGCATCTGAATGTACTTCTGCGCCAACAGGTAGTTAGCAGGATTGGTGCTCTTGCCAACGGCCTCGGTGATCAGTTCGATAGCCTTAGCCTCGGCCTCGGCCTTGCGGATACGAGCCTGCGCCTCACCCTCAGCCACGAGGATGGCCTGCTGCTTGTTGGCCTCGGCGCGGTTGATCATGGCCGTCTTCTCACCCTCCGAAGCCAGGATCTCGGCAGCCTTCTCGCCCTCCGAGGTCAGGATCTGCGCACGCTTGTTGCGCTCGGCCTGCATCTGCTTCTCCATAGCGTTCAGCACGGTGGCGGGCGGCGTGATGTCCTGCAACTCCACGCGGTTCACCTTCACGCCCCACTTGTCGGTGGCATCGTCCAGCACCACGCGCAGTTTCGTGTTGATCGTGTCGCGCGAGGTCAGCGTCTCGTCCAGTTCCAGTTCGCCGATGATGTTGCGCAGCGTTGTCTGCGTCAGTTTCTCAATGGCGTTGGGCAGGTTGTTGATCTCGTAGGCCGCCTTGAAGGGGTCCATGATCTGGAAGTAGAGCAGCGCGTTGATCTCCATCTGGATGTTGTCCTTCGTAATCACGTTCTGCTTCGGGAAGTCATACACCTGTTCGCGCAGGTCGATGTTGTTCGAGTAGACGTAGCGTCCGTACTTCAGCACCACGATGTTCTTTGCTCTGTCGATGAAGGGGATGATCAGGTTGATGCCCGGCTTCAGCGTAGCGTGGTAGCGTCCCAGGCGCTCGATGATCTTTGTTTCCGACTGAGGGATAATCACCAGGGCCATCTTCGCGAAGATGATGACCAGCAGCGCAACGGCTGCCAAAACAATCAATAGCGGTTCCATGATCTTTGCTTATTTTAGTTTCAAGTTAAACTCTTTTCACCGTGATAATCGTGCTCTCGCGGTCAACCACCACTACGTGTGTGCCTGCGGGCACAGACTCAGGACCGTCGGTGCGGGCTTTCCAACTGTCGCCGTCAATAGCCACGCGGCCGAAGCCGCCAACAGGTATCTCCTCCGTCACGCGTCCCCCGCGGCCCATCAGGGCATCGGCATTGCTCCTACGGGCATCCTCACCCCGGTGCAGATATTTGAGGGCGAAGGGTCTGACCGTGAAGATGCTCACGGCCGTGAGCACCACGAAGACTGCCACCTGCACATAGGCGTTGGCCAGCGGCGACACAGCGGCGGCTCCCACGGCTCCTATGGAGAAGCAGATGATGAAGAAGTCGCCCGACCCAAGTTCGAGTATCAGTCCCAGCACGGCTACAACGGCCCACAGTTGCCACATATTCTCAGAAAGGTATTCTATCATATAGTTAAGCATTATTATGTTTCACCCTGCAAAGATAGCAATTAATTCTGAATCATCCAAATTTTAGTCCTCATATTTCGCCTCAACGATAGTCTTGAACTGCTTCCAGGGTTGCGTTTTACGGTAGAGGTCTATCACTCCGTTGCCCTTAGGCACCCAGAGCGTCGCGTCGTAGGTCTCAAATGTATTTGGGGCCGCTATCCAGGGTGAGGTCATGTGGGCATATACCTTCTTCAGATTGGTACAACCTCTAAACGGAGAATGGGGAAGACCTTTAAGTTTATTCGGCAAGACCACATCTTCAAGACTGGTACATCCACCGAAAGCATCTCCGTCTATACTCTTGACAGTACTAGGCAAGCCGACACTAACCAGGCTTGTACAATACTCGAATGCACCCCACCCAATAGTCTGCAAACCCTCAGAAAAAGTAATCGTTTCTAGATTCTCACAATTCTTGAAAGCCTCATAGTTGATATTCTTTACACTTGATGGGATAAGAACATGCTTCAAACCGCATCCGTAAAATGTTGCTCTATAAATATCGGTCAGAGATTTTGACAATTGGACAGAAGTCATATTTGTACATCCACGGAATACATAACTTCCCATACTTGTCACACTATTCGGGATGACCAGACTTTGTAGCATATTACACTCTGAACACACATAACCACCAATGGTCTTAATGCCTTCATTCAGTTTTATACTTGTCAAGTTATTGCATCTTTCAAAGGCGTATGATCCAATAGTTTCCACAGACCCAGGAATTTCTATGGATGTAATATAACTCCTATCAAAAGCATACTCACTGATTTCTTCAAGGCTACTTGGCAAATAAATTGATTCTATGCCGGCTATACCATGAAAAACACCATAATTAATTTTCGTCACACCTTCAGGGATAGTCAAGCGCTTTAACCTATATCCATCTATCCATAAATAGACTTTTCCTTGAAAATGCGACCTGTTTTCCACGCCACACCATGCAGCCAAATCAGTTATATGTATATTCAGGACTTTATCATCATTAGATAAAAAAGCATAGTCTCCTATATATTTCAGACTTTTCGGCAAATATAAGTCTTTCAAAGCATAACAACCAGAACAACAGTTTCCAATGGTAGTAACATTATTGGGGAAAACGATTGTTTCAATTCGAATCTTATCATAAAATGCATTTCCCCCTATCGTTGTCACCTTATCAAACGCAGGATCATCCCTCATATTAATAATAGTCTCAGTGCCTGTCCACTTGACAAGTGTGGTACCATCTTCCGAAAGTTCATAACTGCTAGTGGGATAGATGACAACAGGCACATCGGGCATCCCGCTGGTGATGATCACCTCGCAATCGCGTGTTTCGCCGGAACGCTGGTCGAGGACGGTGACGGTAGCGGAGCCGGGCTTCAGCCCATTTATGGCAACCTCATAGGAACCGTTGGCCTCCTGCTCGATGGTGACGGCCGCCACCTCCTTATTCGACGAACTGGCTCTGCACAAGCCCCAGCCGCCTGTAGCCGTGATGTAACGACTCTCGCCCTCCTTCATCTGTATCAGGTTGGTGGAGATCTTGATGGGCTCAGGGATTACAATCGTGGCGGGATTGGCCTTCATGGGAATAAGGCCCAAAAACTTGTATTGCGGATAGACCTTGACCGTCTGAGGTGCCATACCCTTCAGGGAAAGGGCTGTAGTCTGTCCGCCTGTTGTATAGGGTACGGGATTGTAGAAGTCTCTCAGTATATTGCCGCTTTCGTCGCACACTCTCAGGCCCACCTTGCCAGGGAAGAGCACCCAGTTAGAGGCTTGCGTAGAGACGGCCATCGGGTCTTCGGAACACATGTAGGCATCGGGCGCCACCTTGCTGATTTCCGTCATGCTGGGTGGGGTCAGTTTTGGCAGGAGCGATGCCGTCTTGGGGAACAGGCTGGTGGAGAGCGACGCTATGGTCCAGTCCTTTTTACTATAGGTGGCCTTCAGGTCGAGACCCAGACGGAAACTCGCCGTGGCCTTTACATTCTCTGAGAACTGCTTGTACATAGCCGTCGCCAACGACTCCGACTTCAGCAGGTCGGTGTTTACTTCGAAAACGCCCTTGAACTCCGGGCCCACCTTGCCCACCAGGTTCAGGCTCAGCCAGTCGGCTTTCCATACGGCCAGAGCCACACGGCAGCAAAGTCCTGCAGAGAACGAGCCCGACAGGCCCAGTTTCAGTTTGAGCGTCTCAAGGGCATCTACCCAGCCGCCACTTTTCTCCAACTGCTTGTGTTCTACATAGAACGGCCGGTTGGCCCGCCAGGTATACTCGTCCACGTAGGTCGACGCGTATTTCAGGCCCTCGAGCGACAGGGTCAGTTTGCCATTAAACGAGGCATAGGCTCCCATGCTGAACGTGGCAGCCAGGGGGCCTGCAGCAAACAGGCGTGCCTCGGGCGTGTAGACCTCCTTCTCAAGTTCGCCACTATGGAACTTGTTGGGCACGCACCCTTTCTGCAAGAATATATCGCTATCAATCTCAGAGGAGAAACTGATTACGTAATTCTGCGAACACTTGATGTAGACCATCATCGGGTCGGGATCGCCGATGTTGTGGTAGAAGTTGTAGTCGTACACCCAGGTGGCATTGCCGAAGAGTTTCAGGTATTCATCCAGGCCCACGCTGAAGTCGCGGCTCACCGACAGGTCTTTCCTGCCCAGTCGCCGGGCTCCTCGCACGGAGTTCACGTCGTTGCCATCGGAATCTATGCGGCCCACCATGATCAGGCGGTCGTAGACCTCATCGGGGCCGGCCGACTCGCAGGTGTAGACGTAGTTGCCGCCCTGTTGGCTGATGTCGATCACGCGGCCGGAGAAGCCAAGGGTGAAGAGGCCATCCTCCAGGTCGCTATAGATGATCTGCCCCTTGACGGGCCGCTGGCTGGCGGGCGTGCTGCCGCTGAAGACCATGCGCAGGGGGCCTACCTCAATGACAGAGGCTACGTTGCTCTCGTCGACGATGAAGAGGCCCTGCTTCATGATGGGCTCGGGCGTCTGATAGCCTATGCTGTCGATGGCCGAGAGGGGTATGCGGTAGAGGCTGTCTGGAGTCCATATCTCCTGCACGACGGGGATGTCGTAGGTCAGCCCGTCCACTCCCACGTTGCTGTACGACATGCTGTCCACGCGGTCCATCAGGAAGGCATTGAACTGTCCGTCGTTTCTATATACATACATGGCCGGCTCCTGTGCCGACACGCTGCCCCAGCAGAGGCAGGCTATCACGAGGGAAAATATGTAGTTCTTCATTTGCGGCTGATTTTATAGGTTACACCATTTATCTTGACCAGGAAGACGCCCCGGCCCAGTTCGTCCAGCGACAAGGCACTCGACGTGTCGCCCACGCGCTCGCTGCGCAGCAGACGGCCGTCGAGGGCGTAGATGTCGATATGGCTGCGCGGAGGCAGTTGGCTGAAGTTGATCATCTCGCGCGGCGAAGCATCGTCGCCGTCGCTGGCCTTCACGTCGCCTATGCCCAGCGTCTCGTCTACGGGCCGGAAGGTCATGCGCTTCAGTTGGCTCAGGGGCAGCGTGATGGTGGTCTCGGTAGAGACGATGGCCAGTTCCGTGCCCCGGTTGTAGACCTTGGGTTGCGTCTCCAGTCGTATCTCCGTCTTCTGGCCGTCCATGGTCTCCACGATCAGCACGCGGCTCTCGGGACGGGGCATGCCCACGATGGTGCCGAAGCGACTCCAGCCCTCGGCCTGCTGGTAGAGCGCGATGCTCTCCTCCGGCACGTAGAGCGTGGCCGACGAGAGGTCGGTATACCAGAACACGTCAGCGTCGCCCTTGGTCTGTAAAGCAGGCGGCGTCTGACTTTGCACGACCATGGTCTTCAACACGTCGCAGAAGCCGAAGGCCACAGGGCCAATCGACTGAAGCGAGGCGGGCAGCGACACGCTCTCCAATCGCGAGCAGGCATAGAAGCCCATCTCGCCGATCGTCTCCACGCCCTGCGGCAGGGTGACCGCCGTGAGTTGTTCGGCCCAGCAGAATGCCGACTGGCCGATGTGCTTCAGCCCGGCGGGCAGCGTGACGGCTGTAATGTCTGACATATAAAACGCGTGGCCGCCTATACGCTCAATGCCCTCCGGCACCACCACGCGGGTGCTCTCCTCGTAGCCGCTGGCCACCAGTTCGCTGTTGCGCACGTCGATGAGCATCTGGCCCTGCATCCGGTAGTACGGGTTGCTATCGGCCACGGTGAAGGTAGTCAGCGACGGGGCATAGAAGAAAGCAATCTGCCCGATGGTGCTCACGTTGGGGCCTATGTAGACCGCCCTGAGGGCCTCGCATTGCTCGAAGACCATGTCGCCAATGGTCTGCAGCCCTTCCGACGAGCCGAAATACCTGATAGAGTCGTCCTGCGCGAAGGCTTTCTCGGCAATATACTTCACACGGGCCAGCACCGAGTCGGCCCCCATGTCCACTTCAGCCTCCGTGCCCGTCCACCTGAGCAGCGTGTCGCCGTCGGCCGACAGGCGGTAACTCTCCGTAGGATACACTTTCGCTCCCGCCCCCACACAAACCAGTAGGGCGGCAAGCATCCACACATATCTTTTCTTCATACTTCTTACGATAAAGGTTTACGCTTGCAAAGATACACAAAATTTTTTGAAGCCCAAAGGGAATGGGAAGATTTTTGAGTGCGTACGCTTGTGCGCTTGTACGCAAAACCACCCAACCCTGACTTTGCTCCGTTCAAAGTCAGCCCTTGCTCCGTCCAAACTGGTGGTTTGAACCGTCCAGACTACCTGCTGCCAATATACAGGAAAATCATGCCCAAGAGCACGAGGGCGAGGTCGAGGGCCTTGGCACGGAGGTTCTTCTCGTGGAAGAACATGGCGCCACAGAGGAACGAGACGATGACCGAACCGCGACGCACCATCGACACGATGCTGATCATGGCCGAGGGCAAAGAGAGGGAATAGAAATACATGAAGTCGGCCGTGGAGAGAAAGACGCTCACGCCGATGATGGCCCAGTCCCAGTGGAAGGGCGTGGTCTCGCGGTGGCGCGGCCACCAGAGCACGAGGAGCATCAGGAGCATCATCAGACACTGGTAGATGTTGTACCACGACTGCACCATCATGCGGTCGAGCCCTACCCCGCCCTCCTCGGGCGGCGCCATGAGGTATTTGTCGTACAGACCGCTGACGGCCCCCAGGGCGGCGGCACCCACGATCATGTAGATCCAGTGGTCGTGGCGGAAGTCGATGCCCTCCTTACGTCCGCTCCTACTGAGCAGCAGAAACGACACCACGGCCAGCAGCACGCCCACCCACTGCCAGGCGTTGAGCCGCTCGCCGAACACGAGCAGGGCGCCCACGAGCACCATGACGGGCCGCGTGGCATTGATGGGCCCCACGATGGTGAGCGGCAGGTGCTTCATGCCTAAGTAGCCCAGAATCCACGACGAGAGCACGATGACGGCCTTCAGCAGGATGTATTTATGCACCTCCCAGCCGCCGCTGCCCACGTGCAGTATGCTGCCGTCGAGCATGTCGCCCGAGGCGCTCAGGATGATGAAGGGCAGGAAGATGAGCGACGAGAAGAGGGTGTTGAGAAACAGGATGGGTATGACAGCGTTGTCGCGCAGAGCCTTTTTCTTCAGGCTGTCGTAGATGCCCAGGAAGGCTGCCGACAGGAATGCTAAGATGAGCCACATAGTTTAATATTCGATTATTTCCAGGAACAGGGCGCAGGCGGGCATGGACTCGCCGGCTTCGGTGCGCCGGCGACCCTCGATGACGCGACGGAAGTCGTCCAGCGACAGACGGCCGCGGCCCACCTCGACGAGCGTGCCCACCACGGCCCGCACCATGTTGCGCAGGAAGCGGTTGGCCGTGATCTCGAAGCGCCACGAATCAGGCGACAGCCTGACCCACTGGGCCCGCGTGACGCGGCAGAGCGTGGTCTTCACGTCGGTATGACTCTTGCAGAAAGCCCTGAAGTCCTCGTAGTCCAGCAGCAGACGGGCGGCGCGGTTCATGGCCTCGAAGTCGAGCGCAAAGTGCATCGGACAGGAGTAGTGGCGCTCGAAGGGCGACTTGCGGGTGTGCACATAATAATAATAGGTACGCGAGGTGGCCGAGAAGCGGGCGTGCAGGTCGTCGCTGACGCGCTCCACGGTGTCTACGGCGATGTCCTGCGGCAGCAGACGGTTCAGTTTATAGGTCAGTTGCGGGCCGTCCACCTCGTGGTCTGCGTCGAAGTGGGCCACCATCATGCGGGCATGCACGCCGGCATCGGTGCGCCCGGCGCCCACCACCTGCACCTCCTGCCGCAGCAGCAGCGAGAGCGCCCTCTGCAGTTCGCCCTGCACGGAGATGCCGTTGGGCTGTATCTGCCAGCCGTGGAAACGCGTTCCGTCGTAACTTAAAGTGATGAAATATCTCATTGGGGTGCAAAGGTAGTGATTTTATTGAACATTGAACATTGAACATTGAACATTTTTGATTCTTCGGAAAGTTAAATTTGTATAATCCTGACTGATAATGTTCAATGTTCAATGTTCAATGTTCAATGATTTTCGTACTTTTGCACCATGATTTGCTATTTCTCTGGTACTGGCAACACCCGATGGGCCGCCGAACGGCTGGCTGAAGTGACGGGCGAGCGGCTGCTCTTCATCCCCGACGAGATGAAGAAAGGGCCGCGTGACTACACCCTGAAGGACGGCGAGCGACTGGGCTTCTGCTTCCCCGTGCACGGCTGGCAGCCGCCGCGCATCGTGCGACGGTTCATACGGCGCAGCACCTTCAGGACGCAGGCCGACACCTACGTCTACGTCCTGGTGACCTGCGGCGACAGCATAGGCCGCACGATGGAGATACTGAACAGCGAACTGGCGGCCAAGGGCATACGGGCGCAGAGCGTGTTCTCGCTGACGATGCCTGAGTCGTATGTCTGTCTGCCCTTCATGTATACCGACAAGCTTGAGCGCGAGCACGAGAAGATCAGACGGGCCACCCGGGAACTGGAGCACTACGGCAACATGATCTGGGCCAGGCAGCGCGGACTGACCCATACCGTGAGGGGCGTGACGCCCTGGACATTCAGCCACGTGCTGGGCGCATTCTTCAACAGTCAGATGATCACCGACCGCAAGTTCACGGTCGATGCCGACCGCTGCATCCATTGCGGCCGCTGCCAGAAGGCCTGCCCCACGGGCGACGTGCGGCTGACGGGCGGGCTCCCCCAATGGCAGCACGACGGCTCGTGCACCAACTGTCTGGCCTGCTACCACCATTGTCCGCAGCACGCCATCAACTATGGTAAGATCACCAGGAAGCGCGGGCAGTACTACTTTGGACACGAATGACGCGAATGCCCGTGAACGATGGGTGGCCCTTCAGATAGGCCGAGAGCGTGAGCGGGTCTTCAATCACTTTCTTCTTCAGCGACGAGGCGTGCAGCATATGCAGGCCGTCGGCGTGCCACACGGCAATGCCCACATGGGCTATGTCGAGGCCCTGCCTGGTGCACGTGATGGCCAGGATGTCGCCGTCGTGGATGACCTGGCACAGGAGCGTGGTGTTGCGTATCTGCGCCTTGGGTATGTAGCGGTGCTTCTGTCCTGTAGCGTGGCGTTCCTGGGCGGCTATCACGGACACGAACTCAGGATGGTTCGTCAGGGCCTTGTACGACTGCGGATGGCGCGACATATAGTCGACGCTGACGGTCTGCACGGCCGTGAAGGGTGCCTTGACGGTGGCCAGGTCTCTGACCAGCCCGAGGGCCACGTTGTCGTTGATCCAATCGGTAAAGTAGTGCAGGCGCGACGGGTAGCCGTCAATCCGGCCCTGACGGTAGCGCAACTGGGTCAGAAACCGGCAATAGTCGCCATAGGTGCGCTGGCCGCTGCCGACGCAGAGGGCCATCGTGGCGGCACTCTCGACGAGCGTGGTGCAGTCCAACTGGCGCAGGTTGACCACCAGTTGCTCCTCGTCGTTCACCTCCAGCGTGTGACTCACATACGGGCGCCCCTTGAGCAGTCGGGCGAAGTGTAGCGGCGAGGCATCGGCAGGGGCCTCGGCCAGCATACGCGTGACGAGGATACTGTCTGACGGTTGTAGTGGCTGTGCACTCGTGCTGAGCATGAGGACGGCCAGCAGGAGCAGAAAGTAGAGTCGTTTCATCTCATTTGCGGTATTTGCGTTTCACCTTGAAGTTATAGCCCACGTAGACGTTCATCGAGCCGAAAGTGTTGTTGGTCGAGAAACGCGACTTGTGGTAGTTGTAAGTATGCAGGATGACGTTGCCGCCGGCAAACCATTGGCCGGTGCTGTAGACCAGTCCGAAGCGCCCGATGGCATCGAGGTTGATGTTGCGGAAACTGAAGCCGTTGCGCTCGTCGCCTGCCACGTCGCCCACGCTTCGCTTATGAGCCACGGCCACCTGTCCGCTGGCCGCAAAGAGCCAGCGCGGGGCGAAGACCCAGTTGTAGCCATAGCCGCCGGAGAGGCTGAAGTCGTAGTACTTGACGCGGTTGAACATCAGTCCGCTGTCCAGCCTGACGGTCTGCTCCCCCAGTCGCTCGTCGATGAGCGTCTGCAGCGCCTGGTGGTCCAGTTCGATGGAGTTGCGCGTATAGCCGATGCCGGCCAGCCACGAGCCGCAACTAATCTTTTGCTGCGTGCTCTGCGCGAAAGCCGCTGGATATGAGAACTTTCCGTGATTAAAGATATAGTAGAGGTTGAACCCTGTGATGCCGGCCTGCAGACCATCGAAAGGCACGCGGTCGAGGGGGCTTACATCCACGCCACGGCCCAGGTTGGCATTCACCAGCCGGTAGTCGCTGCCCGTGCGGCGGTAGAACAGGTCGACGCCAATCTGCGAACTGTAGATGCTCAGGTCGAGTTCCTGCTTCAGTCCGTTGGTGCCCGAGCCGCCCACTTCGAAGGTGTAGCCGGCGAAGATCCACTTCCACCCGAGATAGGGCCCGAAGCGCATCTTGCGGTCGGGCGAGAAGGTCATCGACTGACGGTCGGGGCCTGAACTGCGCAGTGTATAGAGGTCTAAGGTGTGGGTGCCTTGCACCATGACCGTGAAGAGATAGTGCTGGGGTTCTATGTAGTTCGTGTCCAGACGGTCGAAACCGCGGATGATGCGCCGCAGCAGACTGAGGCTACGGGGCTTCTCCTGCTGTTGCACAAGGGTGTCAGAAAGCGCGATACTGTCAGCCAGCAGGATGCCATCTGAAGGCTCCTGGGCAACTACGCCAAGCGTGCCCAGAAGGCAGAAAACGAACGCAAAGCCCCACCCCCTCATCGTCCTAATATTTGCCAAGGATGCGGTCGAGCACCCAGTTGACAGGCGTGGCTGAGACGCTGGTACAACTGCACACGGAGCGGCCTTGCAGGTGCTCGCAGACACGCTTGATGAGCGGATACTGCACGTACTGCGGGTTAGGCACCTCGATGTGCTGCGTGCCCTCGCTGGTGTGGAGCGAGATGGGCGTATAGTTGAACACAGAGAAACTGAGCGAGCCCTGCTGGCCGATGAGCAGGATGCGGTCTTCGCGAGCCGACTCGTGGCCGACGAAGCACCAAGAGCCTGAACCGGGGAGGCCGTTTTCGAACTGGAACACGGCACTCACGGAATCTTCGGCCGAATAGAGGTTGCCGCGGTTTGCACAGATGCCGCGGGCCTCTACGATGACGCCGAACATATCCTGAAGGAGGTCGAGTTGATGAGGTGCCAAGTCGTAGAAGTAGCCCCCGCCGGCTATCTCAGGCTGCAGTCGCCAGGGCAGGTTCTCAGGATGGACATAGTCCAGTTCACGCGGCGGCCAGGAGAAACGAATCTGCACGTTGATCACCTTGCCGATGATGCCCTGGTCGACTATCTCTTTGACACGCTGGAAATAGGGCAGATAGCGACGATAGTAGGCCACGAAGCAAGGCACGCCCGTCTGCTCAGAAATGCGGTTGATGCGGGCACAGTCCTCATACGTGGAGGCCAGAGGCTTCTCCACGTAGACGGGCTTGCCAGCCTTCATGGCCATGATGGCGAAGGTGACGTGACTGGACGGCGGCGTGGCCACATAGACGGCATTCACGTCGGGGTCGTCGATGAGTTCCTGGGCATCGGTATACCAGCGGGCTATGCCGTGGCGTTCGGCGTAGGAGCGGGCTTTCTGCTCTGTGCGGCTCATGACGGCCACAACTTCGGAGTCTTCCACCTCGGCAAAGGCCGGTCCGCTCTTCAGTTCACACACCTCGCCACATCCCACGAAGCCCCATTTGAGTTTCTTCATCTCTGTTAGTTCCGTTAATTTTTGTGCAAAGGTACAAAATAATTGAGAATTGAGAATTGAGAATTGAGAATTATTTCGTAATTTTGCACAAATTTTCGAAAACGCGATATGGAAAAGACCGACGAACTGCTGCTGCAGAAGGCGCGCAGCATACCAGCCGTGATAAGCGACGGCTATCGACTTTATACTGGCAACTTCAAGCGCCTGTTCCGCGCCTCATGGATGGTGGCGCTACTCTATGCGTTCTGCTTTGCCATGATGATGAGCACGCTGATAGGCGACGTGCTGAGCATCGTGGTGACAGCCAGCACCTTTGGCCTGCAGGTGCTACAGGAAGAGGGGCTCACGTTCACCTACCTGAAGGCTGCCGGCAGCGTGCTGCTGTTCTGCGTGGTCATGCTGGCCTTAGCCTCCTACGCCTTCGGTGCCTGTGCCGAACACCGACAGACGGGGCAGATCAGCCGTCCGACCCGCTGGTGGGGCACGTTCTATCTGAAGCCTTTCCTGCGCCTGTTGGTGGCTGCATTGTGGATGTCGCTGGTGTGGCTTGTCGTGGCAGTCATCTTCGGCGGTATCATCTATGGCGTTGTCAGCGCAGGCATCGTGGACAGCCTGTGGAAATCCGTTGCCACCATCGGCCTTCTTATCATCCTGGCCTGCGTGGCCGGCGCCTTTCTGTTGCCCCTAGCCTACCCCGTCACCCGCTTTGTGGTTGGCGGCACGCTCTCGTGGCGACCGCCCTTCGGCGGCTACGGTTTGGGGCTGCACCATTGGAGCCTGCTGTTTGTCATGCTGCTGGTCACGGCCATCGTCACCTGCCTGCTGACGTTTATCTGTGAATTGCCAGCCTTCGTCATCGGCACGGCCAACGCCAAGGCCTATGTCGGCGAGGCTATGGGCGATCCTCTGGGATTGCCTGAGAATATGGCTCTGATGGCCTTTGTGGCCTTCCTTGTGGCCGGCTTCGTGCAGGCCTACGTGCATCTGTATTCCATCTTCCCCCTCTATTATGCCTATGGCAGTATTGACTATGAAAAAGATTCTGTTTATTGACCGTGACGGCACCCTCGTAGAGGAGCCGCACGACGAACAAGTAGACTCCCTGGACAAGATCCGCTTCAAGCCCGGCGTCTTTCGCTGGTTGGCTTTTCTCCGCGAGAAGACCGACTTCCGCTTCGTAATGGTGAGCAACCAGGACGGACTGGGCACCGAGACTTTCCCCGAAGACACCTTCTGGCCCGCCCAGAACTTTATCCTGGAGGCCCTGAAGGGCGAGGGCGTCGAGTTTGACGACATCCTCATAGACCCTCACTTCCCCGAAGACGATGCCCCCACACGCAAGCCCCAGACGGGACTGGTGGAGAAATACATGAACGACCCGCAGTACGACATCGCCAACAGTTACGTGATCGGCGACCGCGAGACCGACGCTCAGTTTGCCCTCAACATCGGCTGCAAGAGCCTGATACTGAGCGACACACTGACGTGGAAGCAGGTGGCCGAACAGATATTCGACGGCGAACGGACAGTCGAGGTGACCCGCACCACCAAGGAGACCGACATACACGTGAGACTGACACTGGACGGCAGCGGACAGGCAGACATACAGACGGGGCTGGGCTTCTTCGACCACATGCTGGAGCAGATAGCACGCCACGGACAGATGGACCTGACCATTCGCTGCAAGGGCGACCTGCACGTGGACGAGCACCACACTATAGAGGACACGGCCCTGGCTCTGGGCGACTGTCTGCGCCGAGCCTTAGGCACCAAGCGCGGCATAGAGCGCTACGGCTTCTCGCTGCCCATGGACGACTGCCACGCCCACGTCTGTCTGGACTTCGGCGGGCGGCCTTGGCTGGTGTGGCAGACGGAGTTCCATCGTGAATATGTGGGCGACGTGCCTACGGAGATGTTCCACCACTTCTTCAAGAGTCTGAGCGATGCCGCCCAGATGAATCTCTACATCCAGGCCGAGGGCGACAACGAGCACCACAAGGCCGAGGCCATCTTCAAGGCCCTGGCCCGCGCGTTGAGAGCCGCCGTGCGGCGCGATGTAGACCACTATCAGTTGCCCTCTACCAAGGGAATGCTCTGATCAGTCCTCCATCAGTTTACGATAACGCGTGCGCTTGGGTTCTTCCAGACCGAGGCGCATGGCTTTATTGGCCTCGTAATCGGAATAGTTGCCTTCAAAATAGAACACCCTACCCTCGCTCTCTCCTGACGAGTCATCGCCTATCCGTTGCTTCTCAAATGCCAGAATGTGGGTGCAGATGCGGTCGAGGAACCAGCGGTCGTGACTGATGATGACAGCACAGCCAGCGAACGCCTCAAGGCCTTCCTCAAGAGCACGTAAAGTGTTGACATCTATATCGTTAGTCGGCTCATCAAGAAGCAACACATTACCCTCCTGCTTGAGGGCTATAGCGAGGTGCAGACGGTTGCGTTCACCACCGGAGAGCACGCCACACTTCTTCTCCTGGTCGGCACCATTGAAGTTGAAGCGCGAAAGATAGGCACGTACGTTCACATCGCGACCACCCATGCGAATGGTCTCATTGCCCTGACTGACCACCTGATAGACGCTCTTGTCGGGATCAATATCCTTGTGCTGCTGGTCCACGTAACTCAACTTGACCGTCTCGCCCACCTCGAAGGTGCCTGTGTCGGGCGTCTCCAGTCCCATGATTAGGCGGAAGAGCGTAGTCTTGCCGGCACCATTAGGGCCGATGACGCCCACTATACCATTGGGCGGCAAAGAAAAGTTCAGGTCTTTGAAGAGCAGTTTCTCTGGATAGGACTTGGCCACATCGTGGGCCTCGATAACCTTGTTGCCCAGACGAGGCCCATTGGGGATGTAGATTTCCAGTTTCTCCTCTTTCTGCTTCTGCTCCTCGTTCAGCATGCGGTCATAGGAATTCAGACGGGCCTTGCCCTTGGCCTGACGGGCCTTAGGAGCCATGCGCACCCACTCCAACTCGCGCTCCAGCGTTTTGCGTCGCTTAGAAGCCGTCTTCTCCTCCAGGGCCAGCCGCTGGCTTTTCTGCTCCAGCCACGACGAGTAGTTACCTTTCCAGGGAATGCCCTCGCCGCGGTCCAGTTCCAGGATCCACTCAGCCACGTCGTCCAGAAAGTAACGGTCGTGGGTGACGGCAATCACCGTACCCTCGTATTGCTGCAAGTGCTGCTCCAGCCAATCTATTGACTCGGCATCCAGATGGTTGGTAGGCTCGTCGAGCAACAGCACGTCCGGTTTCTGCAACAGCAGGCGGCACAAGGCCACTCGACGACGCTCGCCACCACTCAAGTTCACTACGCTCCAGTCGCCGGGAGGACAGTTGAGCGCAGCCATCGCGCGCTCCAGTTTCGAGTCCATGTTCCACGCATCAGTAGCGTCGATGATGTCCTGCAATTCGGCCTGACGGGCCATCAACTTGTTCATCTTGTCGGCATCTTCGTAGTATTCGGGCAGGCCGAACTTCACGTTGATTTCGTCGTATTCAGCCAGCGCGTCGTAGACGTGCTGCACGCCCTCCATCACGTTCTCCTTGACGGTTTTCTCTTCGTTGAGCGGAGGGTCCTGAGGCAGATAGCCCACTGAGTAGCCAGGGCTCCACACCACCTGTCCCTGGTACTGCTGGTCCAGTCCGGCGATGATTTTCATCAGCGTCGACTTACCCGCACCATTCAGGCCGATGATGCCAATCTTAGCGCCATAGAAGAAACTGAGGTAGATGTTCTTGAGTACTTGTTTCTGGTTTTGCTGGATGGTCTTGCTCACGCCAACCATCGAGAAGATGATCTTCTTGTCGTCTACTGTTGCCATAATGAGATTGTATTTGGCGACAAAGGTACGAAATAATTCGCACATTCATGGCCATTTGGTCATAAAAATTATCTCCGACCTCCACCAAAGCCACCTCCGCCTCGTCCACCGCGACCTCCGAAGCCACCACCATTGCCACCCCGGCGCTCACGTCCACCCTCTTCCATATCGTCGCCCCGGCTACGACCGCCGCCGTTGTTATTGCCGCCGAAGAAGTTCAGCCGATAACTCACATGCAGCATCGCATACGACGTGATGGCGTTCACCTCGCGGTCCGTCCAGCCGTTGGCCGTCACGTTCCGTGAGAAGTTGGTCTGTTGGTGCAGTATGTCGTACCATTGCAGCATGACCGTCAGTTTCTTGCCACGCAGGAAACTGTGAGACAGTTGCGCATTCCACAACATCTCGTTCGTGTTGAGTGTCTGGTCGCTATAGCCACGCTTGCTGTGCATGTGCACGTCGGTGGAAAGGTTGCTGCCCCACGGGAAGGTGATTTTCGTATTGCCACCATATGAGAAGTTCCAGGTTGACAGGTTGCGCGATGCCTGCAATCGATTCTCCGTGCGAGCGTAGGTCGTATTGCTGTTCAGCGACACGCTCAGCCACTTGTTGCGGAAGGTCAGCGACACCTGCGGTGACACGTTGTAGGTGTGGGTCACGTTGCGATCAGGCACGGCCGTGCGGTTCAAGTTCACGTAGCCCACGTGGTGACTGTAACTACCCCTGATTCCGCCACTCACGTCCCACCTGTTCAGCGTGTCCAGCGCGATATTGAACGATGCGCCCGCACTCGTGTTCCAGTTGCCGTCAATGTTCTCCGGGCGGCTGATGCGTCCGCCGGTCATCTCGTCGTAGGTCACCACGTTGCCCACAGAGTTGCTCGTCCGCCTGAAGTTCGCATTGGCACTGAAACTCCAATGCCGCTGGGCTTTTGGCACCATGAATCCCAGGCTGTCTTCCACGAAAGTCGGCTGTCGCTGCATCTGAAAGTTGGTGCCCAGTTCGTTAGTGAACGAGGGCTTCAGCCCCGGGTTACCCATCGAGATGTTCAGCGGGTTGGTGTCATCGTAGATGTCCAACAGTTGGGTGATGTTGGGCTGTTGCGTGGTACCGCGATAGGTCACCTGCAAGTTGGCATACTGGCTGGGCCTGTAGCGCAGGTTCAGTGTGGGCGATATGTTGGTCACCGTGCGCACGGTGTCCACCGGCCGTCCCAGATACTGCTGGATGTAGTGCGAGCGCTGGGGCTGGATGTTCACACCCACGTTCACATTATATTTCTCGCGCACCACGCGCAGTTGCACATCGGCATGGTGACCATACTCCGTGCGCTCCGAGTAGCGGCTCAGTCGTGTAGACAGATAGTCCTCGTAGGGGTTGGGCAGCAGTCCGAACAGCGCCGTCCACTCGCGGTAGTCCTCCAGCGCCTGCCGGAAGGCTTCGTCCGTGAAGTCGGGGAAGTCGTAGGTCGACGGATCATTCTTCTGATGACTGTAGTTGTAGCGATAGTTCAACTGCAGGAAGACACCCTGCAGCCCCACGCCACGGTTGTTGCGCCGGCCCCGCGCAAAGGGTCCTCTCACCGAGTCGGGCTCGGCGGGCTTCACGGGAAACAAGTAGAGGGGCTCGGTGTAGGTCATGCCCAGCGAATAACTCACGTTGTCCGATGGCGACTGTGTGTAGCGGTTGGTCTGATAGGTCGAGTCGTTGCCCCATTGGTCCTTCGTCTGGTAGAGATGAACGGCCGAGAGGTTGCCGCTGCGGTTCTTGCCGTCGCGATAGTTGATGTTGCCGCTCAGGGCCACATTTCGCCCACGCCTGCCGATGCGACGGTACAGTTGCAACTGCGAACTCAGGTTGCTGCTGCTGCCGTAGGTCAGCGACTTGTTGTGACGGCTGTTCACTATCAGTCCCTGTTCGTCCATGTAGGCCTGATCTTCGTCGCTCAGCGGATCGTCCACGCTGTCGAAGGGGTCGGCGTTGAACGATGCGGAGCGCGAAAAACTGCGCCCATCGTTGGTCGAGAAATTCACGTTCGGACGGAACGATAGCGTGGTCAGCGAGTCAATGGTCCACTGCAGGTTCATGTTGCCTGTCCACCCGTTGTTGCGCGAGTAACTCTGGCTGACGCTGTTAGAGAAGGCACCGCTGCGCGTGGCCACGAAATTTTCCGACCCCGTGCGGCTCCAGTTGTCGGCCGTGCCGTGGTTCCAGGTAACGCGTCCGCTCACCTTCAGGTCTTTGTTGTTCTCATAACTCACGTCCAGAGCCGCCGTCTGCGTCTCGCGCTGGCCGTTGTTGTTGCCGCGTCCGCGACCGCCACGGCCTGTGAAGTTTCGGTCGTTCACGTTGTTGGCGTTGCCCATGAAAGTGTAGCGCATCGCACCGAAGGGTTTCATCGCCGTCAGTCGGATGCCATAGCGATCATCGGTGCCGTAGCCCACGTCGGGATTCATCTGCAAACCCTTGCGCGCACTCTTCTTCGTAACAAACTCCAGCACGAAGTCGTCGTTGCCGTCGTCGATGCCTGTCATGCGGCTCAAATCGCTCTTCTCGTCGTAGGCCTTCACCTGGTCTACCACATAGGAGGGCAGATTCTTCATCACCGCATCATTGTTTCCTGTCATGAAGTCGCGCCCGTCCAGTTTGAATTTCTTCACCGACTTGCCGTTGATAGTGATGGCCCCGTCGTCATCAATCTTTGCGCCTGGCAGTGCCTCCACCAGCGCCTCTATTACCGATCCCTCCGGCACGCGGAAGGCATCGGCGTTGTAGACCACCGTGTCATCCTTGATTACCATCTTCGGTATAACTGCCGTCACCACCGCCTCCTTAATTAGCACGGCGTCGGCAGCCATCTTCACGTCGCCCAGCGCGGCCTCATGGCCCGTGGTTTTCATCACAGGCAGCCGCTGCTCCTGATAACCCAAATAACTGGCCTTTAGCAGATACTGACCGCTGCGAACCGAGCGGAACACGAAGCGTCCCTGTGCATCGGAGAGCATACCGGCGACGAACACCGTGTCGCGGCCCGACAACCTATACAGTTGTAGTGTCGACTTGTCCATGGCCAGTCCCGTATCCTTGTCCACCACCCTACCCGACAAAGCATCTTTCTGTGCCAGCGCATGGTGCAAGCACAGCAAGAGCATCGTCAGCAGTATCAGGAATTGCTTTTGTGTCATCGGTTTGTTACGTTGCTTTTCCCTTTTGACGGCCTATGATGCTATTGGTTTAATGGGGGCAAATATTTTTTTGCTGGATAACCTGTCAACGGCATTTTTGGGAGGATTAAGAAAATTATTGGCAGAATGCCTTGGCCGTTAGGGATTTTTTACGTACCTTTGCAAAGGAATGACAATAACTACTTAATCTGATAAAAACAAATGAAAAAGAAACTACTCATGCTCTTGGCACTCGCCCCGACGATGCTCTGGGCGCAGACATTCGACTTTGACCTGACGAAGGCCCAACCCGTGTATAACGACCAGGACGGCTACGGCTACGACCTGCTACCCGCCCCTGACAAGAAGAAGCCCACGGAACCCTTCTATTTCTCGGTGAAGGTGCCCGATGGCAACTACCGCGTGAAAGTGGTGCTGGGCGGCAAGAAAAACTCGAACACGACTGTGCGCGCCGAAGGTCGCCGACTGATGATGGACAACATCACGACCAGTAAGGCCAAGGACACGCAAACCGTGGAGTTTGTGGTGAACAAGCGTTCGCCCCAGATAGACGACAAGACCCGCGTAAAGATCAAGGATCGCGAGAAAGACTACTTGGCCTGGGACGACCGTCTGACGTTGGAATTCAACGGCCCTCTGCCCGCCGTGCAGAGCATCCACATCGAAAAGGCTGACGTGCCCACCATCTATCTATGCGGCAACTCGACCGTGGTAGACCAGAACAACGAACCCTGGGCATCGTGGGGACAGATGATCACCCGCTGGTTCGGGCCTGAGGTGGCTGTTTCCAACCACGCCGAGAGTGGTCTTACTGCCCGCACGTTCATCGGTTCGTTCCGTCTGGATAAGATTCTCTCGACATTGAAGAAGGGCGACTATGTCTTCGTAGAGTTCGGCCATAACGACGAGAAGGAGAAGCGACCTGGCGACGGGGCGTGGTATCATTACCAGTATCAGTTGAAGATATTCGTCGACCAAGTGCGCGCAAAGGGAGCCGAGATCGTATTCTGCACGCCCACACAGCGCCGTGCCTTCAACGACGATAAGAAGACCCTTCGCAACACCCACGGCGACTTCCCTGCCGCAATGTGTGAGGTGGCTGAGCGCGAGGGTGTACCCGTGATCGACCTGAACGCCATGACGAAAACCTTATTCGAGACTCTGGGCTTCGAGGACTCCAAGCGGGCCCTGGTGCACTATCCCAAAGAGATGTACGGGCGCGAATTGGCTGACAACACCCACTTCAACCCTTACGGTGCCTACGAGGTGGCCAAGTGTGTGGTGATGGGTATGAAGCAACTCCGCCTGCCACTCATACAGTATTTGCGCTCCGACTGGCAGGACTTCGACCCCGCTCATCCTGATGATTGGAAGACCTTCCAATGGGCACCCTCACGACTGGTAGAAAACGCTAAACCCGATGGCAACTGATATGAGAAAGTCACTTTCAACTCTGGCGTTTGCCGCCTTCTCAATGATGGCGTCGGCGCAGTCGTGGCCCACCGTCACGACCGAAGCCAAGCCCGGCGCCCGCTGGTGGTGGCTGGGGTCGGCTGTCGATAAGGAAAACCTGGCGTGGAACCTGCAGCAATACGGCAACCACGGCATTGGCGCCGTGGAGATCACTCCGCTATACGGCGTGCAGGGCAATCAGGCCAACAATATCGACTACCTGAGCAATCGGTGGATGGAGATGTTGCGCTATACCAGCGAACAGGCCTCACGCAACGGTATTGAACTCGACATGGCTACCGGCACGGGCTGGCCTTTCGGCGGTCCCTGGGTACCGCTGGAGGAGAGTGCTTCGCGCATGGTGTTCGTCGATTCGACCATGAGCAGCGAGGCTGCCAATGCGCTTTCGGCCAAGGGCGATACGCTTACCCTTCCGGCCAAGGAGCAGAAGAACAGTCGTTTTGTGCTGCAGCGTGCCTATCCTCAGGCTGACGGACAGGTGCGCGTCATTGCCCTCTACGCAAAGTACGGCGTGATGCGCGTTAAGCGTGCCGCTCCCGGCGGCGAGGGACTGGTCATCGACCACTTCGACCGAACGGCCGTGGCTAACTACCTGAAGCACATCGAGCAGGCTTTCGAGCGCACCCGTACGCCCTACCCTCACACGTTCTTCAACGACTCCTACGAGGTGGAGGCGGCCACGTGGACGCCCTCGCTGCTCAAGGAGTTTGAGACCCGTCGCGGCTATCGTCTGGAGGACCATCTGCCGGAACTGCTAGACTTCGACCCACAGGTACTGAGTGACTATCGCGAGACATTGAGCGACCTGCTGCTGGAGAACTTCACCAACCAATGGACGGCCTGGGCGCACAGCCACGGGGCCATCACCCGCAACCAGGCGCATGGTTCACCCGCCAACTTGATTGACTGCTATGCGGCGGTCGATATCCCCGAGATTGAGGGCTTCGGCCTCTCCAATCTGGGTATCAAGGGACTGCGTCAGGACCCTGGCAAGACCCGCAAGAACGACTCAGACTACTCTATGTTCAAGTATGCGCCGTCTGCTGCGCATGTCTGCGGCAAGCCCTACACATCGAGCGAGACCTTCACATGGCTGACCGAGCACTTCCGCACCAGCCTGTCGCAACTGAAGCCCGACCTCGACCTGATGTTCTGCGCCGGCGTGAATCACATGTTCTTCCACGGCATCTGCTACTCGCCAAAGGACGACGAGTGGCCCGGTTGGAAGTTCTATGCTTCGATAGACATGAGTCCCACGAACTCCATCTGGCGTGATGCACCCTACTTCATGGACTACGTCACCCGCTGCCAGAGTTTCCTGCAATGGGGACAGCCCGACAACGACTTCCTGGTGCTTCTGCCCGTGCGCGATGCATGGAAGAAGAACACAGGCAAGCACCTGATGCAGTTCTCCATCCACGCCATGGGCAAGTTGATGCCCGAGTTCCGTGACGCCATCCTTGAAATTGACCGCGCCGGCTTCGACTGCGACTACATCTCAGAGCGTTTGCTGATGGATGTAACATGTCGCGACGGCTTGCTCGTCACCAAGGCAGGCACCTGCTATAAGGGTCTGGTCATTCCTGGCAGCGGTCAGATGCCCGAGAACGTGAAGCAGCACATTGATGACCTGAAAGCCCGTGGAGCCCATATCATGTACGGCATTGATGCCCAGGCAATGGCCAAAGCCGCCCGTCCTGAACCGATGAAGACTTCGCTCGGTCTGAAGGCTATTCGCCGTCAGAATGCTAACGGCTATCACTACTTCATAGCCAATCTGACGCCTAACGACATCCATCAGAAAGTGACGTTGACTGTGCCGTTCAAGGCTGCCAAGTGGTTTAATCCGCTCAATGGCGACATCACCGACGCCACCTTCGATGCCGAGGGCATTGACATCTGCCTGCGCAGCGGCGAGTCTATGATCCTGCAGACCTTCGACACCAAGATGAATAGTACCAATAGTCAGGCTAGTACGACTAATAGTCCTGCTGCTATCACCCTCAATGGCCCATGGACACTCTCCTTCATCGACGAGACCCCAAAAGTGGACAAGACCTACACACTTGACAAACTGCAGACCTGGGAAACCTTGGACGAGCAGACCCGCGTGACGATGGGCACTGGTGTCTACACCACTCACTTCAAGATGTCAAAGAAGGAAGACCCGTCAGGTCCGTGGACAATCGACCTGGGCGACGTGCGCGAGTCCGCTCGCGTCTACATCAACGGACAGTTCATCGGTTGCGCTTGGAGCGTACCCTTCGTGCTCGACACTCGTGGCGCCTTGAAGGTGGGCGACAATGAATTGCGCATAGAGGTGACTAACCTGCCGGCCAACCGCATCAGCGAACTGGACCGTCAGGGCGTGAAGTGGCGCAAGATGGAGGAAATCAATGTCGTGGACATCAACTATAAGAAGACGCTCTACGACCAATGGGAACCCATGCCCAGCGGTCTAAACTCGAGCGTCCGCCTCATCAGAAAATAGAATCACGGTCGTTGAGCACAGGGAACTGCCGGCGCACCTCTCTGACCTCATCCACGCTCAATGAAGCCAAGCAAGCGCCAATACGACTTTCACAGGAGACCAACAGCCGACCCGATGGGTCGATGACAGCGGAGCCTCCTGTGAAAGTTGTTTTACGCTCCAGTCCTACCCTATTGACCCCAACCACATAGCATTGGTTCTCTATGGCCCGTGCACGGAGCAGGGTGTTCCAGGCCTCCTGCCGCGCCTGTGGCCAGTTGGCCACATAGATGATGGCGTCATACTCTCCCGCCCGTCCATAGCGCGACCACACAGGGAAGCGCAGGTCATAGCACGTGAGTAGCAGAAAGCGCAGGCCAGCATACGTCACAACGACATGTTCACCGCCAGCCTGATAGTTCACGTCTTCATGAGCGAAGGTAAAAAGGTGATGTTTGTCGTAGAAATTCAAGTTATCTTCCGTCACGAAATAGTGGCGGTTGAAGTAGCGATTCTGTTCGTCTCTGATAGCCAAACTACCACTAACGGCACAGGCGCGTTCTGCAGCCATCCGTTGCATCCAAAGGAGCGCAGCAGAGGTTTCTTCTTTTTCGGTAATATCCTCAGGATAAACTGAATATCCCGTTGACCACATCTCTGGTAGCACATAGAGGTCTGCCGTCTGCTGGTTCATCAGGCTTTCAGCCCGACAGATGTTTTCCTGAGGATTCCCCCAGGCGATATCCATTTGAAGAAGTGATACGTTCATAAGTAAAATTCTTTCGTTAGTTCAACGTAGGCTTCAGAGCCGATGACCAGTTCGCCTCGCTCCAGTTTTTGCGAGTGTTTGCGAAAGGCCAGCAGGTAGCGACGGGGCGACTTCGCAGGCGTGGTCTTGACGGCACACTCGCGGGTCTTGAAGAAGCCAGCCAATGAGGCTTCCGTCTCCAGACGGGCCTTGCAGTCGAAAGGGATGACAACCGACAGTACGCCCCCGTCGCTCAGCAGCCGCCAACCATGCGACATCAGTGCGGCATACGACAAGGTGTCAGCGTGGCGGGCCATCGTGCGCCGGGCATCGGGACTCGCCAGCGAGTCGACGAAGTAAGGCGGATTGCTCACCAGACAGTCGTATTCGCCCTGCTCGTCGGTCAGGTCGCACCGTTCGATACGGATGCGACGGGCAAAGGGTGACTCCGCCACATTCTGACAAGCCTGAAGCACTGCGCCCTCGTCGATGTCGATGCCTGTCACGCCAGCATCAGGAAACCGCTGAGCCATCATCAGGGCAATCAGACCGGTACCCGTACCGATGTCGAGAACACGCCTGCCCCCCTCGGCCCAGCAGCCAAGGAGCGTCCCGTCGGTGCCTACCTTCATGGCGCACAGCGACTGGTGGACGGCGAATTGGCGGAATCTGAAGTAGTCATTTGCCATAGGAGAAAC
This sequence comes from Prevotella sp., assembly GCA_017467535.1. Classification (GTDB taxonomy): domain Bacteria; phylum Bacteroidota; class Bacteroidia; order Bacteroidales; family Bacteroidaceae; genus Prevotella. The sequence goes on along the minus strand of JAFUST010000055.1, from coordinate 35,847 downwards.
GTAATTTGGGTGCAAAGATACAAATAAATTGTTAATTCTTGGCCGTTCATTCTTAATTCTTAATTAAAATTCGTACCTTTGCACACCAATTTCAGAATAATGGAGTACAAATTTCAAATGAACGATAACGAGAATAGCAAGGCTTTCTCTATGATTGCCGATATCGACGGCGACTTCACCGACTTCTCCAGCGTAGAGGTCCCTGAGGTGCTGCCCATCCTGCCTGTGCGCAACCTGGTGCTCTTTCCTGGTGTGGTCAGCCCGATCGTGGTAGGCCGCGAGTCGAGCATGAAACTGGTGAGGAAGGCCGAAAAGACGGGTACGCTGATAGGCATTGTCTGCCAGCGCGACCCCGACATTGAGATGCCCGTGGAGGGCGACCTTTATAACTATGGAGTCTATGCCCGAGTGCTGAAGCAACTGACCCTGCCTACAGGTATGACCACGGTCATCGTGCAAGGCATGGGCCGCATCAAACTGAACCGCATCGTTGAGGAGTTCCCCTTCCTGAAAGGCGAGGTGGAGGCTGCCCCTGAACTGCAGCCCGACAAGCACGACAAGGAGTGGAAAACGGCTATGGACGACCTGCGCAAACTGGTGGACGAGTTCGTCAGCGTGAGCGAGGACATCCCCGACGAGGCTTCGCTGGCCATCCGCAACATCAGCAACAATGTGATGGCCCTGAGTTTCATCTGCTCTAACATGCCCATCTCCATCAAGGAGAAGATCAAACTGCTCTGCGTGGAGTCGGTCAAGGAGCGCCTGTTCGGCATGATGAAGGCCCTGAACCGCGAGATCAACCTGCAGCACCTGAAGGCCGACATCCGCAACAAGACGCGCGAAGACCTGGACGAGCAGCAGAAGAACTACTTCATTCAGCAGCAGATCAAGAACCTGCAGGCCGAGATGGGCAACGACACATCGCCCGAGAAGACAGAACTGCTGCACAAGTCGTTCGAGAAGAAGTGGTCGATGGATGTGGAGAAGATCTTCAACAAGGAACTGGACAAACTGGACAACCTGCAGCCGCAGAGCCCCGACTTCAATGTGCAACTGAACTATCTGCAGACCTTCGTCTCGCTGCCGTGGGATGAATACACCAAGGACGACCTGAACTTGACTCGGGCCAAGAAGATTCTGGATCACGACCACTATGGTATGGAGAAGGTGAAGGAGCGCATCCTGGAGTACATGGCCGTGCTCTCCTTGCGCGGCGATCTGAAGAGCCCCATCCTGTGCCTCTACGGTCCTCCGGGCGTGGGCAAGACCTCGCTGGGCAAGTCGGTGGCTGAAGCCATGAAGCGCAAGTATGTGCGTATGTCGCTGGGCGGTCTGCACGACGAGGCCGAGATTCGCGGCCATCGCCGCACCTACATCGGTGCCATGCCCGGCCGCATCATCAAGAGCATCCAGAAGGCCGGTTCGAGCAATCCGGTCTTCATCCTCGACGAGATAGACAAGGTGACTCAGAACACCGTCAACGGCGACCCCGCCTCGGCTCTGTTGGAGGTGCTCGACCCGGAGCAGAATACGGCCTTCCACGACAACTACCTGGACGTGGACTACGACCTGTCGAAGGTGCTATTCATCGCAACGGCCAACAACCTGAGCACCATTCCCCGCCCACTGCTCGACCGCATGGAGATCATCGAACTGAGCGGCTACATCACCGAGGAGAAGATAGAGATAGCCAAGCGCCATCTCATCCCCCGCGAACTGGAGAACACAGGTCTGGACACGCTGCACCAGAAGCCTAAGTTCAACAAGGCAACCATCGAGAAGATCATTGAGCAGTACACCCGCGAGAGCGGTGTGCGCCAACTGGAGAAGCAAATCAACAAGGCCATGCGCAAACTGGCCTACAAACGCCAGTTGGACGGCACAGAGTTGACCCAGAAGGTGACGCCCGAACTGCTGGAAGACCTGCTGGGCAAACCGCCTTTCTATCGTGATATCTATCAGGGCAACAAGTATGCCGGCGTGGTGACGGGGCTGGCCTGGACCAGTGTGGGCGGCGAGATACTCTTTATCGAGACCTCGCTCTCGAAGGGCAAGGGTTCGAAACTGACGCTCACGGGCAACCTGGGCGACGTGATGAAGGAGTCGGCCGTGCTGGCACTGGAGTACGTGAAGGCTCATGCCGAGACGCTTGGCATAGACTACCGCATCTTCGACAACTGGAACATCCACATCCACGTGCCCGAAGGTGCCACGCCGAAGGACGGCCCGTCGGCAGGCATCACCATTGCTACGAGCATTGCCTCGGCCCTGACCCAGCGCAAGGTGCGCAAAAACACGGCCATGACCGGCGAGATCACCCTGCGCGGAAAAGTGCTGCCCGTAGGCGGCATCAAGGAGAAGATACTGGCCGCCAAGCGCGCCGGCATCACCGACATTGTGCTCTGTCAGGAGAACGAGAAGGACATCCTGGAGATTCCCGACATGTATCTCACCGGCGTGAAGTTCCACTATGTGGAGAACGTGCAGGACGTGTGGAACTTTGCCCTGACCAAGGACATCGTGGAGAATCCGCTTAAGTTTGAAATCGAAGAGGAGAAAAAGAAGCAATGACCTTCGAACTGCAACATACCGACCCCTACAGTAGTGCCCGCACAGGCCTAATCACCACCGACCACGGACAGATCAAGACCCCCATCTTCATGCCCGTCGGTACGTGTGGCAGCGTGAAGGGCGTCCACTTTCAGGAACTGCGCGAGCAGGTGAAGGCCCAGATCATCCTGGGCAACACCTATCATCTCTACCTGCGCCCGGGACTCGACACACTGCGCAAGGCCGGTGGACTGCATCGTTTCAACACATGGGACCGGCCGATACTGACCGACTCGGGCGGCTTTCAGGTCTTCTCGCTCACCGGCATCCGCAAACTGCGCGAAGAGGGCTGCGAGTTCCGCAGCCACATCGACGGTTCTAAGCATGTGTTTACGCCAGAGAACGTGATGGACACGGAGCGCATCATCGGGGCCGACATCATGATGGCCCTCGACGAGTGTCCGCCGGGCGAGAGCGACTACGGCTATGCCAAGAAGTCGCTCGGGCTGACCCAGCGCTGGCTGGACCGCTGCATCAAGCGTTTCCAGGAGACCGAACCGCTCTACGGCCACCAGCAGGCACTCTTCCCCATCGTGCAGGGCTGCAAATACAAGGACCTGCGACGGGAGGCTGCCAAATACGTGGCCGACAAGGGGGCTGAGGGCAACGCCATCGGCGGACTGGCCGTAGGCGAACCGACGGAGGTGATGTACGAGATGATCGAGGTGGTCAACGAGATACTGCCCAAGGACCGTCCGCGCTACCTGATGGGCGTGGGCACGCCGCAGAACATACTGGAGGCCATCGAGCGTGGTGTCGATATGTTCGACTGTGTGATGCCGACGCGCAACGGCCGCAATGCCCTGCTCTTCACCTATCAGGGCACCATGAATCTGCGCAACAAGAAATGGGAGCAGGATTTTTCACCTATCGACCCCGACGGCTGCGACATCGACCGGCTGCACACCAAGGCCTACCTGCACCACCTCTTCAAGGCGCAGGAACTGCTGGCCCTGCAGATTGCCTCGATCCACAACCTGGCATTCTATCTGCGACTGGTCACCGATGCCCGCCAGCACATCGAACAGGGTGACTTCACACAGTGGAAACGCTCAGTCATCAACGATTTAGGACGCCGCGTATGAAGCAACGACTGAAGAACCTATTGGCCCGATTCCTGCCACGGCTTGACCGCTACATCATGGTCAAGTTCATTGGCACCTATATCTACTCCATCATACTGATCATCTCCATCAGTATCGTGTTCGACTTCAATGAGAATCTGGCCAAGTTCTCCAACTCTCACGCTCCCTGGCGAGCCATCATCTTCGACTACTACGCCAACTTCGTCCCCTACTTCTCCAATCTCTTCTCGCCGCTCTTCGTCTTCATTGCCGTCATCTTCTTCACCTCGAAGTTGGCTGGCAACAGCGAGATCATCGCCATGCTGGCCAGCGGCACCAGTTTCCGGCGGCTGATGCGTCCCTACATGCTCTCGGCAGCCATCATTGCAGCCGTCAACTTCTACTTGGGGGCCTACGTCATCCCGCATGGCAATGTGACGCGCTATAACTTTGAGACGCAGTACAAGAACAAGAAGCGCGTGACCTCGGCCAGCAATGTGCAGTTGCAGGTGGCACCGGGCGTGATAGCCTACATGCAGCAGTACGACAACAACTCGAAGCGCGGCTACGGCTTCTCGCTCGACAAGTTCGAGGACAAGAAACTGGTCAGCCATATGACGGCCAACGTGGTGCAGTATGACACCATCTCCGACTCACGCTACCACTGGAAGGTGATCAGTTACAAGATACGCACGCTGAAGGGACTGCGCGAGCGCATCGAGACAGGTTCCGAACGGGACACGCTTATCATGATGGAGCCAATGGACCTGGTCTACTCAAAGGGGCAGCAGGAGACCTTCACCTCGCCCGAACTACTGCGCTACATATCGAAGCAGCAGGAGCGCGGATCGCAGAACGTGGTGCAGTATGAAGTGGAGTACCACAAGCGCATAGCCACCTCATTCGCCTCGTTCATCCTGACCATTATCGGCGCCTCACTCTCGGCCCGCAAGCGCAAGGGCGGCATGGGACTGGCTTTGGGACTGGGTCTGGCCCTGTCGTTCTCCTACATCCTGCTACAGACAGTTTCAGCCACCTTTGCTATCAATGCCGGCATGCCCGCCATATTGGCGGCCTGGATACCCAACCTGATCTACGTGGTCATCGCCTACTTCTGCTACAGGCAGGCACCGAATTAAGTTAAGAGTTAATAGTTTATAGTTAAGAGTTAAGAACGTGACATTTGAAGAAACATACCTAAACGACAACATCCTCGACGCACTCTACGACATGCACTTCGAGGAGATGACACCCATACAAGAGCGGTGCATACCAGAGATACTCAACGGCCGCGACGTGCTGGGCGTGGCCCAGACTGGAACGGGCAAGACGGCAGCCTACCTGCTGCCCATCCTGTCGATGCTCGACGACGGCGGCTATCCCGAGGACGCCATCAACTGCGTGGTCATGTCTCCCACGCGCGAACTGGCCCAGCAGATAGACCAGGCCATGGAGGGCTTTTCCTACTACCTGCAGGACGTGAGCAGCATAGCCGTCTACGGCGGCAACGACGGCTCACGCTTCGACCAGGAGATGAAGAGCCTGCGCGGCGGCGCACCCGTGGTCATCGCCACTCCAGGCCGACTACTCAGCCACCTGAAGGTAGGCAACCTCGACCTCTCGCGCACCTCATTCTTCGTGCTCGACGAAGCCGACCGTATGCTCGATATGGGCTTCTCAGAGGACATCATGCAGATCAACGCTCTACTGCCCAAGGACTGCCAGAAAGTGATGTTCTCAGCCACCATGCCTTCGAAGATTCGGGAACTGGCCGTATCCCTGCTCCGAAACCCCGTGGAGGTGAAACTCAAGGTGAGCCGTCCGGCCGAGAAGATCCACCAGATGGCCTACGTGTGCTACGAGCCCCAAAAGGTGGGCATCGTGGAGCACATCTTCCGTCAGGGCGGCCTGCAGCGCGTCATCATCTTCTGCGGCAAGAAGGACAAGGTGAAGGACATCAACCGAACCCTGCAGCGTCTGAAGATCAACTGTGCCCCCATGCACAGCGACCTGAGCCAGGCCGAGCGCGACGAGGTGATGTACCGCTTCAAGGCCGGACAAGTGGACGTGCTTGTGGCTACCGACATCGTGGCCCGCGGCATCGACATCGATGACATCCGCATGGTCATTAACTTCGACGTGCCTCACGACTCTGAAGACTACGTGCACCGCATCGGCCGCACAGCCCGTGCCGACCGCGACGGCGAGGCCATCACGTTGGTGAGCGATCGCGACATCCTGCGGTTTCAGAAGATAGAGCAGTTCCTGCAGAAGGAGGTCGAAAAACTCCCTCTGCCCGAAGACTTGGGCGAAGGTCCTGAATACAAGGCCGCCCCCGTTGCCAAGAAGTCAAGCAGAGGCAGCCGCCACCGCGGCAGAGACCGTGGCCGCAAAGACCGTGGACGCGGACGCGGCCATCAGAAAAGCAACAAGAAGGCGTGAGTGAAAGTGTACGCCCATGATGGGCGTACAAAAAATGCCGTCCGTTTCACAACGAGCAGCATTCCTCTCAACGGTACTAGTTTCTTAAGATAAAAAGATTGTATTTTATGATAACACTGCAAAAGTACATCTTTTCGCCCTACGACACAAATATCCTGATATGTTGTGGAGCACATTTGCCTTTTTTTAGCCCTAAAAGGCAAAATAATCGGGCTTTCAGTATTTAAATTCTCAATTTATTCGTATCTTTGCAGTCGCATTACACCTTATTAATAATATGACAACAGAAAAAATCACCAACGAGAACGAGGAAAAGAGAGGTCTCAGTTTCGTAGAACAGATTGTGAAAGACGACCTGGAGGCAGGTAAAAACGGCGGACGGCTACAGACGCGCTTCCCGCCAGAGCCTAACGGCTATCTGCACATAGGCCACGCCAAGGCTATTGCTCTGGACTTTGGACTAGCCAAGAAATACGGTGGCACGTGCAACCTGCGCTTCGATGACACCAACCCTGTGAAGGAAGATACCGAGTATATTGAGAGCATCGAGCATGATATCAAGTGGCTGGGCTTTGAGTGGGCCCATGTCTACTACGCCAGCGACTACTTCCAGCAGTTGTGGGACTTTGCCGTGTGGCTCATCCAGCAGGGTCGTGCCTATGTGGACGAGCAGAGTGCCGAGGTGATTGCCCAGCAGAAGGGCACCACCACCTCGCCAGGCACCAACTCGCCGTTCCGTGACCGTCCAGTCGAAGAGAGCCTTCGCCTGTTTGAATATATGAACAGCGGAAAGTGCGAGCCAGGCACTCTGGTGCTTCGTGCCAAGATTGACATGGCCCATCCCAACATGCTCTTCCGCGATCCCCTGCTCTATCGTGTGCTGAATATCCCCCACGTCAAGACGGGCTCGAAGTGGAATGCCTACCCCATGTACGACTTTACACACGGCCAGAGCGACTATCTGGAAGGCGTCACCCACTCGTGGTGCACACTTGAGTTTGTGGAGCATCGTCCTCTTTATGACCTCTTCGTCACCTGGATGAAGGAATGGAAGGGCGAGACTGACAACATTGAGGACAACCGCCCGCGCCAGACTGAGTTCAACAAACTGAACCTGAACTATACGCTCATGTCAAAGCGCAACCTGCTGGCTTTGGTCAACGAGCATTTGGTCAACGGCTGGGATGACCCCCGCATGCCGACCATCTGCGGATTCCGCCGTCGCGGCTATTCACCCGAGAGCATCGTTAAGTTTATCGACAAGATTGGCTACACCAAGATTGACGCCCTAAACGATATGGCCCTGCTGGAGAGCGTTGTGCGCGATGACCTGAACAGCCGCGCCCAGCGCGTCTCAGCCGTGCTCAATCCAGTGAAGGTGGTCATCACCAACTATCCTGAGGGACTGACGGAGATGCTGACTGCCGTGAACAATCCCGAGAACGAGGCTGACGGCACCCATGAGGTGGAGTTCAGCCGCGAACTGTGGATTGAGCGAGACGACTTCATGGAGGTGGCCGAGAAGAAGTTTATGCGACTGGCCCCTGGCAAGGAGGTGCGCCTGAAGAACGCCTATATCATCAAGTGCGACGAGGAGCATCCTTGCGATAAGGACAGCGAGGGTCGCGTCACCACCATCTATTGTACCTACGACCCCGAGACACGCAGCGGGCAGCCGGGTGCTGACCGTAAAATCAAGGGCAAGACGCTCCACTGGGTGTCGTGCCACAACGCGCTGCAGGCAGAGGTTCGTCTGTACGATCGACTGTGGAAGGTGGAGAATCCGCGCGACGAACTGGCAGACATCCGTGAGGCGCAGCAATGCGATGCCGTGACCGCCATGAAGCAGATTATCAACCCCGACTCGCTCACGGTGCTCACCAACTGCTACATAGAGCCCTATGCCGCCACGATGCAGCCGCTCACCTATCTGCAGTTCCAGCGCATCGGTTACTTCAACGTAGACCCCGACTCCACTCCCGAGCATCCTGTGTTCAACAAGACCGTGGGACTGAGAAGTTAAAATCCGATATTCAGCATTGAAGAAGACAGGCGACGAGTATTTCGACAGTCAGGAGTTCCGCGATATGCTCGCGAACTATGAGGAATCCATCAATGCGGGTCTCCCTGTGTTGATGGATGCTGACGAATTGGCCGATATTGCCGATTACTATCAGATGTCGGAAGAACTCGACAAGGCAGAAGAAGCCATCACGCTGGCCTTGAGCCTCGCACCCGGCTCCATCGCTCCCATCACCTATCGCATCCACGAAGCCCTCTTCAACGGCGACACGCAGACGGCCTGGGAATGGCTGGACCAGATTATAGAAAAGTCGGAGCCCGACTACATCTATGACCGTGCGGAGATTCTGATTGCCGAAGGCAAAGTGGACGAGGCCGACCGCTTCCTACGAGAGGAATTCAAGAAAGTGCCGGCCGATGAGTATCAAGACTATGTGATTGATGTGGCCCATATCTACTCTGACTACGGCCAGAGCGAGAAGGCCATGGAATGGATGGTGCGCGCTCACCACGAGGATTCGCTCGACTATCAGGAACTGATGGGACGCACGCTCTTCGGGCTGGGCAAATATAAGGACAGCGAACAGATTTTTTCGAAACTGATTGACCACGACCCGTTCTCCAAACGCTACTGGAACGCGCTGGCATCAGCACAGTTCATGGAGGAAGACTATCCCGGTTCCATTCAGAGCAGCGAGTATGCCATTGCCATCGACCCCAAAGACCCCGACGGACTGATGGCCAAGGCCAACGGTCTGTTTCGACTGAACAACTACGAAGAGGCCCTCAAGTACTATGAGCGCTACTCGGAGCAGATACCCGACGACGAGTTTGCCTTACTCTATCAAGGCACTTGCCTGGCCAATATGGGCCAGTCGAAGAAGGCCATCGAAAAACTGGAACAGGCCTTGAGAATGGCCGGATGGCAATCGCCCTACTATAATGACATCGTTCAGGAACTGGCCTTCACCTATGGTGAGAATGGCCAGTTGGACAAGGGGCTGGCACTACTCAACGAGACCGATGAGGTGGACTGCGACCACGTGCAGATGGAACTGGTGAAAGGCCATCTGCTGCTCTCTGTCGGCCGGCTGACTGATGCCGAGATGCACTTCCGCACGGCCGTCTCCATCTGCGAAGACTTCAACGAGGTGTTTCTGCGCATCATCGTCTCGCTCTACGACAACCGCTACCTCGAGGCCGCCCATAAACTCTATGAGAAATACTTTGCAATGTCCGGCAAGGACAACAAGACCGGCTATGCCTACATGGCCCTTTGCTGCTACGATCTGAAGCGCTACGACGAGTTTCTGGCCTACCTGAAGCGAGCCTGCGAGGTCAACCCCTTCGAGTGCCGCAGTGTGCTGAGCCACCTGTTCCCTGAGGACGTGAAGCCAGAACAGTACTATGAATACATAAAAGACAAGTTAACACAATGAGTTGGATTTCAACCCTACTGGGAAACCTGAACTACGGCACCATCCTGCTGCTCATGCTGTTGGAGAGTACTGTCATACCCGTACCCTCCGAACTGGTGGTGGCACCTGCGGTCTACCATTCCGCCGCCGGCGAACTGAACGTGCTGCTCGTGGTATTTTTTGCCACCATCGGTGCCGACATCGGTGCCTCCATCAACTACTTCGTAGCGCTCTACGTGGGGCGGCCCGTCATCTACAAATTCGCCAATAGCCGCTGGGGTAAACTCTGCCTGCTCAATGAGGAGAAAGTGAAGAAGAGCGAGCGCTACTTTGACGATCACGGCATCGTGGCCACCCTGACTGGCCGACTGGTGCCTGGCATACGCCATCTGATTTCCATCCCCGCAGGACTGGCCCGTATGACCTACTGGAAGTTTCTGCTCTACACCACCATCGGTGCTGGCCTGTGGCACACCATTCTGGCCGCACTGGGCTGGTATCTGCACACCATCGTGCCCGAAGACCAACTGGAGAGCACCATCCAGCAGTACAACCACTACATCGTCGGAGCCATCCTGGGCCTTGTCGCCGTGGTCATCATCTATTTCATCATCAAGTCGAAACTCAAGAAAAAAGCATAAACAGTTATGAGAACAAACAATCACCTCGTCATCATGGCCGGCGGCGTAGGCAGCCGTTTCTGGCCGATGAGCACCGCCGAGTGTCCTAAGCAGTTCATCGACGTGCTGGGCGTGGGCAAAACGCTGCTCCAACTCACGGTCGAACGTTTCGGCAAGTTGGTAGCCCCGGAGAACATCTGGGTTGTGACTAACCAGAAATACATGGACATCGTCAGACAGCAACTGCCCGAGATGCCCGTTCTGAACATCCTGTGCGAACCCTGCCGCCGCAACACCGCACCATGCATTGCTTATGTCTCGTGGCGCATCAAAGCCAAAGACCCCAAGGCCAATATCGTGGTGACGCCCAGCGACCACATCGTGATGAATGTGCAGGAGTTTCAGCGCGTCATCAGCGAGTGCATGGACTTCACCGCCGACAGCGATGCCATCGTCACGCTGGGCATGAAGCCCACCCGTCCTGAGACAGGCTACGGCTACATTCAGGGCGACCTCTCTGCCTCTTCGCTACGCAACAAGGGCATCTTCCGCGTGGACTCCTTCCGCGAGAAGCCCGACCTGGAGACGGCCCAGCAGTATATCAAGAAGAACAACTACTTCTGGAATGCCGGCATCTTCATCTGGAACGTGTCGACCATCGTCAACGCCTTCCGCATCTACCAGCCCAAACTGGCCAAGATCTTCGAGGGGCTACTCCCCGTCTACGGCACTCCCGAGGAGCAGGATGCCATCAACGAGAAGTTCCCCCAGTGCGAAAACATCTCTGTTGACTATGCCATCATGGAGAAGGCCGAGGAGATTTTTGTCTGCCCCGCCGACTTCGGCTGGAGCGACCTGGGCACGTGGGGTTCACTGCAGGCGCAGACCAAGCGCGACCTCTACGGCAACGCCTGCATCGGCGACAACATCAGCCTCTTCGAGACCCACAACTGCATCATCCATGCCCGTCAGGAGAAGAAGGTCGTCGTGCAAGGTCTCGACGGCTACATCGTAGCAGAAAACGACAACACGCTACTCATCTGCAAACTCTCGGAAGAGCAGCGCATCAAACAATTTAGCGGAGAAGACAAATGAGCAAGATAGCATTGATCACCGGCATCACCGGACAGGACGGTTCGTTCCTGGCTGAGTTTCTCATCGAGAAAGGTTACGAAGTACACGGACTGATGCGCCGTTCATCATCGTTCAACACGGGGCGCATCGAGCACCTCTATCTGGACGAGTGGGTACGCGACATGAAGAAGAAGCGACTGGTGGACCTCCACTGGAGCGACATGACCGACTCTTCGTCGCTTATCCGCATCATCGCCGAGATACGGCCCAACGAAATCTACAACCTGGCCGCACAGAGCCACGTCAAGGTATCGTTCGACGTGCCAGAATATACGGCAGAGACCGATGCCGTAGGCGTGCTCCGTCTGTTGGAGGCTGTGCGCATCTGCGGTCTGGAGAAGACCTGCCGCATCTATCAGGCCTCCACCAGCGAACTCTTCGGACTTGTACAGGAGGTGCCACAGAGCGAGACCACACCCTTCTATCCCCGCAGCCCCTATGGCGTAGCCAAACTCTACGGCTTCTGGATCATGAAGAACTACCGCGAGTCCTACGGCATGTACTGCTGCAACGGCATCTTGTTCAACCACGAGAGCGAGCGCCGCGGCGAGACTTTCGTCACCCGCAAGATCACGCTGGCTGCCGCCCGCATTGCCCAAGGCTATCAGGACAAACTCTATCTGGGCAATCTCAATGCCCTGCGCGACTGGGGCTATGCCAAGGACTACGTGGAGTGCATGTGGCTCATCCTGCAGCAGCCACAGCCTGACGACTTTGTCATCGCCACCGGCGAATACCACACGGTGCGCGAGTTCTGCACCCTGGCTTTCCGAGAGGTTGGCATCGAACTGGAGTGGCAGGGCGAAGGCGTCAACGAGAAAGGCATCGACAAGCAGACAGGCAAGACCATCGTTGAAGTCGATCCCAAGTACTTCCGCCCTGCCGAGGTAGAGCAGTTGCTGGGCAACCCCACAAAGGCCAGGCAGCAACTGGGCTGGAACCCCAGCAAGACACCCTTCGCCGAACTGGTACGCATCATGGTTCAGCACGACATGAAAAAGGTCAAGAAACTCTTCCTCAAAGCACAACTTGATGAATAAGAATAGCAAGATCTACGTGGCGGGCCACCACGGACTGGTGGGCTCGGCCATCTGGAACAACCTGAAGCAGCGCGGCTACAACAACCTCGTGGGCCGCAGTCACAGCGAACTCGATCTGACCGACCAGTTGGCCGTCCGTCATTTCTTCGATGAGGAGCAGCCCGAGGCCGTTGTGCTGGCAGCCGCCTTTGTGGGCGGCATCATGGCCAACTCGCTCTATCGGGCCGACTTCATCATGATGAACATGAAGATTCAGTGCAACGTCATCAGCGAGGCCTACGCCCACGGGGTGGAGAAACTGCTCTTCCTGGGCAGCACTTGCATCTATCCCAAGAACGCCCCTCAGCCCATGAAGGAGGACTGCCTGCTCACCTCGCCCCTCGAATACACCAACGAGGAGTATGCCATTGCCAAGATTGCAGGCCTGAAGATGTGCGAATCCTACAATCTGCAGTATGGCACCAACTACATCGCCGTGATGCCTACCAACCTCTATGGCCCCAACGACAACTTCCATCTGGAGAACAGCCATGTCATGCCAGCCATGATGCGCAAGGTCTATCTGGCCAAACTCATCCACGACGGTGACTGGCAGAAGATTGCTATCGACCTGAACAAGCGTCCCGTGGAAGGCATCGACGGCTCGGCCGACCGTGACGCCGTCCTCACCATCCTGCGTAAGTATGGCATCTACGACAATCGCGTGGTGCTTTGGGGCACAGGCACCCCGCTACGCGAGTTCCTCTGGAGCGAGGATATGGCCGACGCTTCTGTCCACATCCTGCTCAACGTGAACTTCAGCGACATCATCGGCATCGAGAAGTATTCGTCGGTTCACTACGGCGCAGCCACCGATGGTGCTGTTGACCGCAACCATAGTGCTGGCCGTGGCGGTGCCATCCCCTCGCTGGGCGAGATTCGCAACTGCCACATCAACGTGGGAACGGGCAAGGAACTCACTATCCGCCAACTCTCTGAACTGGTGGCCAAGGCCGTAGGCTTCGAAGGCACCATCGAGTTCGATGCATCGAAGCCCGACGGCACGATGCGCAAGTTGATCGACGTAGAAAAACTCCACTCGCTGGGATGGACCCACCAAGTGGAGATAGAAGACGGCGTCAAGAAACTGTTCGACTGGTATCGCGACAGCCTTCGCTAATCCATCCGGTCACGATAGTCTTCGTAGCCGAACGTACGAAGCACCTCCATCCGGCCGTCAGCATGCAACATGCCGATGGCCGGATGCGTTATGCCGTTGAACATGGTGGTCTTCACCGTCGTGTAGTGTATCATATCTTCGAAGACCACCTCCTCGCCCACCTGCAGTTCGTGGTCAAAGCGCCAAGCTGCCATGAAGTCACCACTCAGACAACTGTTACCGCCCAGTCGGTAGACGTGCTCGCCACGCTCCTCGTCCACATGCTCCGCCCCCCGCACATCGGGGAAATAGGGCATCTCCAGACAGTCCGGCATGTGGCAGGTGAAACTCACGTCGAGGATAGCCGTGCGGATGCCCTTGTCCTCTACGATGTCTACCACGTGGCTCACCAAAGGCCCTGTCTGCCAGGCAAATGCGCTTCCTGGCTCCAAGATAATCTTCAACCAAGGATAGCGTTCGTGCAACCCCTTCAGTATCTTCACTAGACGCTCCACATCGTAGTCCTTGCGCGTCATCAGGTGGCCGCCGCCCAGGTTGAGCCACTTCAGTTGCGGGAACCAACGGGCAAACTTCTCCTCGATGTGCACCAGCGTACGCTCCAGCACGTCTGCCCCACTCTCGCAGTGACAATGGCAGTGGAAGCCCTCAAGGTCAGCAGGCAACTGCTCCGGCAACTTGTCGGCCGTCACGCCAAAGCGAGTGCCTGGAGCACAGGGGTTATAAAGCGCCGTGCCCACCTCCGAGTATTCCGGATTGACGCGCAAGCCGATGCTCGCCTTGCCAACCACCCGCTCATGCCACCGCTCGTACTGCGTCAGCGAGTTGAACGTCAGGTGACTGGAACAGTGCACCATTTCGTCTATCTCATCCGCGGTATAGGCTGGTGAGAACGTGTGGGCCTTGGCCCCGAATTCCTCCAGTGCCAGTCGTGCTTCGCTCAGGCTGCTGGCCGTCGTACTCCTGATATACTCCCTAAAGACAGGGAAAGTCTTCCACAAGGCAAAGGCCTTGAAGGCCAGGATGATCTCCACGTCAGCCCTGCGAGCCACATCGGCTATCAGTTCAAGATTCCTGCGGAGGCGTGCCTCCTCTATAATATAAATAGGTGTAGCCATAGTTCTTATGATATTCGTTGTCACCGTGCAAAATTACGAATTATTTATCAGAAAGAAGCAATTGCGCTGGAAAAAATCACGCAGCCCTATCCATCTATTCTTCAAAGACCTTGGCGGTAATGGCAGTTTTGCGGATACCACACTCTCCATCGATCACCTCACGCCCCCACCAGGTGGGATTCTTCCAGTCACGACTGTCAACGATGTCGAGCCACGCATTTTCCTTGTTGTTACCTGTCCACGACCAGGGTATGAAACCATAGCCCAACTGCTTGCAGGTCGTCATGATGGTGCGATGGTCGGTCTTGCATTTAAGATTGTTCTGGCCGTCGTTACTATTGTAGCCGAACTCGCCGACTATCATCGGCAGGCCTTTTTCCTTGGCCGTTGTAAGTTTGTCGATGATGTCCTGAGCATTGTTCCATGAGCCATACATGTGGACGGAGAAAAGCAGATTGTGCAGCGAATCACGCGCCATCAGTTCGTTTCCACCTTCCAGAATAGGCTGTATGTTCTGTCCCCAACCGGGTGCATCGATGACCAGCGTTGTCGTGAAGCCTGTCTGTCGCATGGCAGCAACAGCGGCTGTATAACTTTGCAGCCAATGCTGGGTGGTGACGCTGTGCTCGCCCCACTCATTGGCAATGTTGATGAGGAGGTAACGCTGATGGCGCATGAGTACGGCCTTGATGTCATCGCGCGAGTAATAGCCGGTCATGTCAAGAAGCCGCTGAGCCGACGAATTGCCGGTTACATCGTGCAGTTCCACCATCGGCACCATCTTCAGGGCGATGCAACGCTGGATGATACGTTCCAACTCCTCAGCCTGTCCGCGGGTGTTCCAGACGATGCGCACGGTGTTTGCCCCTGTGGCAGCGATGTTGTCGAGTGCCTGGAAAGCCCGTTCGCCAAACCAAGCGTGCGGATTGTTCATGCCTACGATGATGAACGGCTGTCCCGTTGCATCAAGCAACTGAGTTTCTCGTGTAGTAAACACGCCCTGAGCATGTGCAAAGCAAAAGCACATGGCCAAAAGAGCACTGATGAATGTTTTCTGCGTCATGTTCATAAATGTTCTTATCAGGAAAAACGGCACCAGGAACACGATGGCTACCACTATTCCCTTGCATTTCTACTAAAATTCCCTTAAAACGATTACAAAAATACGCATAATCTGCGGAATTTTGCTAACTTTGTGCACAAATTTAGAGAAGATTATCAAATTGAGAATACAAAATGGCATACACTGGACGATGGATTATTAAAGTAGCCACAATGAAACCACCATCCACCCGAACTGCAATTATAATAAGATACAATGGTTATGTGATATGAAGAAAAGAATTTTTATCGCGCTGTTCATCACCATTGTTGCGCTGACAGCCAACGCGCAGACAGGACTGAAAAAGGTCTATGACGAGAGTATCAACCCGCTGGAACAGATTGATCTGGCTGTAGCGAAAGCCAAGTCCGAAGGCAAGTTCGTCATCTGTCAGGTGGGTGGCAACTGGTGTCCGTGGTGCTTGCGATTCGCTGATTTCATCACGAACGACACGACCATCAGCAAGGTCATTGATGACAACTTCGTCTATGCCCATGTGAATTACAATCCTCGTAAGTCTGGAGGTGCAGAACAACTGCAGCAGGCAGCAGCCCTGATGAAGCGGCTGAACAACTGTGGCCGTTTCGGATTCCCCGTGTTCGTGGTGCTTGACGAGAATGGTAGCATCATTCACCTTCAGGATTCGAGTTTCTTGGAGGAAGGACAAGGTTACAATCAGGAAAAGGTACTCCGTTTCTTTAAGAACTGGACACCCCAAGCCGTAAAGAACTGAGTGAAGATACTCTTCTAATTCGAACCTGCTCACGCTCAGCATAACTCATGCAAGCATGGCTCTGCACTCACTAAATCGCAGCCTTGCAACGAAACGTCATTTCCGAGGCTCGATGCCGTCATTTCCGAGGGTCGGAGATTACGTTTCGCTGTTAGCGACCTGCACCGGGCAGCACAATCCGCCACTTTGCCACAATGCCACTTTGCCACATTAAGGATATTGAACATTTCTCGGACCGCAATAAATCGGCGGAAAAATCGTTATTTATGAAAGATGCCATAAAGCAATTAATACGGGAACAGAAGATGAGAAGAATTGTTACAACGCTCTTTGTAGCCCTTGTGCTGACAACCGCAGTTGCTGCTCCGAGGATATACTCTGAGGAGGTGGCAAGTAGTTTCATAACGACCCACCCCGACCCTGATGTCATCCGATGGGGTACGCAGCAGAATCACTTCACGTGGCAGGCGGGATACATGATGTTTGCGATGGAGAAACTCTGGCGGCTGACTGCGGACTCCACTTACCTAAACTATGTGCGACGCTATGTGGACCAGAATGTGGATGCCGAGGGAAATGTGCCTAACTTCACGCCTCGCGCGCTTGACAACTTCATCCCCGGCTACGCCTGTCTACTGATGTACGAACTGACAGGTCAGCAGCGATATGCCAAGGCGGCAGAGACCATCCGGCAAGGCTTTGATGACTATCCTCGCAATCGGCACAGCATCTTCTACCACTCGCGCTCCATCCCCCAACTATGGGTCGACGGTGTGTTCATGGGGCAGATATTCCTTGCTCGCTATGCCAAGACAATGGGTCATCCTGAGGACTTTGCCGAGGTGGTGAAGCAGATTCAGGGACTCATTGCGCTCTGTGGGCGCGATGACGGACTGCTCTTCCACGGATGGGCAGAGCAGGGCAAGGCCGGATGGGCGAAGGATCAAGAAAGCCATTCGCCCGAAGTGTGGAGCGAAGGACTCGGATGGGGTGCGGTGCTGTTGGCCGATGTGTTCGACTACCTGCCCGCCGACCAGCCTGGCCGCGAGCAGTTGCTCGACTACCTGCGCCGCATGTGCCAGGGGCTGAAGGACAGTCAGGACCGGCAGACGGGACTCTGGTGCCAAGTGGTGGACAAGCCCACCGCGCCAGGCAACTGGAACGAGACCTCGGGCACGGGCATGTTCATCTATCTGCTCCAGTCGGCTATCAACAAGGGGTATATCGATGCCGACAGTTTCCAACCAGTCGTTGACCGTGCCTATCAGGGTATCGTCAGCAAGGCGGTGCGCAACAGCGACGGCGGCTACAACCTTGTCGACTGCAGCAGCATCGGCATCAAGGGCAGTTACGAGGCTTACATCTCCCAGCCGCGTGAAATCAGCACCTATGCAGCCTTCGGCTCGTTCATCATCGGCACTGGCATCGTGGAGCACCACTTCCGCTTCCGATTCCCCGATACGGTCTTTGTGACAGACTATACAGGGGGCAAGGTGTTGCGGCTGGATGGTGGCGCGGTGGCATGGCAGCATGATGCACCCCTCTCCAACGACCTGCAACTACTGCCCGACGGCCATCTGCTCTTCACCACCGGCAAAGGCGCACTGGAACTTGACCAAAAGGGCGACACCGCGTTCTGCTACCAATCAGACTGTCATGTGTTCGCCTGTCAGCGGCTGCCTAACGGAAACACCTTCATTGGCGAATGCGAGAAGGGCCGACTGCTTCAGGTGTCGCCCAAGGGACGCATCGTCCGCTCGGTCAACATACTGCCGAAGGGAGCAAAGGCCGGTGATATGGCTTTCATGCGCAATGCCAGATGGTTGCCCAATGGCCATTATCTGGTGGCTCACTATCGGGGCGAAAAGGTGGTGGAGTATGATGCAAAGGGGCGTGCCGTGTGGAGCGTGAGCACGCCGGGCCGCGCCCACTCGGTCATTCGCCTGGCGAATGGCAACACGCTGGTATCGATTGCCGATGCCAACAAGAATCCACGCATAGAGGAGTATTCGCCAGAGGGTCAACTCGTCTGGCAACTCACCAACGACGACCTGCCTGATCGTCCGCTCCGATTCATGTCTGGCATGCAGTATATCGAGGGTCTTGGCCTGCTCTTGTCAAACTGGCAGGGACATCGTGGAGAAGCCTCACAGCCTCACCTGCTGTTGGTGGATCGCAACAAGCATGTCCTCTGCGTGCTGCCACCCACTTCCGGCGTCCAAACAATCTCAAATGTAGTCACGACAGTTAAAGGTGAATAATGAAGTAAGAAGCATGCGTAAAAAGGTTGCTACATCGCTTCGGACTGCCAGTCTATCGCCTACAAACTGACATTAACACAAACGACTTGCAGAAGTTTCAGTCACAACTATTTTCCTTCTTCCACATAATTTCTTTCTGAAATATTTGGTCGTTTAGGGAATAATTACTATTTTTGTCCCCGCAATCCGAAAGGAATGCAAATACATATTTGCTCAAATTCCCACTCGAACTAGCACCTCGGAAAGGATAACGAGCGAAGTCTAACAAGGTTTGGAGTACGCACTATGAGTGCGTTCCTCCATACTTGTTAGAGGCTGTGCTAGGCCTGAGTGGGATATGGCAGGGGCGCACTCTTTTCATATCTGGAAGTAGTTAGTGCTTTTCGCTGAATTACGAACTGGGAAAAATTAACTTAAAACTATTTGAGTATGAAAAAGTACTTGTTATTCTCGTTTGTCCTAATTGTGTTTTGTATTTCCACAAGCAAAGGAGCAACCATCACGCCAGATTCTTTGCAGCACCTGAAGCAATTGGCGGAACAAGGATATGCCCGGGCGCAATGCAACTTAGGCAATTGCTATTATTATGGTAAAGGCGTAACGAAGGACTATTCACAGGCGGTGTACTGGTATCGGAAATCTGCGGAACAAGGAAATGCCCCTGCGCAATACAACTTAGGCTATTGCTATTATTATGGCCAAGGCGTTACGAAGGACTATTCACAAGCGGTGTACTGGTATCGGAAATCTGCGGAACAAGGAAATGCCACTGCGCAATGCTTCTTAGGCTATTGCTATGAAAATGGTCAAGGCGTAACGAAGGACTATTCACAAGCGGTGTACTGGTATCGAAAATCTGCGGAACAAGGAGATGCCACTGCACAATGCAACTTAGGCTATTGCTATGAAAATGGCCGAGGCGTAACGAAGGACTATTCACAAGCGGTGTACTGGTATCGAAAATCTGCGGAACAAGGATATGACATTGCGCAATACAACTTAGGCGTTTGCTATGAAAATGGCCAGGGTGTCCCAAAAGAAAGAACTCAGGCAATTAGTTGGTATCGGAAAGCGGCAAATCAGGGATACAATTCTGCAAAAGGGAGATTGAATCGTCTTTTAAATCCTACATCAGACGACATCAAGACAAATGGTGGCTATGCTAGTGCCGTAGAGTTGAAAGACGGCGGCACAAAGTATTGGAAGGTGAGCAAAGGCGGGCGCTATGGCCTGACGGATGCAGAGGGCAAGGTGATTGTACCTACGGAAATGGAATCCTTGGAGTCGGCAGGCACTGGCTATCTGCGTTACAAACTCAACGGTTTCTGGGGTCTGATGAACTACGCTGGAAGAATCATCATCGACACTGACCGCGGCTACACCTCTATCGGTGACTTCAAAACCTTCAACAAACGCTTTTCATACACCATGGCTGGTTATAAAGGAGAATGTGATGTCACGGGGCGGCAAGTTTCAAAGATAAAAGTGGAAACTCCGCCACAACAGCAAGTCGTAGTGGATAAAGAGGAAACGCCACAAAAGAAAGAAATAATCATCAAACACGACCCGATACCCGTGCAGCAATGGCAGGCATGTTGGGCCTGTGGAGGAATGGGAACAATGGGATGTGACAATTGCGGTGGCTCTGGCACAAAATACATAGGCGACAGGCTGCATATATGCTCTCGTTGCAATGGCCGTGGAATAATACCATGCAATATTTGCTATGGCAACAAAGGGCAATATATAACGGTGTACCAATAAAACCAAAAGCGCCCAAAACAAAGAGCGGGTAACCATCTTTGGCGTTATGCTCGCCGAAGCCGGTTACCCGCTCAAACTTTGTCCGAGTCCTTTATTTCTGGTCATTTTATTTATCTAACCGAAGCCAATTACTCGCTCTTTGTTTTAAGACGTATAGCGGTTTCCCCTTTTGCAAAATGGCGGGCATGACTCGCGCAGGATCCAGCCAGTAGTCGAACACCAGGATGGACTCTTCTGCCTCAAGGGCAAAGCCGCTATGGAAGATGTAGGTCAGCGTCATTTGGCTATTTTAGACGGTTATTTTTAGGATGCTCATTCCCGAGCAACCTCTGTCGCCAAAATATATCGGCGAACCCATTGCCAGTCCGTCAGCCTGAGCAATCTCCTCCAGTATCGGGGTCAGTGCATCCTTGAACTTGCAGACGTTCGAGGCCCGTCCTTTCACCTTGCAGGCCATGCACGACATGCAGCCCTTGTAGTCCATGTCGTACAAGCGGACGGTCTTTACTTCAATTTGGTCACTTACTGAAGCAGCACCTTCGGCAAACTTCTGTAGCATCGAGGCCGTATTGAAATTCTTTCGCGGGCCTCCGTCAATTACGATAATCTTCTTCATTGTAAATCTGTTTAGTATAGCATTTCTTCTAATTGTTCTACAGCCTTGGTAATATCCTCCTGAAACCGATTGTGGTCTCGGAGGAAGTCTGTCCTTCCACCTGATATTTCATCGTACAGTTCCTGACTCATGTCATCAACAAACGACGCAATGGCATACTCTATATCATCCCGCTGCCAGTCGAGCGTGGAATGGATATAGACGTTTCGCTTCTGGTGCAGGAAACTGTATGCGGTCTCTATGCTGTCTTTTGTTATCATGCGTCGTAGCCTATTGGCCTAAATTGTTTCTGCTGCTCGCTCCACACAAAGCCATGCCCAAGCAGGTAGTCCTTAATCTCCTGCGGCTCTCTGTTGAAAGCATAGCATAGCGATTCCAGCGTGTCATACTCCTCATCACGCAGGAGCATATTCACGCTCGATACCAGTATTGCAGGGTCTTGGGGTAAGTATTCCATATCCGTCTATAGTCTTCAAACCATACGAACTTCATATCGCCCACAAAATTACTCAAAAATTATCATTTCTTCGTGGAAACTCCGCAAATTCCGGCAAAAACTTGCCGAAATAACATTCATTCACTTTCCATTTGACTGTATTCCGCCGATTATTGGCAATTTTGTGCCAAGAACATAGCCGAGAACGGGTCATGTCGTGTCACACAAAAAGGAGGACGCATCGCTGCGGCCTCCATGAAGTCCCGGGTGATTTACTAACTCTTTATACGCGTCTTCAGTCTACTTAAACAGCGCCTGCTTGATGACCTGCTGAATGTCGGCAGGAGTCTCTTTGCTCTTGCAACAGTTCACAATATACTTCACCGTCGCGTCCGGCAGCGATATCTTCTTCCAGATGTCATGTCGGTTCTTCCATGTGCCCTTTGTAGTGGTCTTGTCAACCCAGACGATGGCATCCTTTATCTTCTCGCGCCCCATCTCAGAATACCAACCATCCTTAAAGGTGTAGGTGCCATACTCATGGGGCATCACCACCACCTTGCCGGCCTTGGTCAAGGCAAGTTCTGCACAGGCATACTCGCCATCAGCCCCATAGTACTTGAACTGGGTGTAGCCTGTCGCCTTGCCGCACATGATCTTTTTCTCGCCCTCAAACTGCATGGACTCCATGTACCACACGCCGACAAGTTCCTTGTCGTCAACCTTCACGCTCTGTGCACTTGCCTGCATGGCACTTATCAATGCGACAGACATTACCAACAATAGTCTTTTCATAAGTTTTACGTTTTTAATTGGTTTAACATTAGATTTGATTATCGACGGCAAAGGTACGGGCATTTCCTGACGCGACCAAGAAAATGACTTTGCATCTGATTTGCATTTGCCGCTGCAAACCATCTGCAAACCATTGAGCCTGTCAGCCTATTGACAGGATGAAGTCATCCCATTCCCTTGCACCGCCCTTACGGCCAAATACCTTCTTATAGAGACGGCTACGCACCGTGCTGATGGTGCTCACGTCACGAGACAGTACTGCGGCAATGTCCTTAGGGGCAATGCGCAGTTTGATGAGCAGACACACCTGATACTCCAGTTCCGACATCGGACGGAGGTTTCGCAACTGAGTGGTGAAGCCTGGACAGATGCTCTTCAGATGTTGCTCCACCGTCTGCCAGTCGACATCCTTCATCACCCGTCCACTTGCGATGCGTCTTTGCAGGGCAGCATAGTCGTCAGAAGCGAAGAAGTCATTCTCCACAGAAGCGACAATCTGCCTGACAGCCTGTGGACGGTTCTCCTTCACCTCCCGAATCTGCTGCAGTTGCAGTTGCAGCCGCCGCATTGCCCTGCGCTTGGAGACGATGTATTGGGCAATGAAGAAGGAGATGACGATGATGAGCATAAAGACATAGCCGTGCCACTGGAGGTCTCTCTCCTGCTGCCGCTCTTTGGCCGACAGCACATAGTAGTTTCTGGCCATGCTATTCTCACTGCCCAGGTCCCGAATGATGATCTCGCGAATTTCCGTTCCCCACTCAAGGTAGAGGTCATCGTCACGTACTAACGAATAAAGTGCCCCCTTGCGCTGGATGGTGATAGCCGTATCGCTGCTGATGGTCAGTGGATGCGGATCGCCGTCTTCCAGATAGAGCCTTTCGCCACCCCCCTTGTCAATCAGAGTCACCACTCGCTTGGCTGTGGGCATAATGACAAACCCTGAAGGAGTCATCGAAATGATAGATTCATAGAGCATCGAATCACTGTCATAGAGCAAGCAATATGTTCCCTTGCCTTCTATTGAGTAGTCATATGCTTCGCCAGTAGGATATTCCACATACCGCAATAGCCACGTTCCTTCGAGCGGACTTGCCGATTCGCCGTCCGTCAATTGCCCGCATGCTGCAAGCAGGCAGCACAGTGTCAGTGAAAGAAATACATTCTTCATCGTCCTTTTCTCTTTGCATTTAGTTTGCAAAGATACACTTTCCTCCTGAAAGCACCAAGAACGACCGTTTGCATTTTGTTTGCATCCCATGCTCTTTGATATTGTTTCCACATTGTTCCGATGGATGAAACACTTTGTTTCTCCCATCGAAACAAAGTGTTTCTCCCATCGAAACAAAGTGTTCCTCCCATAGAAACAAAGTGTTTCAGCAAAAGAAACATTTTGAATCACAAGAGCAGGCATCGAAACGGCACGAAGATAACGGGTGCCCAAACACAACGAAGGAGCCTCCAAACACAACGAAAGGAGGCTCCAAACTCATCGTTTGAAGCCTCCAAACCCGTTTCTTATAGGGGTGAGCGGAATACGGGACTCGAACCCGCGACCCTCGGCTTGGGAAGCCAATGCTCTACCAACTGGGCTAATTCCGCAAGAAAATGTGTTATGAGAAAGGGGCACCACTGCCCCTGAACTTTATGCTTAACTATCCCTGAGCCGATACCCGGACTCGAACCGGGGACCCACGCATTACGAATGCGTTGCTCTACCAACTGAGCCATATCGGCGGTTCCTTTGGTACACCCGCAGGGGTTCGAACCCTGGACACCCTGATTAAGAGTCAGGTGCTCTACCAACTGAGCTACGGGTGCATCCTTTTCGGTTTTGCGGGTGCAAAGGTACAAACTTTTTGCGAAACGGCCAAACTTTTACGCAACTTTTTATGCCCGAAGTGAAAGAAAAAGGCCAAACGGGAGGTTTTTCCCGTCTGGCCATATCGTGCTGTCAGAACAAATGCGCGTGTGCTTAGTTATTCTGAGGCAGTTCAAGCCACTTCACGTAGCAGAAATCCTGACGGTGAGGCAGGTTCTTGTTCTTGGGGTACATACGGACGGCACTCTTGTACTCGCCGGCCTGGTGAGGAGCGAGCGTTGCCTCGAAGGTATAGTTATTGCCATCCTTGCTGACCAACTTGAGCGGTTCGATGCTGTAGATACGCTCCTCGCCGTTTTTGTCGGTGAAGACATTGATCTTCTCGAGTCCTACGACATCTTCGAGCCCCTGCTCGTCGATTACATACTGGAGCGTGTACTTCGTACCGGTCTCAAGACCAGTAGCGGGAATGTCCCACTTGCTTGACACCACGCGAATGCCGTCCCAGCGCTCAGCGACCAGTTCCTTCCAGAGAGCGATGTCCTTAGCCAAACGGTTGTTGTCCTTGGAGATCTCCTTGAATCGCTTAGCCTCCTTGACATAGAACTTGTCGTAGTAGTCGTCGAGTTGACGCTTCATGGTGTAGTGAGGTGCAATCTGTGCGATAGAGTTCTTGATGACCTTTATCCAGCCTTTCGAGAGTCCTTTCTTGTCCTTATCGTAGTAGAGCGGAATAATCTCGTTTTCAAGAAGCGAGTAAATAGTGGCGGCATCAAGTTGATCCTGATAGCCCTGATTCTGATAGGTACGCTTCTCAGTGAGTGCCCAACCGGCACCCTCGCGATAGCCTTCGAGCCACCATCCGTCTTTCACGGAGAGGTTGACGACACCGTTCATCTCGGCCTTCTCGCCCGATGTGCCAGAAGCCTCGAGAGGACGCGTAGGCGTATTCATCCAAATGTCGACACCCGACACGAGGCGACGTGCAAGCAGGAAGTCGTAATCCTCGAGGAAGATAATCTTACCGAGGAATTCAGGACGCTGCGAAATCTCAAAGATTCGTTTGATGAGCCCTTGTCCTGCTCCGTCGGCGGGGTGAGCCTTACCAGCGAAGAGGAAGATGACGGGATGCTCGGGGTCGTTGACAATCTTGGCCAGACGAGCCTCATCGGTGAAGAGCAGGTGTGCACGCTTATAGGTGGCAAAACGACGGCAGAAGCCGATGACGAGGGCGTTGGGATTCATCTTTTCTAACAGGCTGACCACACGCGAGGGGTCACCCTGGTTCTTCAGCCATGTCTCGCGGAACTGCTCCTTAATATAGTCGAAGAGTTTCTTCTTCAGGGCCATTCGCGTCTCCCACACTTCCTCGTCGGGCACCTTGTAGATAGCCTCCCAAATCTTTTGGTTAGACTGGTCGAACATGAAGTTCTCGTCGAAATATTTCTCATAGACCTTACGCCACTCGGTAGCGGCCCATGTGGGGAAGTGTACGCCATTGGTGACGAAGCCCACATGATTCTCCTCGGGATAGTAGCCTTTCCAAATGTCAGCGAACATCTTCTGGCTGACCCATCCGTGGAGTTTCGACACGCCATTGACCTCCTGACAGGTGTTGCAGGCGAAGGTAGACATACAGAACTTCTCGTTGTGGTCGTCAGGATTAGTACGGCCCATGCCGATGAACTCGTCCCATGTGATGCCCAGTTTCTGGGGATAGCCACCCATGTACTTGCCGAAGAGACCCTCGTCGAAGTAGTCGTGACCGGCAGGCACGGGAGTGTGGACGGTATAGAGACCGCTGGCACGCACCAGTTCCATAGCCTGGTTGAAGGTGAGGCCCTCCTCGATGTAGTCGCACAGGCGCTGCAGGTTGACGAGTGCAGCGTGGCCCTCGTTGCAGTGGTAGATGTCCTTCTTGATGCCCAGTTTCTTCAGCGTCAGGGCACCACCGATGCCGAGCAGGATCTCCTGCTTCAGACGGTTCTCCCAGTCGCCGCCATAGAGTGAGTGGGTGATGGGCCGGTCGAATTCCGAGTTCATCTCGTTGTCGGTATCGAGGAGATAGAGTTTGATACGGCCCACGTTGACACGCCAGATGTAGGCATGTACGGTGTAGTTCATATAGGGCACGTCGACAACCATCGGCTGTCCGTTCTCGTCGAGTTGACGCTCGATGGGCAGCGAGGTGAAGTTCTGAGCCTCATAGTTGGCAATCTGCTGCCCGTCGATGCTTAGCGACTGTGTGAAGTAGCCAAAGCGATAGAGGAAGCCAATGGCGCACATATCGACATTAGAGTCGGAAGCCTCTTTCAGATAGTCGCCGGCAAGCATGCCCAGACCGCCGGAGTAGATTTTCAGGGCAGAGTGCATGCCATACTCCATAGAGAAGTAGGCCACAGAGGGACGCTTGCTGTCGGGCTTGACGTCAATGTAGGCACGGTAGAGTTCGTAGACGGCCTTGATGCGCTTCATCAGAGCCTTGTCCTTGACGATGGCTTCCTTGCGGTCGAAGGTGAGCCGTTCGAGCAGCATCACAGGGTTGTGCTTCACGTCATGATAGAGTTCGGGGTCGAGGTCGCGGAACAAGTCGCGGGCCTCATAGTTCCATACCCACCAAAGGTTGTGCGCAATCTCTTCGAGGCACTTCAGTTCCTCAGGAAGACGATTTCTGACTGTCAACTCCTTCCAAAGAGGAGCGTTCACGTAGTCTGCTTTAATTTTCATACTTGTCTCACGTTTATTTAACTAATGATTCTGATTCCTTTTCTTGATTTGCTTGGTTCATACGGGCCTCGGCTCGCTGAAGGGCAATGTCGTAGGCCTCGTAGTAGTACTTTATGAACTCTTTCCAAAGAGCCTTTTTCGAAAGTGCCTCGGCCTGTTTGCGGCAAGCCTCCACCTGGGTCTTGGTCAAGGCAGAGAAGTCGGAGACGGTGTCCTTGATGTAGTCAGCCACCTCGGAGTAGTTGTAGTCGGTGCGATGGATGACCTTCACGCCGTCGGCCAGTTCGCCAGGATGACCGAACTCCTTGTTGGCCCAAAGGCCGAAACCAGCCAGGTCGGTGGTGATGCAAGGCACCTTGAAAGCCACGGCCTCCAGCGGGGTGTAGCCCCAAGGCTCGTAGTAAGAGGGATAGATGCACAGATCATTGCCCAGCACCACATCGTAGTAGGTCAGGTCCATGATGCCGTCCTTGCCGTCAAGGTAGCAAGGCAGGAAGATGACCTTCACGTTGTCCTCGTGGCGATTGTGCATATCGTAGAACTTCATCATGTTGAGCACGTTATCGTGGCCCATGTTGTGCAGCCAGTGTGTCACCTGAGGCACCTCCAGCGGCGTATCGTAGGGCAGTCCGCTCTGCAGACGTTCCTGCAGGTCCTTGCGGGGCTCGCCCACCCAGCCTGGCACGACGATGAAGGCCAGCACCTTCTTCTTCAACTGGCGGTCGCGCAGCAGACGGTTCATGGCCTCGACGAAGACGTCGATGCCTTTGTTGCGGAACTCGTAGCGGCCCGACGTGGACACGATGATGGTATTGTCGCCCAGATCCTCGCCCAGCAGGGCGTTGGCCACCTGAAGCATCTTCTGGCGGGCCTGCTTGCGTTTCTTGGTGAACGTGGCAGCCTTGGGCACGAAACTGTTGTCGAAGCCGTTGGGCAGCACCACGTCTACCTGCTTGTCGAGCAACTCACGGCACTCGTTGGCAGTGATGTCGCTCACGGTCGTAAAGCAGTCCACGTTGTGGGCCGTCTGCTTCTCGATGGAGTGCTTCGACTGCATGTTCAGTTCCCAGGCCATCTGATCGCCGTTGTAGGCGAAGAGATAGTCGTAGAGGGGCTTTTGGTTGCCGGCAATGGAGCGTCCGATGCTGGTGGCATGAGTGGTGAAGATGGTGCCTATCTGGGGCAACTTCTTGTTGATGTAGAGCGCGCCCAGACCGCACATCCACTCGTTGGCATGATAGATGACGCGCTTGGTGCGGTCGATGAAGTGGTTGTAGAAACTTTCAACCACGAGTCCTGCCGCATAAGAGAACATCGAAGCCTCGTCGTAGTCGCCATAGGCGTGGAGCGAGTCCACCTGGTAGTTCTCCCAGAGCCAGCCGTAGATGTCGTTTTTCTTCTCGAAAAAGGGCTTGAAGTCCACCAGCACGGCGATGGGCTCGCCGGGAATGGTCCAGCGCCCTACCCTCACGTCGATGCCTTGCTCGTGAGCCAGCCATTGCCACTCGGCAAACAGCGACTTCTCCTCACGGAAGTAAGGACTCTCACTCTCTTTCCAAAAATCAGGACCGATGAATCTGATCCTATCCTGAAAATACTCCTGAAGTGTCTTTGCCCGCGTTGAAAGAACGGTGTAGATACCGCCTACTTTATTACATACCTCCCAACTCGACTCAAAGATATAATCCGGAGTTATTTGCTTTCTACTCATTAGTACTTGTTTATAAACGGCTGCAAAGTTACTTAAATATTTCTAAAATCCACCATGTTTCCCCTATCTTTTTTCCTTTTTCGACGATTTATTGATTTAGATTTGGTATCTTTGCCCTCAAAATCAGACAGATGAAACGCTACACCCTCACCATCATAGCCCTGCTGACGGCTACGGCCCTCATGGCCCAGAAAGACTCGACGGCCTTTCGCGCGTACCTTTATAATAAAGAGTATCAGGTATTCATGCGCATCAATTTTCACCAGCAGGACATCATCATCCCCGGTCAGGACATACTGGGCCCCGTGGCCGGCTATCTGGGCAAGGAGCGCTACACCTTCTGCTGGCCCGTCATATCGGCCGAGGTGAAAGGCAATAAGGCCCGGCTGGTGATGGTGAACGACTACGGCAGCGAGGATCTGGAGGCTGTGCTCATCCGCGAAAACGACAGCATCTACACCCTGCATCAAGGCAACGGCTCTACTATCAAGATGCCCGATGGCGGCAAGTGGCAGAAACTGCCGCGCACCCTTACAATGAAGAGGGAGGACAAATAGTAGCAGTTGTCCTCCCTCGTTGTTTCTTCTGACTTATTTTGTCACACGGAACCAATCGGCATCAATCCATCCGCGCACCTTCTTGCCTGCCGGCTCAGCAGCCATCAGGCCCACCTTGGCTCCAATCCATTTGCCTTGGCGCATGGTGAAGGCATCACCGACATCGGTGAAGCGCTTGCCGTCGGTGGAGTAACTGAAATGTACCGAAGCCTCGTGGCGGTTGGTGCCGTCACTGTTCTTACCTCCTATATAGGTGACATGCAGACGCAAATAGATGTCGCAGTGAATGGCTGGCTGATAGTCCACCTTATCCTTCTCCGTGGGCTTCAGTGTGGCCAGTGTCTTGATGGTCTCAGGCTTGCCCTTGTCAGCACCGCGGCAGGTGATCTGCTGCAGTTCAAACTGATTGCCCACACGGCGCAGCACCAGCGACGAGTAATCCATACCCATGACAATAAGGCCGCCATACTGTCCCTCATCCTTGGCCGAGAGGCGCAGTTTCGTGGTTGCCGTGAAGTTGTCGGCGGGTGTCTTCTGCAACAGCAGGTTTCCTGCCTCCCACATATTCTTGTAGTCTTCGCTTTGCTTGTGACAGAAGAGGCGGAAGACGCCAAAGGGCGTAGGCATGCCAAAGGTCTGCTGATAATTAGCGTGCCACTGCCACTGGCGACCCAGCGTTGTCTCGTTGAACTCATCGCTTTCGGCAGGGTTCACTATCGGATAGGTCTGACCCACGTTGGGTTTCCGATAGGTCAATACGGGTTCGCCGCAGTAGTTCTTCACGTTCTGTCCCATCGTGGGCCAATTGTCCTTCCACGTGACGGGCTCCAGCCATACCACGCGGCCGTAGGCCTCCTTGTCCTGGAAGTGCAGGAACCAGTCCTCGCCGCTCTTCAGGTGTACCCAGCCGCCCTGATGAGGGCCGTTGATACCCGTTTTGCCCTCGTCGAGCACCACTTTCCACTCATAGGGGCCGTAGGGCGAACGCGAGCGCATGGCCAACTGATGCCCTATGGGCACACCGCCAGCCGGACACATGATCCAGTACCAACCGTCGCGCTTGTAGAACTTGGGGCCCTCTGCCGTGCGGTTTGGCGTGCCGTTACCGTCGAAAACGATAACGGGCTCGCCTATCTGTCGCATACCGTCAGGCGACATCTCACGCACGGTGAGCACCGAATTAAACTGGCAGCGCGAATTGGCCCACCCGTTCACCAGATAGCAACGGCCATCCTCATCCCAGAGGGGCGTGGTGTCTATCATGCCCTTGCCCTCAATGACACATTGCGGCTCCGTCCACTGCCCTGCAGGGTCTTTAGCCGTAACCACAAACACGCCGAGGTCAGGGTCGCCCCAATAGATATAATAGGTGGCATTGTACTCGTTGTAGCGAATGGAGGGAGCCCACACGCCATTGCCGTGCTGCGGCTGGTTGTATCGCTCCAGCGGGGGAAGCGCCTTGACGGCATGGTTGATAATCTCCCAGTTCACCAAGTCCTTCGAATGGAGGATGGGCAAGCCGGGGATGCAGTTGAACGACGAAGCCGTCAGATAGAAGTCCTCGCCGCTGGCGCCCACGCAGACATCGGGGTCGGAGTAGTCAGCGTTAATCACGGGATTGGTGTAGGTGCCGTCGCCATTGTCGGGCGACCATACCTGAGAACGGTACTGGGCCTGTACGACTGCCAGTTGGCAGGCGAGTGCCATTGTCAGAGCAAATAGTTTCTTCATAGTCGTTGTATTTTTAGTTTGTAGTTGTTGTCGGCATATTCTATGCGCATCACGCGCTTCACTTCGTCGTCTTGCGGCGTCAGCGCGAGAGCCACATGGCCCATCGTGCGGCGCAGGTTGATCTCCACACAGGGATGGAGCAGGAAGTCCTCGCGGGCCGTTTCCCCGCTCCTGACAATCATCATGTCAATGCCGAAGGGGCCAGCGTATTGGTCCTTGAATACGGAGGCGAGTTGACGGCAAATCTCAGTTTGAACCTCATCCAGCAAACCATCTGGAACGTAGCGACTTATCATTTCGCGCTTGGCTGACTCTGTGGCCAGGATGTTGCCTGCGTAGGCCCCGTTGGCCGTATGGAAGAGCGACAGGCCCAGATAGCGTACGGAGCCATCGGCCAGAGCCTCAAACTCCATCCCGAAGTCCTTCACCTTATTATAATATGGCTCTGCCATCACCGACCCTTGTGCGTCGAGCATATTGTGAAGCCAGCCCTGCACGTGGGGATTGCCCTCCATGGTCTCGTGGATGAAACGCAGGCCTCGGCCGCTGGACGACCAGGGGGCTTTGAGCACCAGATGGGCGTGCTTCTTCAAGAGACACTCCACCTCGTCGGACGTGGTGAATTCGAAGGCCTCGCCGACCGTTCCCTTGCATCGCAGGAAAGGCAGCAGACGGGCCGAAGTGCGCCGATGGGACAACTGTCGGATGGTGTCAATCTGCTCGTCGGAGGGCATCACGCTGTCGCTCACCCCTACCCTGTGCAGACGGGCCTTCAGCGCCCTGTCCCAGCCCCAAGGGTCCACCCCCTGAGTTTGGACGGAGCAAACTCCGGGTTTGGACGGAGCAAACCTCAGGTTTGGACGGAGCAAACTCACCCCCAGGTGCTTCTCGGCCGAATGGGCCAGTCGCAGGAACGAGCGTTCGGCCAGTTCCACGTCGTCAGTCAGCACTATGTCACCCTCCTGCGCCCAGAGAGCGGACAGGAAGCCAAGGTCATGCCGCAGTTGGCGGCCAGCATGCGGAGCCGTGAAGTTCGACAGGTTGGCGGCCAGGGCAATGTCGTGTTCGGGGTTAAAGATGCGTAGCGTCATTATTTCAGGTGTGTCTCTTTGCTATTTTCCGCAATATTTGTTGCAAAGGTACACATTATTTATGAAAAACGGCACAAAAAGTTGGCAAATTGATTTATTTTGACTAAATTTGCAGCATAAACAGGAGATTAGTCAATTTAACAACTAAACATAAGGCTTATGAACAATATTCCTACCGCATTCTGGCTCGTGCCCATCGCATCAGTGGTGGCACTGGGCATGGCGTTCTGCTTCTTCCGCTCGATGATGAAAGCCGACGAAGGCACGCCGCGAATGAGAGAGATTGCCGGTCACGTGCGCCGCGGCGCCATGGCCTACCTCTGGCAGCAGTACAAGGTCGTGGGTATCGTGTTTGTGGTGCTGGCAGTCATCTTTTCCATCATGGCCTACGGCTTCCAGATGCAGAACCCCTGGGTGCCCTTCGCCTTCTTGACTGGCGGCCTGTTCTCTGGTCTGGCAGGCTTCTTCGGCATGAAGACGGCCACCTATGCCTCAGCCCGCACCGCCAATGCTGCCCGCAAGAGCCTGGACGGCGGACTGAAGATTGCCTTCCGCTCTGGTGCCGTGATGGGCCTGACAGTCGTAGGCCTGGGCCTGCTCGACATTGCCCTGTGGTTCCTCATCCTCAACAAGTTCGACGAGAGCGGTCTCATCTCCATCACCACCACCATGCTGACCTTCGGCATGGGTGCCTCCACGCAGGCACTCTTTGCCCGTGTGGGCGGCGGCATCTACACGAAGGCTGCCGACGTGGGGGCCGACATCGTGGGAAAGGTGGAGGCTGACATTCCCGAGGACGATCCGCGCAATCCCGCCACCATTGCCGACAACGTGGGCGACAACGTGGGCGACGTGGCAGGCATGGGGGCTGACCTCTACGAGAGTTATTGCGGCAGCATCCTGTCGACGGCTGCCCTCGGAGCCGTGGCCTTTGCCAGTTCGCAGGCCGAAGGCATGCAGTTGAAGGCCGTCATCGCCCCGATGCTGATAGCCGACGTGGGCGTGTTCCTCAGCATCCTGGGCATCTATCTGGTGCGCACCAAGGAGGGGGCTACCATGCGCGACCTGCTACACTCGTTGTCGCTGGGCACTAACGTCTCGGCCCTGCTCATCGCCGCAGCCACCTTCGGCATACTCTATCTGCTGCAGATTGACAACTGGCTGGGGCTGTCGTTCTCGGTCATCACCGGCCTGACCGCAGGCGTCATCATCGGACAGGCCACCGAATACTACACGTCTCATTCCTACAAGCCCACGCAAAAGATCTCGGAGGCCGGCCTCACGGGTGCCGCCACCGTCATCATCAAGGGCATCGGCACGGGCATGATGTCAACGTGCATCCCCGTGGTCACCATCGGCGTGGCCATCATGCTGAGTTACCTCTGCGCCATCAGGTTCGACATAGACGGAATGATGGACTCCACGAACATGTCGCTGGGCCTCTACGGCATCGGCATAGCCGCCGTGGGCATGCTCTCTACGCTGGGCATCACGCTGGCTACCGACGCCTACGGCCCCATTGCCGACAATGCTGGCGGCAACGCTGAAATGAGCGAACTGGGCGAGGAAGTGCGCCACCGCACCGATGCGCTCGACGCCCTGGGCAACACGACGGCTGCCACCGGCAAGGGCTTCGCCATCGGCTCGGCTGCCCTCACGGCACTGGCACTGCTGGCATCCTATATAGAAGAGGTGAAAATCGCCATGCACCGCTCGGGTGACTTCATAACAAACCTGGCCGGCGAGAAGGTGGATGCCCTACAGGCCACCATCCCCGACTTCATGAATGCCTTCCAAGTGAACCTGATGAACCCACGCGTGCTGGTGGGTGCCTTCATCGGAGCAATGGCCGCATTCCTGTTCTGCGGGCTGACAATGGAGGCCGTGGGACGCGCCGCCCAGAAGATGGTGGAAGAAGTGCGCCGCCAGTTCCGCGAAATAAAAGGCATACTGGAAGGTACAGGCACACCTGACTACGGCTCGTGCGTAGAAATCTCCACCCGTGCTGCCCAGCACGAGATGATCGTGCCCTCGCTGCTGGCCATCGCCATCCCCATCGTCGTGGGCATCATTCTGGGAGTCGCTGGCGTGCTGGGACTGCTGGTGGGCGGCCTGTCGGCTGGATTCACGCTGGCTGTCTTCATGGCCAATGCCGGCGGTGCGTGGGATAACGCCAAGAAAATGGTCGAAGAGGGAAACTTCGGCGGCAAAGGCTCGTTTGCCCACAAGGCTACCATCGTGGGCGATACAGTCGGTGATCCGTTCAAGGATACCAGCGGCCCCTCGCTCAACATCCTTATCAAACTGATGTCGATGGTATCGATCGTTAT
Organism: Prevotella sp.; assembly: GCA_017467535.1. GTDB lineage: Bacteria > Bacteroidota > Bacteroidia > Bacteroidales > Bacteroidaceae > Prevotella. The sequence continues at coordinate 1,547 of JAFUST010000055.1, read as the reverse complement.
GGCCGGACTCACCATTTTGTGCTCATAGACAATTCTCAGACGCAATGGTTCGCCGTGTCGGCGCGCCATTGCGTCTTATTTAGATAGCAGAAAAATAAGCCTTTTTAGCAAGATTTTGCAAACCCGGCTTTGCAATTTGGGAAATTATTACTAACTTTGCACCTGTTTTAAAACAAATCACAAGGAATGGAAGCTTTTTTTCGTACACATCGCTACTTGGTGGAGCATGTCAATGCGCCTGTTCGTCGCACCCTGATGGATGAGATTGACTGGAACGACCGCATGATTGGCATCAAGGGCACACGTGGCATCGGAAAAACCACATTCCTGTTGCAATACGCCAAGGAGAAGTTCGACATCAACGACCGCCAGTGCCTGTACATCAACATGAACAACTTCTACTTCCAGGGGCGCGGCATTGCCGACTTTGCAGGCGACTTCTACTATCATGGCGGGCGTGTGCTACTGATTGACCAGGTGTTCAAGCAGGACAATTGGAGTAAGGAACTGCGCAAATGCTACGACCTTTACCAGGGACTGAAGATTGTATTCACAGGCTCGAGCGTGATGCGACTGAAGGACGAGAACCCAGAGTTGAACGGCATCGTGAAGTCGTACAATCTGCGCGGATTCTCCTTCCGTGAGTTCCTCAATCTGCTTACTGGAAACGACTTCCGTCCGTACACGCTGGATGAAATCCTGAGCGACCACGAGCACATCGTCAAGCAGATACTGCCAAAGGTGTCGCCCCGCCGCTACTTTCAGGACTATATCCATCACGGCTTCTATCCTTTCTTCCAGGAGCACCGCAACTACAGCGAGAACCTGCTGAAAACAATGAACATGATGACCGAGGTGGACATCCTGCTCATCAAGCAGATAGAACTGAAGTATCTCACGAAAATCAAGAAACTCTTCTATCAATTAGCCGAGCAAGGTGCCCAGTCGCCTAACGTATCGAAACTGGCCAACGACATTGAAACCAGCCGTGCCACGGTGATGAACTACATCAAATACCTGGCCGACGCCCGTCTGCTCAACATGATCTACCCCGTGGGCGAGGCGTTCCCCAAGAAGCCCACGAAGGTGATGCTGCACAACTCGAATCTGCTCTATGCTATCTACCCCATACACGTGGAGAAGCAGACGGCCATGGAAACCTTCTTCGTCAACTCGCTGTGGAAGGACCACAAGGTGAACCAGACGGGGCGCGACAACTTCTATACGGTAGACGGCAACCTGAAGTTCCGCATCTGCGATGCTGATGCACATAGTAAGATAAGGTACGCGCCAGACACCATCTACGCGCGATACAATACGGAAATAGGAAAAGACAACCAAATCCCGCTATGGCTGCTTGGATTCCTTTATTAAACAAATCATTTTTATTTAATACATTTATCTATCTAAACAAATGGCTAAAGAAAAGAAATTTATCACCTGTGATGGTAACGAGGCTGCGGCTCACGTGAGTTACATGTTCTCGGAGGTAGCAGCAATCTACCCCATCACCCCGTCTTCGCCTATGGCGGAGCACGTTGACGAGT